>NZ_JBFRFX010000048.1:0-48025 GCF_052115045.1 Cupriavidus sp. 2TAF22
TGTTGGCGCCGCCGTATTCCTCGGCCACCGTGTTGGCGCCGCCGTATTCCTCGGCCACCGTGATGCCCAGCACGCCCAGGTCGCCCATCTTCTTCCAGGCGTCCATCGGGAACTGGTCGGTGCGGTCGATCTCGGCGGCGCGCGGGGCCAGTTCGGCCTGCGCCCAGTTGCGCACGCTCTCGCGCAGCATGTCGATGTCTTCGCCGAGGCGGAAATTCAGGCCGGGGAGTTCGTTCATATCAATGCTCGTAGTCTGGTTGGATGGGCCGCCCCGGGGCAGGGCGGCCTTGCGTCGGATGGGGGCAGGGACCGGCAGGATCTTCAGGCCGTCTTGTTCTCGCTCAGCCCGAGTTCCTTCGTCATGCTGTCGCGCATCACGAACTTCTGCACCTTGCCGGTGATCGTCATGGGCATCTCGCTGACGAAGCGGATATAGCGCGGGATCTTGTAGTGCGCGATCTGGTCGCGGCAGAAGGCACGGATGTCATCCTCGGTGGCGGTCTCGCCCGGCTTGAGCACGATCCACGCGCACACTTCCTCGCCGTACTTTGCGTCCGGCACGCCGAACACCTGCACGGCCTGCACCTTCGGGTGGCGGAACAGGAATTCTTCGATCTCGCGCGGGTAGATGTTCTCGCCGCCGCGGATCAGCATGTCCTTCACGCGGCCGACGATATTGCAGTAGCCCTCTTCGTCGATGGTGGCCAGGTCGCCGGTATGCATCCAGCCGTCGCGGATCGCCTCGCGCGTGCGCGGCTCGTCGTCCCAGTAGCCTTGCATCACCGAATAGCCGCGCGTGCACAGCTCGCCCTTCTCGCCAACCGGCACGATCTCGCCGGCGCCGTCCACGATCTTGACTTCCAGGTGCGGCTGGATGCGGCCCACCGTGGTCACGCGCTTGTCGAGCGGATCGGTGGTGGCGCTCTGGAACGACACCGGGCTGGTCTCGGTCATGCCGTAGGCAATCGTCACCTCGGCCATGTGCATCCGCGCGATCACGCGCTTCATGGTCTCGATGGGGCAGGGCGAGCCCGCCATGATGCCGGTGCGCAGGGAGGAGAAATCGTACTTCGCAAAATCGGGATGATCGAGCTGCGCGATAAACATGGTCGGCACGCCATGCAGCGCGGTGCAGCGCTCCTCGCTGACGGCCGCCATGGTCGCCACCGGCTCGAACGCCTCGCCGGGGAATACCATGCACGCGCCGGTGGAAACGCACGCCAGCACCGCCAGCACCATGCCGAAGCAGTGGTAGAACGGCACCGGGATGCACAGCTTGTCCTGTTCGGAGAAGCGCATCGCCATGGCGATGAAGCGCGCGTTGTTGACGATGTTCCGGTGCGTCAGCGTGGCGCCCTTGGGCGCGCCGGTCGTGCCGCTGGTGAACTGGATGTTGATCGGGTCATTGCGGTCCAGCGAAGCGCTGATGGTGTCCAGCTCCCCGGTGATGGCATGCGTGCCGTGCGTGAGCAGCGCATCGTAGTTCAGCATGCCGGGCGTACGCTCGCCGCCCATGCGGATCACCCAGCGCAGCGCCGGCAGGCGCGCGGCCTGCAGGTGGCCCGGCTCGCTGGTGGCCAGTTCCGGCGCCAGCGTCTGCAGCATCTCTAGGTAGCGTGACGTCTTGAACGATTCCGCCGCCACGATCGCCTTGCAGCCCACCTTGTTCAGCGCGTATTCCAGCTCCGACAGACGGTAGGCCGGGTTGATGTTGACCAGCACCAGTCCCAGGCGCGCGGTGGCGAACTGCGTCACCAGCCATTCCACCCGGTTGGGCGACCAGATCCCGATGCGGTCCCCGCGCTCCAGTCCCAGCAGGCGCAGGCCGCCCGCCATGGCATCCACCACCTGGGAGAATTCCAGCCAGGTCCAGCGCACCCCCTGTTCGCGGAATACCACCGCCTCCCGGCCGGGAAAGCGCGCCACCGTTCCGGCAAGCAAGGCCGGCACCGTCAGCTCGGACAAAGGGATGTCGGTCTCGCCCCGTACATGGGAACGTCCCGCCATGGGCAAAGTCGATGGGTCAGCCGCACCCTGCATCGTCATACTCGTCTCCAAAGCGCTGTCGCAATCTTGTCTGAACCCCGGATTTCTGAGTCTTGGTCAACTTTGTTGAGTAAGGCTCAAGTTTCGGGGTGCGCATATTTTTTGCCCGCCTGGCCTATGTATTAGGCGGATAGTCAGGCGCGCTGAGTGCAAAAGTACACGCTGGCTCCGAAAAAAGCAACCTTGAGTTGAGTAAAGATCAATTACAATGCCATGACACGCACCGAGGCTGCGCCGCAGCATGCCCGGGCGGCCAGTCAGCGCCAGTGTTTGCTGCGCCGCACTATAATCGCCGGCTCCCGGCAAGCGAGGTAACAAGTCGATGGACGACATCATGGTGCGGCGCCGCGTCCCCGCTGGCGCCAAGGCGGAGCAGCGCATCCGCGATATCCTGCGCGTCAGCCGCGAAGTCTTCGCCGAGCTGGGCTACGAGCGCGCCACCACCACCGAGATCGCCCAGCGCCTGGGCATCTCCGAAGCCACCGTCTTCACCTACTTCCACGGCAAGCGCGAACTCTGCGCGCGCGTGATCGAAGACTGGTACGACGAGATCATCGGCGTGGTCGAGGAAGGCCTGCCGCGCGACCAGAGCACCAAGGTCCAGCTCGAGTTCTACGTCCGCACCCACCTGCGCCTGTTCCTGATCCAGGGCACCGGGCTGTGCGCGCTGGTGCTGTCCGAAGGCCGTGCCAAGGGCCCCGGCCTGGGCGAAGTCTTCGTGCCACTGCAGCGGCGCTACACCGCGCCGCTGATGGACCTGCTGGCAAGGGCGCGGGAGAGCGGCGAGATCCGCACCGACCTGCCGCTCAGCCTGCTGCGCTCGGCCATCCTCGGGCCGATGGAACATATCCTGTGGGACGCCATCGCGCGGCAGCGGGAAGTGGATATCGAGCGCACGGCGCGGGATATCGTCGCGCTGCTGTGGCCGGCCCTGCAGCCCCCCGATCTGGAAGCCGCCGCGTTGCGGCAATTCTATGGCGAGGTGGGCGCCGCGCTCCGGCGCGTCGAACAGGGTGGGGCAGGCGCCTGAGGCCCTGCGCGGCCTTCTGCCGGACAGCCGCTTCGGTGAAGCCATGCCGGCGCTGATCAACGCCGTCAGCATGCTGGCGGCGAGCACGCCGGACAGGTGGGTTGAACTAAGCGATCCATTTCGCCCAGGTCGCGCGCCGCTGCCGCCAGCGGTTCGTCGCTGACGCCGGGGGCGCGCGGCATGTCGGTCGACACCGGGTACGGATGGCGGCCGGACAGCGGGCAGTAGCAGGCGTCCTGCCGTCGGGGGTGTAAACTCCTCCCTTTTTTGACTCTGGTGGTATGGTGCAAGCCCCTCGGCACACAGGTTTCAGCGGCCCGACGCTCGTTCGCTTGCTTGCTCGCCTGACGGACGTCGATGTTCCCGAATCCAGGCAATCCCTGTCGGACCGGCTGAGCCAATGGCTTGGCTGGACGGATGCCATTGCGCTGTCCGGGGCGCTGAACGGCAGTCCGCCGGCGGTTGCCACCGGCGCGCGGACATTCGGCAGCGCCGAGGAGCGCGAATGCGCGCGCGTGCGGACCGCGCTGGCGGATGCCATTGCCGGCGATACCGCGTCCACCGCCGCCAGGCGGTCCGGGCGCGCGCCGGTGCCCACGAAGGCAGCACACGTGGACACGGATGTCGATTACGCTACTTTTCGTCAGCGCTATCTCTCTTTGCAACAGACGATGGAGACGAATATCGGCAACTTGCGCACCCGCCTGCGCGGCATGCTGGCCGGCAGGTCGCCAGAGATGGCCCGGCTCGCGGCGGTGGATGGCGTGATGGAGGGAGCGCTGGTCGTGCGCGAGCGCAGCCTCCTGGCTACGGTGCCCACGTTGCTCGCAGGGCACTTCGAGCGCTTGCGCCGGGCGGAGAAGGCGGCGCTGGCGGACGCCGAGGCCGCCGAGGCCGCCGAACGCCCCGCGGCGGTGACGCCCGGCGCATGGCTGGAAGTGTTCCGCAAGGATATGCAGAGCGTGTTGCTCGCTGAATTGGAAGTTCGTCTACAACCGGTAGAAGGCCTGCTCGCGGCTTTTCGCACCAGCTAATTAGGGCGCCATGTCCCGATATCTTGTTAAGTTTGCTGTTTTCCTGGCGGGTCTGATCGCTGTGTGCTGGATCGGCGTGGGCTATGTCGGCTCGAATGCGCTGGCGCTGGCGGTCACGATGCTGGTTGGCGCTTTCTACCTGGCGGGCGCGCTCGAGTTGTGGCGCTATCAGCAGGCCACATCCGGCCTGACGCACGCCGTGGCAGGCTTGTCCGAAGCGCCGGCCAGCCTGGGCTCCTGGCTTGAGCAATTGCACCCCAGCCTGCGCAATGCGGTGCGGCTGCGCATCGAGGGTGAGCGCGTGGGCTTGCCGGGGCCGTCGCTGACGCCGTATCTGGTGGGCCTGCTGGTGCTGCTGGGCATGCTGGGCACGTTCCTGGGCATGGTGGTGACGCTGCGGGGCACCGGGATGGCGCTGGAAAGCGCGACGGACTTGCAGGCGATCCGCGATTCGCTGGCCGCACCGGTCAAGGGCCTGGGCTTTGCGTTCGGCACCTCGATCGCCGGCGTGGCCACTTCCGCGATGCTGGGGCTGCTTTCCACCTTGTGCCGGCACGCGCGGATCCAGGCGGCGCAGATGCTGGACGCCAAGATCGCGACGACGTTGCGCATCTATTCGCAGGCCCATCAGCGCGAGGCATCCTTCAAGCTGCTGCAACAGCAGGCGCAGGCGATGCCCGCCCTGGTTGACCGGCTGCAGGCCATGATGGCGGCCATGGAGCAGCAGAGCGCCGCCATGAACGAGCGGCAGATGGCCAGCCAGGACGCCTTCCAGGGCAAGGCCGAGGCCGTATACAGCCGCCTGGCCGGCGCCATGGAGCAGTCGCTCAGGGAAGGCGTCGCGGAAAGCGCCCGCGCGGCGGGTGCGGCGCTGCAGCCGGCCGTGGAGGCCACGATGGCAGGTCTTGCGCGCGAAACAGCGTCGTTGCACGACGCTGTCTCGCAGGCCGTGCAGCGTCAGCTCGATGGCCTGTCCACGGGATTCCAGGCCACCACGACCAAGGTGGCGGGGATCTGGGGCGACGCGCTGGCGGGCCAGCAGCGTGCGAACGAGGCGCTTGCCCGGGACCTGCGCGGCTCGCTCGACGGCTTTGCCGCGACTTTCGAGCAGCGCTCGGCCAGCCTGCTGGAAAACGTCTCGACCCGCCTGGAGACCGCGGCGGGCAGCGTATCGGAGGCGTGGAGCGACGTACTGGCGCGGCACGAACGCGTCAGCGCGAAGCTGGCAGGCGACAACCAGCACGCCCTGGCGGCGGCCGCGGCGACCCTGGAGCAGCACTCGGCATCGCTGGTGCGCGCGGTGGGCCAGTCACATGCCGGCCTGCAGGCGGAGCTTGCAGCGCGGGATGAACAGCGGCTGGCGGTATGGGCCGAGACGCTCGGTGCGATGACGACGGCGCTGAATCAGGCGTGGGAGCAGGCGGGGGCGCAGACCGCGAGCCGGCAGCAAGCGATCTGCGAGACGCTGGCACAAACCGCGCGCGACATGTCGGACCACGCGCAGGCGCACGCCAGCAACACGGTCGCCGAAATCGACCGGCTGGTGCAAATCGCCGCGCAGGCCCCGCAGGCCGCGGCGGCCCTGCAGGCGGAACTGGCATCGCGCGACCAGGAACGGCTGGCGGCCTGGACCGGATCGCTGGGCTCGATGGCAGCCACGCTGCGCACGGAATGGGAACTGACGGGCGCACACACCGCCAGCCGGCAGCAGGAAATCTGCGAAGCACTGGCCCAGACCGCGCGCGAGATTTCGTCGCAGACGCATGCGCACGCCAGCAATACGATCGCCGAGATCGACCGGCTGGTGCAAGCCGCCGCCGAGGCCCCCAAGGCTGCTGCGCAACTGCAGGCGGACCTGGCATCGCGGGACCAGCAGCGGTTGGCGGCCTGGACCGAGTCGCTCGCCGCGATGGCAGCCACGCTGCGCAAGGAATGGGAGCAGACCAGCACGCATACGGCGAGCCGGCAACAGGAAATCTGCGAGACGCTGGCGCGGACCGCGAGCGATATCTCGTCCCGGACGCAGGCACACGCCAGCGAAACGATCGCCGAGATCGACCGGCTGGTGCAAGCCGCCGCCGAGGCCCCCAAGGCTGCCGCGCAACTGCAGGCGGACCTGGCATCGCGGGACCAGCAGCGGCTGGCGGCCTGGACCGAGTCGCTCGCCGCGATGGCAGCCACGCTGCGCAAGGAATGGGAACAGACCAGCACGCAGACGGCGAGCCGGCAGCAGGAAATCTGCGAGACGCTGGCGCGGACCGCAAGCGATATCTCGTCCCGGACGCAGGCACACGCCAGCGAGACGATTGCCGAGATCGGCCGGCTGGTGCAAGCCGCCTCGGAAGCGCCCAGGGCCGCGGCCGACGTCATCGGCGAACTGCGCCAGAAGCTCTCCGACAGCCTGGCCCACGACAACGCGATACTGGAGGAGCGCAGCCGCCTGCTGGAAACGCTGGGCACCCTGCTCGATGCCGTGAATCACGCCTCCACCGAGCAACGGACGGCGGTCGACGCGCTGGTCGCCACGTCGGCCGAGCTGCTCGATCGCGTCGGCACCCGGTTCACCGACAAGGTCGAGGCCGAAACCGGGAAGCTCTCGGAAGTGGCCGCGCAGGTCACCGGCAGCGCCGTCGAGGTGGCGAGCCTGGGTGAAGCATTCGGCGTCGCCGTGCAGTCGTTTGGCGAGTCGAACGACAAGCTGGTGGCTCACCTGCAGCGCATCGAAGCGGCCATGGACAAGTCCATTTCGCGCAGCGACGAGCAACTTGCGTATTACGTGGCACAGGCCAGGGAAGTCATCGACCTGAGCATGCTGTCGCAAAAGCAGATCGTCGAAGACCTGCAACAGCTCGCCGGCGAGCGGGCATCCGCCGGCACCGAGGCAGCATGAGCGAGGACATCGACGGCGGGCTGGAGCCGGCAGTACCGACCTGGGCCGTCTTTGGCGATCTGATGTCGGTGCTGCTCGGGGCATTCGTTCTGATCCTGGTGGGCGTGATCGGCGTGCAGCTGGAACTCTCGACCCGGCTGGAGGAAGAGGTCAAGCGGCGGCAGGTGGAGACGCAGCGCCGCAAGGCCCTGGAAGACGCGCTGGCGGGGCCGCTGGCGGCGGGCCGGGTGACGCTGGTCAATGGACGTATCGGCATCAGCGGCAACGTGTTGTTTGCGCTGAATTCCGATCAGTTGCAGCCCGCGGGCCGGGACGTATTGAAGAGCCTCACCGGCCCGCTGTCCGCGTACCTCCAGGCCCGGGACGAAATCCTCATGGTCAGCGGCTTTACCGACGACAAGCAGATGCGCGAGGGCAACAGCCGGTTCGCCGACAACTGGGAGCTGTCGGCCCAGCGCGCATTGACCGTGACCCGCGCGCTGGTCGATGACGGTATTCCGTCGTCCTCGGTATTTGCGGCCGCGTTCGGCTCGGCACAGCCCGTGGCGTCGAATGCCGATGCCGTGGGGCAGGCGAAGAACCGCCGGGTGGAAATCGCGCCTATCCCCAGGCCATCCCGGGCGACGGTGAAGCCCCGTGAGTAATGACGAGACCCAGGCTGGCGGGAACGGTGGCGGCGGGACAAGCCACGCCCGGGCGACGCTCGACGCATGGCGCGAGCGCGGCGCCGATCGCCTCGATCCCATCCGCTTTCATTTCATGGACGCGCTCGACCGGCGGGCAGCCGGCCACGGCGGCCAGGCGCGGCGCCTCCTGGACGACCGGCTGTCCAAGCTGCTCAAGGCATATGGCGACGATCTCGAAAGCGCCGCACGCAAGCGTGGCGATGCCGCTGGCGCGCCCGCGGCACCCGCGCCCGCTCGCGGGGCGCTTGGCGAGCTTGTCGAATACATCGCCAGTCACGCCACCAGCCACGCCGCCGGCCGGCCGCCGGCTGACGGCGGCGGCGCGGCAGCAAGGGAGCCCCGGCCCGGACTAGCCGCCTTTCCCGAACTGGAGGTGCTCGATCATTTCAGGGAAACCTGGTCCAGGCTCAGGGTCAGTTCAGACCGGCAACTGCGGCAGTCGCAGCAGCAGGTTCCCGACAATGCCGGCCCGCTCAACTCGAACCACCTGGTGCACCGGGCGCTCTTGCTGATGCGGGAGCTGTCGCCAGGATATCTCCAGCAGTTCTTGTCGTACGTCGACGCCCTGTCGTGGATGGAGCAGATGAACGGCGCAGGCGCCTTGGCGGGCAAGGACGCCCCTCGCGCCGGGAATGCCAGGAAGAGTGTGCGGGGCAAATCACGCTAAGGCCATGCCGCGCCAGGCCGGCACGGGTCAGGCCACGGCAGTGCCGATGGGCCACATCGGCGAAGCCGACGCAAGGCATGCCGTGAGCAGGCATAGCGCGGTCCGCAGGGCCGCAACAGGGTCGATGAAGCACGCGCGCACCTGTTCGCTGCGGCTTTCGCCATAAAGGCACCAGGCACAGAAGTGCTCGCAGTTATTGGTCAGCAGCCTGTAGCGATTCTCGCCCAGCCGTGAGCGCGCACGCTGCGCGGCTTCGTTCGCGAGGTAGACCGGACGGGGGCCGGGCTCGACCGAAAGTGCGTGACCGCCGGCGAAACGCGCGACGCTGACTTCCTCTACGGGGCCGCAACGCAACGACCCGGAAAAACCGGCGTAGTGCACCACCTTGCCATCGCCCACATAGATGCCATGGTGGCTGTAGCCGTGCCGCGCCGTGACGAGATGGGCGCCGAGAGGCGGCTCCCTGTCGACACCGGGATGCCATTGATGCCATTGTGTCGGCATCGACTCTGCAGCAGTGCCTGGATAGCTGGTTGACTGGCCCATGATCGAACGCCCCGGGATCTGGTGACTTCGATCCAAGCGTAGCCATGGCAATGCATTAATGATAATTAAACGTTTTTCTCGTAAGCATAAGTATTTGCTTATGCTATGCCGCCAGGCACTGGATCCACCCGGGATCCTGGCGTCCCGCCCCTGAACAGTGGAGCCGCCGGCTTTCACCAGGGGCGGCGGTCGTCCCGCGGCTGGCCCTCTCCTACGAATCTTCCGTTCTTTCGACTAGGCTGTAGCGGTGCATGGCCCGTGGCCGTTCGCTGTCACGGCGTGAAATCGATCGCGGGAGCACAGGATGCCGACCTACCTGGCCGAGGTGTACACCACCAAGTCACTTTCCCTGGCAGCCATCCTCGACCCCACTTCGGACCTGCCGCTCGAACAGCGGATCCAGACCCATGTCCTCCAGGGCAACGCGGCGTTCTTCCGGCAGCGCTACGGCGAAGCGCTCTCGCACTATCTGGCCGCGTGGGGCCTGCTGCCGGTCCTGGTCTGGCCCGTCTTCCCACCTGTGATCGGCAAGCTCGCTCCCGAGCTGCTCTCCAGGCTTGAACTGGTCCAGCCGATCCTCGAAGCCAGTGCCAGCATCCATCGCCTGCGGCCATCCCTTGGCCCGACGGCGGACATCATGCCGCCCATCGAGCCGCCGCCGGGCGTGGCCGAACTGACCGAACGCTACGCCGGCGGCACCGGCAAGGCGCAGCGGTCCCAGGCCCTGAGCCTGACGCTGCTTCGGCAGGGCGAATTCGACCTGGCCCGCCGGCATGCCGAGGACGCGCTGGGCGCCGGCAACGAGGCGGAGCAGGGCGATGGCCATGCCATCCTGGCCGCCATCGCGCTGGCCAGCGGCGACATCGAAGGCGCGCAGGCCGGTTTTTCGCGGGCTGCCGAGACGTACCGCAACCTTCGCAGTCCCGGCGTAGCCGCCTCGATGGATCACAACCTTGGCGTCGTCAGCAGCCTCGCGGGCGATGGCGCCGGGGCCGCCACGCGGTTCGCCGCGGCGGTGAACCAGTTGCCGGCCCGGCTCGACTGGAGCGTGACCCAGGCGCTGAATCCGGGCAGTGCGTCCGTGACGCGGCCGGTCGGGACGGCGGGGCTGCCGCTGTTGCTCAGGAGCGGTGTGACGTGGCACCAGGTAGAGGTCGGCATGGTGGCACCGGTGATCGCGGTCGACGTCGCCGGGCGGGACGGGGCGATCACGATCGACCTGTCGGACAACGGCGCCGCCGCGCTCGAAACTGCGCTCTACCAGCCGCGCATCGATGCCGCCAGGCTGGTGGACCTCGGCATCGACCTCACCGTGCCGGGCATATTCATCTCCTACCTCGCCCAGGTGCGCGGCTTCGTGCTGCCGCTGGCGCTCGGCGATACCTATCATGCGCTGGGCCGCTACGACCTGGCGGCGAACTATTTCGTGCTCGCGCGCGACTATCGCTACCTGAACCTCGCCATCGAACGGCCCATGCTCTGGACCCGGCTGGCCCGCACCTACCTGGCCGAGGGCGACCGCTACTACCGGCAGCAGGACCCCGCCTCCGCGCGGCTCGCCTATGAGCGGATCGTCAAGGTCGTGCCCGGCGGCTACGTGATCGACGGCCCCCTCTACGCGGGCAGCTTCGCGCCGCTGGCGGCCGAGACGATGGCCTTGCTGAACGCCCCCGACTGGCTGCAATTCGATGGCATCGGGTACCAGCGGCGCATCCTCGTGCTGCAGGCGCTCGCCAGCCTCCAGCAGATCGCCAACGGCATCAACTATCTTGGCTTCCCGGACGACATCATCCCGATTCATCCGTGGCGCTACCTGCAGAACCAGGCGCGCTACTTCGCCAACCAGGCGGTCCAGGCCGAGCGGGCCTACCTCAATTTCAAGAGCACGGCGGAGAAGGAGGCATTCACCCGGCTCACCCTCGAACAGGCCGTGGCCGCGCAGCAGTCGGCGGTCAATGTCGAGAAGCAGAAGGTCGCCCTTGCCCAGGAGCAGGAGCGCGTGGCCAAGGAGACATCGGCGCTGGCTGCCCAGCGCATCGAGCAAGCGCAGGCGTCGCGGGACGACTACGAGGCCGTTGCCGAGCAAACCGCCTTCTATGACGAGATCAGTGCGCTTTATTCGGCGCCGGACGGCGGCGTGCATGTCGATCCGGACTTTGCCCAGCAGCTCGGCATCCAGCTCACCTATGTCCACGAGACCTATACCGGGATCACCGGCACGTCGGATTTCTACTATACGAAGGACGTGTCCAAGGGCGACATCCTGCGCACCATGAACCGCAGCCGCAACAAGGCCACCCGCGACCTCGAACTGCGCGACATGGACCGCAAGATCGACCAGCTCGGCGGGGACCTGGCCCTGGCCAATGCCCAGGCGAAGGTCGCCGCAAAGGGCGTCGGGGCAGCCCAGGCCCAGCAGCAGCTTGCCGAACTGCGCGCCGCCCAGGCAAAGAGCCAGCTCAATGCCTTCGAGGACCAGGAGCTGACCCCCGAGCTGTGGGACAACCTGGCCGAAGCCCAGCGCGAGATCAGCCGGCGCTACCTCGACTGGGCCATCGGCGCGGCGTTCCTGATGGAGCGCGCCTACGAGTTCGAATACGACACCACGGTGAACCGGATCCGCTTCGACTACGCGCGCAGCGAACTGGACGGCCTGATGGCCGCCGACCTGCTGCTCGCCGACATCGACCAGTTCAGCTACGACCGCCTGCTGGAGACCGCGAAGAAGGCGCCGGTCAAGGTCAGCATCGCCCTCGCGGACCGCTACCCGTTCCAGTTCCGCCGGGACTTCCAGCAGACCGGCCGGCTCGACTTCCAGACCGCGCTCGACGAATTCGACCGCTGGAACCCGGGCACCTACCGCCGCAAGCTGCGCCGCGTGGAAGTGGTGATCGAAGGGCTGGTCGGTGCCGACGGCCTGCACGGCACCCTGACCAGCAGCGGCATTTCCCTGGACCGCAACCGCAACGGCGCGGTCCAGACGCGCGTGCAGAAGGCGGAGACCATGATCCTGTCGCGCTTCGACCTGCGCGGCGATGGCTTCGTCTTCACCTCGACCGAGGAGCAGGTCCTTGCCGTGTTCGAGAACAGCGGCGTCGCCGGCGGCTGGGTCCTCGACCTGCCGCCGGAGGTGAACGACGTTGACTACCGCACCATCACCAACGTCCATCTTGTCCTCTACTACGACGCCTACTACAGCGGCCAGGTAGCGAGCGTGGTCAGGGCGGAGCTGGCGGCGGCCGGGCGCGACGAGCAGATGCTCGGGCTGTCGCTGCGCTTCCAGTTCCCGGACGAGTTCTTCAATTTCCAGTCCACCGGGGAAATGCGCTATGCCATCGACGAAGCGTACCTGCCCTTCAACCACACCGGGCCGACAGTCCGTGACCTCTATCTGAACCTCGAGACCGTCGAGGGCGCATCCCCGGCGAACCTGACCGTGACGGTCGAGCTGGACGGGACCAGCGCCAACGCGGTGACCGACGCGAACGGACTGGTCGGCACCGCCGATGCGGCACTCGCGGGTTTGCGCGGCCGCCCGCTCGCGGGCACGTGGGTCATCCGGATCGACCCGGGGCTCAACGCTGCCGCCTTTGCCGCCGGGTTTGGCTGGGACAAGATCCGCAATGTCGCTGTCTTTGCCAACTACACGTACGTGCCGCGCGGCCGCACGGTGACGCAAGGCGATTTCGGCGCCGACCCGCTGGCGGGCTTCGAGATCGTCGACGATCCGGGGGCCACCGATGGCGGCCCCGGGGCGTGGAGCTACGACCCGGCAGGCAAGCGCGTCCTGCAGCAATCGGGCCTGCACGCGGCCGCCCTGGAGGATGCCGGCGCGGCCAAGCCGGGCGCCATGCTGGTCGGCAGGACGGATGCCGGCTGGCCGGCGCGCCGGGACCTGGTCCTGCGCACGCGCCTCGCCTCTGACCACGACGGCATTGGCGTGGTCTTCCGCTACCAGGATGCGGACAATTTCTACTACTTCCTGATGGATGCCACGCTGGGCTACCGCCGGCTCGGCAAGAAGGTGGCCGGCGTCTTTGCCGAGCTCGACACGCCCGCCGTGGATGCGGCCGCCGGCTATGACGCCGGGCGGACATACCAGCTCAGCGTGGCCGTGGTCGACAACGCGCTGGTGGCCGCACTCGACGGCGTGCCGGTGCTCGCGGGGCGCGATGCGTCGATACCGGTGGGCGGGCGGGTTGGCTTGCTGGCCTGGAAGAACCCGACCGCGCGGTTCCTTGACCTGGCCGTGCGGGATGCATAGCCGCCTGTGAGGAGGCGTCATGGCGCACTTGTCCGGCGTGTCCACCCTGGGCGTCAGCCTGCCCAAAGGCGGCGGCGACGTGCGCGGGCTGGGCGGCAACTTCGTGGCCGACTATAACCGCGGCACCGGCAGCTATGTCCTGGACCTGCGCCTGCCGGCAGGTCCGGCAGGCATCCGGCCGGCGCTGGCGCTGGCCTACAACTCCGGCGGGGCCAACGGCGCCTTTGGCCTTGGCTGGGCGCTGGGCGTGCCGTCGATCCACCGCGACGGCGAGCGCCGCTTCGTGCGCTACGACGACACCGACGGCTTCCGCCTCGACCTGCACGGCGAACTCGTGCGGCTCGCCGACGGGCGCTGGCGCCCCCGCTATGACGAACTGTTCGCCCGCATCGAGCGCGGCGACCACTGGGAAATATTCCCGAAGGAGGGCGGCGTCCAGCGCTATGGCGTGGACAGCGAGGCGCGCATCGTCCACCCCGACCATCCGGACCGCATCCTGGCGTGGGCGCTGCAGGAGGCCGAGGACCGCAACGGCAACCAGATCCGCTACCGCTATGTCGCCGATGGCAACAACCGCTATCTCGGCGAGGTGGCCTACGGAGCCTACCGCGTGGTCCTTGCCTACGCGCCGCGGCCCGATGTGTTCGCCACGGCGAGGCACGGCTTCCCGGTCACGACGGCGTTGCGCTGCACGTCGATCGAGATCCATTGTGACCGGCTCGCCGGCCAGAGCCTGATCCGCCGCTACGCGCTGAGCTATGCCGAGCCCGCCGAGACGCCGCTGTCGCTGCTGCGGCAGATCCAGCTGACCGGCCATCGCGCCGGCGAGACGGCCACCATGCCGCCGCTCACCTTCGGCTACACCAGCTTCAGGCCAGAGACCGGCCGGTGCCGCCCGCTGGTCAACCCGCTGGGCTTTGCGCTGGCGCCGCTCGGCTTGCCCGGCACCGACCTGCTCGACTGCACCGGCGACGGCCTGCCGGACATCGTGCAGATCGACGACCAGCGCCATTGCTACTGGGCCAATCGCGGCGATGGCAGCTTCGATGCGCCACGGCAGATCCGCAGCCTGCCCGACGGCGCGCACCTCGGCGCGCCCGGGACCAGCTTCGGCGACGCCGATGGCGACGGCGCCGCCGACCTGCTGGTGACCGAGGGCCCGCACACCGGCTATTTTCCCAAGACCGGCCCGGCCACATGGGGGCCGTTCCAGCGCTACCGCCGGGCTCCGGCCTACAGCCTGCGCGATCCCAACAACCGCCTCGTGGATCTCGATGCCGACGGACAGGTGGACCTGCTGCGCACCACGCCATCGGCCTTCGTCCTGCATCTCAACCGTGGCAGCGAGGGCTGGGAGTCGCTGCCGCCGATCCCGCGCGTGCGGGATATCGATGCCTTTCCCGACGTGTCGCTCGCGGACCCGCGTGTCCAGCTTGCCGACATGACGGGGGACGGCCTGGCCGACATCGTCCTGGTCAGGTCCGGCGAGGTGTCCTACTGGCCGTACGAAGGCCTCGGCCGCTGGGGCAGGCGGCGGGTGCTCGCCGGCTCCCCGGCCTTCGCGCGGCCCGAACAGCCGCGCCGCATCTTCCTGAGCGACGTCAACGGCGACGGGCTGGCCGATCTCGTCGTCGTGGAAGGCGATGTCGTGACGGTCTGGATCAACCGCACCGGTACCGGCTTTGCCGCGCCTGTCCGGCTCGGGAACGCGCCGCCGAGCGGCGGGGCCGACGTGCGGATGGCCGACATGCTCGGTGCGGGGACGGCCGGCGTGCTGTGGAGCTACGAGTCGGAGCGGCGCCCGCGTACGCGCTACTTCTTCCTTGACCTCGGGGGCGACGAGAAGCCCTACCTGCTGTCGGCCATCGACAACGGCCTGGGCAAGCACACGCGCATCCGCTACAGCAGTTCGAGCCAGTTTGCCGCGCGTGACCGGGCCGAAGGGCATCCCTGGAACACCTTCCTGCCGTTTCCGGTGCAGGTGGTCGCCGAGGTCCGGCAGGAGGATCCGCTGGCGGGCCTGTCCACATGGCAGGAGATTCGCTATCACGAAGGCGTCTACGACGGGCGCGAGCGGCGCTTCGCCGGCTTCGGCCGCGTCGAGCTGGTCGATCATGGCGACGCCACGGCGCCGGCTCTGCTGACGGCGATGCGCTTCGATGCGACGCCGACGGACGGCCTGGGCCGCGACGAACGCGCGCTGGCCGTCGCCCGCTGGGGAAAGATGCTGGAGACCACGCAAGGCCCGCCAGGCGGTCCGGTGATGCGCCGCTCGAGCAGTGCGTGGGCGGCAAATGTCGCCGAACACGGCACCGACGGCACGCCGGTCGCCACGGTGCACCGTCACACCATCCGCAACGAGGCCCCGGGCGGGGCGGAGGGGCCGGTGGTCATCGAGCATCTTTACGCGTTCGACGACAGCGGCAACGTCACGCGAGACCAGATGTCGGCCAACGGCCCGGCGCCGCTGACGCTGGTCAGCGAGGTCGAATTCGCGCGCACGCCGGATGGACGGCCGAGCGCGCTGCCGTCGCGGGTGACCGAGCGGCGCGGCGACGGCGCCCTGGTGCGCGAGCGCCGCTACTACTACGATGGCGAGCCATTCACCGGACTCCCGCCCGGCCAGGCGACCACCGGCAATCTTGTCCGCCAAAGCGTGCGCGTGCTCGACGAGCCAGACTTCGCCGCCCACTACGGCGCCGAAGGGCTGGATGCCGCCGCGCTCGGCTACCGGACCGAGGACGGCGCAGTCTGGTCCGACGCCGGCCGCTACAGCTATGACGCCCGCGGCAACCTCGCCGCCACCCGCGATCCGCTCGGCCACGAAACCACGCTGGCGAGCGATGCCGCCGGGGTCTTTCCCGTCCGGCTCCAGAATGCGGCCGGCCATGTCACCCGCTTGCGCTGGGACGACGCGGCGCTCCAGCCGGACGAGATGACGGACGCCAACGGCGCGGTCTGGCGCTTCGGCTTCGACGCGCTGGGCCGCGTCACCGCGCTCGCCTTCCCGGGCGACTCGCTTGCCGATCCGGGCGAGACCGTGTCGTACCACCTTGATGCGTCACCGCCCTATGTCGAGCTGCAGCAGAAACTGGCCGACGGCATGCCGCCGCTGCGGCGACGCGTATTCCATGACGGCAGCGGGCAGGTGCGGCAGACCCGGGCCATGATCGACGAGGCCAGCGTGCTGGTGTCGGCGTTCGAGTCGCTGAACAGCCGCGGCTGGGTTGCCAGCCGCGGCGAGCCGTCCATTGCCGGCTCGCTGGACTTCGGGCCGGTGCCCGCGGGCGGGGTCACGACGTTGCAGTACGACGCGATTGGCCGGGTCGTGTCTGCCGGACTGCCCGGCGGGCGCAGCACGCGCTCGCTCTACGAGCCATTCCGCACGGTCACCTACGACGCCAACGATACCGACGCGTCGCCCGCGAACGTCGCCCGCGGCTTCTTCGATACGCCGACCATCCACCGCCTGGACGGCCAGGGGCGGCTGGTCGGCGTTACCGAGCTCCACGACGGGCTGATCACGAGCCATGCCTACCGCTACGACGAGGCCGGGCAACTCGTCGAGGCAACCGGCCCGGCGGGTGGCCGCATGCTGGGCCAGCGCTTCGATCTCGCGGGCAACCGGCTCGCCCTCGACCATGTGGACGCGGGCAGCCACCTGTTTTACTACGATGCCGGCGGGCAACTGGTGCGCAGCGCCGACGCTGCCGGCCGGCGCATCGCCATCGCCCGCGACGCGCTCGGTCGGCCGACCGGCACGGCGGTAGATGGCATGCTGGCGCAGAACCTGGTGTATGACGCACCGGACCTGCCCAACGCCTTGGGCCGGCTGAGCACCGCCCACGACGAGGCGGGCGAATGGGCCTTCGAATACGATTCCCGGGGTCGGCCTACGCGCCGCACGCTGAGCGCGCCTGGCCGGAGCTGGACGCTGGAGCACCGCTATCAGGCCAATGGCCAGGTCGCCGCCATCCGCTATCCGGACGGCGCCGAGGTCACGTTCCAGTACGACCGGGCCGGCCGGCTTGCCGCCGTGCCGGGCGCACTCGACGCGCTGACATACGACGCGCACGGCCGCCGGACGTCGATGCGCGCCGCGAACGGCGTGCAGACCCTGCTCGACTACGATCCGCTGACGCGCTTCCTGGCCCGCCTGCGTGTGCTCGGCCCGGCGGGGGAGGTGCTGCACGACCTGAGCTACGACCGCGACAACGTCGGCAACGTGCTGGGCCAGCGCGATGGCCGCCCGCCCGGCCCCGACGCACCGCACCCGCGCCGCTTCATCCTGGATGGCCGCTACCGGCTGCTCGAAGTGGACGGCGGGGGATCGGCCGCCGTCGGCGCCTACGTGCGGCGCTACGCCTACGATGCCGCCAACAACGTCGTGGTCTACCCGACCCACGCCGCCGCGCCCATCGTCTACGCGCCGCCCGGCAGCAACCGCATCGCCGGCATCCTGGACGGCGGCAACCTCGTCCCCCTCTACGCGCACGATGCGAACGGCAACGTCGTGCGCTTGCCGGGACGCGACCTGATGTTTGACGCCTTCGGCCGGCTGGCCGGCGTCCAGCGCGCGGACGGCGCCACGGTCGCCTATCGCTACAACGCCGTCGGCGAGCGCGTCTGGCGCACGGCAACCGTCGCCGGTGCGGCGCGCCGCACGCTGTTCCTGGCGGGCCTCTACGAGGAGGACGACGACGGCGCGGTGCGCCGCTACCTGTGCGCCGGCGGCGCGCCGATCGCCATCGACCAGGCCGGCGGGCGGACCTGGCTCCACGGCAACGAACTGGGACACGTCATGGTACTGACGGATGCGGCCGGCGCCCTGGCGGGCAGCCGCTTCTTCCATCCCTTCGGCGAGGCGGGGGGAGCCGGCGGGGTGGCGGTGCCATGCGCGTTCGGCGGGAAGATCCTCGATGAGATCAGCGGCCTGTATCACTTCGGAGCACGCAATTACGCACCGGAGATAGGCCGCTTCGTCAGCCCGGACCCGCTCTACCTGACGGCGCCGGAGCTGGCCCTGGCAACCCCGGGGCTGCTTAACCTGTACGCCTACGCGGGGAACAACCCGATGGTCTACGTCGATCCCTCCGGCCTCTCGCCGCTCGGATCGGCGCTTGGCGGGCTGGTCGGTGGCATGGTCGGCGCGTTCGTGTTCGTGGTCTCGGCTGGCAATCCTGTCCTTGCGGGCATAACCGGCGGGCTGGCGGGCGGTGCCGTGGCCGGCGGCATCGACGGCGGCGCCAAGGGTGCCGTGGTGGGCGGACTGCTCGGCGCGCTCACCGGCGGCATAGGCGGTGGCGCGCTGTGGGGCATTTCCGCGCTGAGCGGCACCCTCCTCGGTACGACGGCGCGCCAGGCGGTCCTGGTGATGCTGAGCACGGCTGCGGCAGGCACCACCACCATCGCGGGCATGGCGCAGGTTGTCGATTCCGGCAACTGGGACATCCTGGCCGGGGCTGCGGCGGGGATTGCCGGCGCAATGATCGGGAGTGCCATCGGCAACGCCATCATGATGCGCAATGTCTGGGAGGACCCCAACAACTCACCGCGGGTAAAGCAAAACCAGCGCGAGGTCCAGGCCGCCCTGAACAACAAGGCCAACTTCGACAAGGTGAACTACGTCAGCAACATGAATCCGAGCGGAAGCGTCCTTGGCAGTCAGTTTCACGGAACGATCACCATGAACAAGGACAATATCGGCAACTCCTATCTCGAATATCGCAGCACGCAGGCGCACGAGTTGTACCACCAGTTCCAGGAACAGACCGTGGCGAATTTCGACCAGGCCTACAGGGCCGAGACTTCCTACGCGAGCAATCGCTTCGAGAATGCGGCGTTCGACTTCGAGATGCGGTTCATGCACTTCACGCCTTACCCTTTCCAGACCTACTCGCACGCGCTGGCGCCGGCTCTGGTCGCGGTCGCCCAGCCGGCCGGGTGGGAGGATCGCAAGAGCGGCGAAGACCGATGGCGAAACGTGTTCGCGCAACTGGGCATCTAGCCGGGCCGGGTGGCCCGCCACAAGGCGGTGCTGGCGCTGGCCGCCTGAGCCTCGGCATGCCCCCGGCGCGCGCAGGTTCCCAGGCCCGGCGCCCGTGCCTGATATGAGCCAGACTAATAACCTGATGAAATAATGCCAATTTATTTCATGTTTGCAAAGACCTATGATGGCCCTCGATCTTTACGGAGCGCTCCATCATGGCAATCACACACAACCTCGGCTTTCCGCGCATCGGCGCAAAGCGCGAACTGAAGTTTGCGCAAGAGTCCTACTGGAAGGGGCAATCCTCGCGCGACGAGCTGAAGGCGCTGGGTGCGCAGCTGCGGCAGCGGCACTGGGAAATCCAGGCTGGCCTCGACCTGGTGCCGGTAGGCGACTTTGCCTTCTACGACCAGGTGCTCGACATGAGTTTCACCCTTGGCAACCTGCCCGAGCGCGTGCGCGGCTTCCATGGCGATGCACTCGACAACTACTTCCGCGTGGCGCGCGGGCGCTCGGCCCGGGGTACCGAAGACCACAGCGCCTGCTGCGGCGGCGGCGTCGCCGCGGGCGAGATGACCAAGTGGTTCGACACCAACTATCACTACATCGTCCCTGAGTTCAGCGCGGCCACCGAGTTCTCGCTCGATAGCTCCCGCCTGCTGGAGCAGCTCGCGCAGGCACGGGCCCTCGGCGTGAAGGCCAAGCCTGTCATCATCGGTCCGGTCACCTACCTGTGGCTAGGCAAGGCCAAGGACGATTCGGACAAACTGGCGCTGCTGCCGCGTCTGCTGCCGGTCTATGCCGAGCTGCTCGCCGAGCTGGCCGCGCAAGGCATCGAATGGGTGCAGATCGACGAGCCGGCGCTGGTGACCGAACTCGGCGCGGCATGGCAGCAAGCCTTCGTCACGGCGTACCAGGCGTTGAAGCAGGGCAAGGTCAGGGTCTTGCTGGCGACCTACTTCGGGCAGCTGCTGGAAAATCTCCCGCTGGCGCTCGAACTGCCGGTGCAAGGCCTGCACCTCGATGCCATCAATGCGCGCGCCGAAGTGCAAGAGCTGGTGGCGAGGCTGCCCGCGGACAAGATACTGTCGCTGGGCGTGATCAACGGCCGCAACATCTGGAAGTCCGACCTGCTGGCGGTGCTCGACTGGCTGGAGCCGGTCCATGCACAGCTGGGCGACCGGCTGTGGGTGGCACCGTCCTGTTCGCTGCTGCATGTCCCGGTCGATCTCGACAGCGAACAGAAGCTCGACGCCGACATCCGCTCGTGGCTCGCCTTTGCCCAGCAGAAGCTCGACGAGCTGCAAGTCGTTGCCAGGGCGCTGAACCAGGGACGCGCAGCCGTGGCCGGCGCGCTGGCCGGCAACCAGGCCGCCATCGCCAGCCGTCGCGCCTCGCCCCGCGTGCACAATCCTGCCGTCAAGGCCGCCATCGCCAGGCTCGACGCCGCGCTCGGCAGGCGCGCCAGCCCCTATACGGCGCGCGCGCCCAAGCAAGCGGCCCTGCTGCAACTGCCGGCCTATCCGACCACCACCATCGGATCGTTCCCGCAGACCGGCGACATCCGCCAGGCACGCAGCAAGTTCCGCAGTGGCGAGCTCGACGAAGCCGGCTACAGGGCCGTGATGCAGGCCGAGATCGCCCGCAGCGTGCGCGAACAGGAGGCGCTTGGCCTGGATGTGCTGGTGCACGGCGAAGCCGAGCGCAACGACATGGTCGAGTACTTTGGCGAGCAACTCGACGGCTACGCCTTCAGCCAGTTCGGCTGGGTGCAGTCCTATGGCTCGCGTTGCGTGAAGCCGCCCATCCTGTTCGGCGACATCAGCCGCCCGAAGGCCATGACGGTGGCGTGGATCAAGTACGCGCAATCGCTGACCGCCAAGCCCATGAAGGGCATGCTGACCGGCCCGGTGACGATCCTGAACTGGTCCTTCGTGCGCGACGACCAGCCGCGCTCGGTGTCCTGCCACCAGCTCGCCCTTGCCATCCGCGAGGAGGTGCTGGACCTCGAGAAGGCCGGCGTGCGCGTGATCCAGATCGACGAGGCGGCGCTGCGCGAAGGCCTGCCGCTGCGCAAGGCCCAGTGGAGCGAGTACCTGCGCTGGGCGGTGGAGTCCTTCCGTATCACCGCCAATGGCGTGCAGGACGAGACCCAGATCCACACCCACATGTGCTATTCGGAGTTCAACGACATCATCGCGTCGATCGCCGACATGGACGCGGACGTCATCACCATCGAGACCTCCCGCTCCGATATGGAGCTGCTCGACGCGTTCGACAACTTCAGGTATCCGAACGAGATCGGCCCGGGCGTCTACGACATCCACTCGCCGAACATTCCGACGCAGGAGCACATCGTGCAACTGATGAAGAAGGCGGCAGAGCGTATTCCGGCCGAACGGCTGTGGGTGAATCCCGACTGCGGCCTGAAGACGCGCGCGTGGGAAGAGGTGATCCCGGCCCTGACCAATATGGTCGCGGCGGCCCAGGCCCTGCGGGCCGCCGTGTGACGCTGCGGGCTTGCGCCGCGCATCATGCCTTCCGGCCTTTTCTTTTCGTGTGGGCGAGGGCGTCGCAGGCTCGCGGGGCACCGGCGGTGCGGCATGCCGGGATACTCAATGTATGAGACAAGGCGCCCCGGGATCGGGGTGCAAACGCCCGCATTTCCATTGGCCGGAAATGACCGGTGGTTTTTACAGTAGCTTCTCCTAAACTCGGCCGAAATACGGCACGCCAGCATCGCTGGCGCCGAGAACAAGGAGACCTGGCATGGCCCACATTCTTCGTCGCCGCAGGGCGTTGCTGCTGGCCGCGCCCGCGGCATTCTGCGGCGCCTGGCTTGCGCGCGCGCAGGCTGGCGGCTTTCCGGACAAGCCGCTGCGGCTGGTGGTGCCGTTCGCCGCGGGTGGCCCCGTCGATGGCATCGCACGCATGCTTTCGCGCGAGATGGGTACCAGGCTGACGCAGCCGGTGGTGGTGGAAAACCGGCCGGGCGCCGGGGGCATCATCGGCCTCGGTGCCATTGCCAACGCGCCGGCCGATGGCTACAGCATGGTCCTGTCGTCGATCACCCTGGTCACGAATCCGGCGTTGATGCCGACGCTGCCTTTCGCGGCGGACCGGGACTTCGCGCCGGTCACGGTGGTCGGCTTCATCCCGCATGCGCTGGTGGTGCGCGGTGATTATCCGGCCCGCACGCTGCAGGACCTGGTCGACATGGCGCGCAAATCTCCCGGTACCATGAACTACGGTTCGTCCGGGAATGGGACCTCCGCCCATCTTGCCGGCGCGATGTTCGCGCAGCGCGCGGGCATCCGCGCCGTGCACGCGCCTTACCGCGGCGCCTCGCCGGCGCTGACCGATCTGCTGGGCGGGCAGATCCAGTTCATGTTCCTCGACGTGCCGACCGCCTTGCCTTACCTGAGGTCGGGCAAGCTGCGCGCCCTGGCGCTGGCCCCCAGTCGCGGGGCGTCGGTGCTGCCCGATGTCCCGACCATTGCCGCCTCCGGCTATCCCGGATTCGATATCCACGCCTGGTATGGCATCCTGGTCCGTAGCGGCACGCCGGCCGATATCCAGCAGCGGCTGTACCAGGAAGCGCGGCGCGCTATCCAGAGCGAGCCCGGGCAGCGCTACCTGAAGGCACAAGGCATCGAGCCCGGCGGCATGGCGCCGGCCGAGTTCGGCGAGCTGATCCGCAAGGACCTGGCCAGCTGGCGGGGCGTGGTCGAGCAACTGCATATCGCCCTCCAGTAAGCCCGACAAGCCCGACAAGCCCGACAAGCCCGACAAGCCCGACAAGCCCGACAAGCCCGATCATTCCAGCAATTCCAGCAATTCCAGCAAGATCCCTCCGGAGCCCCAATCATGCGAATTGTCATTCCCGACGACTACCAGCGCTGCGTCCGTGAGCTGCGCTGCTTTTCCCGGCTCGCCGGTCACGACGTCGCCGTCTTCCATGACAACGTCAAGACCCTCGATGCGCTGGCCGACCGCTTCGGCGCAGCCGACGCGCTGGTGCTGACGCGCGAGCGCACCCAGATCACGGCGGCCCTGCTCGACCGCCTGCCCGGGCTGCGGCTGATCAGCCAGACCGGCAAGGTCGCCGGGCATATCGACCTGGATGCCTGCACGGCGCGCGGGATCGCGGTGGCCGAGGGCACGGGGTCGGGCGCTGCCACGGCGGAGCTGACGTGGGCATTGATGCTGGCAAGCCGCCGCCACCTGGTCGCCGAGGTCAACCGGCTGCGCAGCGGCGGCTGGCAAGGCGCGCTGGGGCAGGAGTTGCGGGGCCAGCGGCTTGGCGTCTGGAGCTATGGCCGCATCGGCAGGCAGGTCGCCGCCTACGGCCGGGCCTTCGGCATGCAGGTCTGGGTGTGGGGCCGGGAAGGGTCGGTGGCGGACGCCCGGGCCGACGGTTTCGAGGTGGCGCCGTCGCGGGATGCCTTCTTTGCCGAAAGCGATATCATCAGCCTGCATATCCGGCTGAACGCCGAGACCGAGGGATTGATCGGCGCGGCCGACCTCGCGCGCATGCGCCCGACCGCGCTGCTGGTCAATACGAGCCGCGCGGAGCTGGTGGCGCCGGGGGCGCTGGCGGCGGCACTGCGCGCCGGCCGCCCGGGTTTTGCCGCGGTCGATGCCTACGAGCAAGAACCGGTGCTGGACGCCGGGCATCCCTTGCTCCATCTTGACAACGCGCTCTGCACCCCGCACATCGGCTTTGTCGAGCGCGACAACTATGAGGCGTACTTCGGCACCGCCTTCGACAACATCAACGCCTTCTTTGCGGGCTCGCCGCAGAACATCGCCAACCCCCAAGTCCTGGCGGCCCTGCGGGCCTGATGCGGCGAGGCTCGTTGCCGCATCCCCGGACGCCGGCGGACGCGCGAGCCTGAGCGCCGTGCCCGGCCAGGGGCGGCGGCGCCCGCCCGACGCGGCGGTTGGCGCCGCCGCCCCGATGGCCTCCCGGGCAGGCGGCCCGCATGGGTCGCGGTCTTCGGCACCACCATCCCCACCATCCCCACCATCCCGACCCACCCGCGTCATGGCACCCGGCCATGCGGCGCGGCCCTGATCATGCCCCTGCGTGCAATACTGGATGCATATACAGTGTTGCGCGGCGTGCGCGCGCTGGCAGGAAGGGCGAGCGTGGAATGCGGCCTGACACTTCCCACGCAGGCACCCGCGTGAGAGCATGCTGGCTCTGCCAGTTGATATGCCTCGGCAGTATCCGCGCTATTGCTGGATAATTGCGGGGCGATGCGGCCACTGCGGGTTGTTTTTCCGCAGGGCGCCGGAGAAAGCCGCATTCAAGGGCTTCCCGGCCTGGCAGCGCGCAATGCTGGTAGTGCCCGGTGGGGACCGGGCGCGGAGGGAAATGGAGTCTTGCCCGCCGGGTTGACGGGGCAAGGAAAACAGGCAGGACTTATCGCGGCATCGGGCCCGGCACCGGCCGCGATCATAAGAAGACGATTTGCATCAATACAATTTTGCGGGGTAAGGCTGTGATACGACATGGACTTTGCGGGTTGCTGCTTGCGCTGTGCTGTCTGGGCACCGCAGTCGCGAGCGGACCTGATTGCTCACGCCCGTTCACGCTAGCGCTGCATGACCATGGCCTGCTTTATTCGCTCGAAACCGATACAGGCATCGACAAGGATTTCGCCGACGAACTGGTCCGGCGCAGCGGCTGCCAGGTCAGGGTCAGCCTTATGTCGCGCGCCCGCATCTGGAAGCTGATCGAGTCCGGCGCACTCGATTTCAGCCTGTCCGGCATCGCCAGCGCCGAACGCAATCAGTACGCCTCCTTCGCCTGGTACTTCAGCAATAAATACTATTTGCTGGTGCGCAAGGACGCCGGCATCGGCAAGCTGTCCGATTTCGAGCATAACGACCAGTTTCAACTCGGCGTGATCCGCAGTTTCCGCTACAGCGATTCCGCCAACCAGCTGGTGGACAAGCTCGCGGCAGCCAACCGCGTCAGCCAGGCCGGCGGGCTGGAGCCGCTGTACGAGGCGCTGGTGCGCCAGCGCATCCAGGGCATGATCATCGAGCCCTTCGACTACCCGGCTCTCGACGCAAAGCGGATTCGCGATGTCACCGCGGTCGTCGAGTTCAACGACCCGGCCGTTCCGCACGGCCTGATCATGTCGAAGAAGGCGCTGCCGGTGGCCGAGCAGGACAAGTGGCGTGCGCTGGTGAACGACATGCGCGCGGACGGCACCGTGCGCCGGATCTTCGAGAAGTACTTCAAGCGCGATCTGGTCGACTCCATGGTCGATTTCAAGGCACCGCTGTGAGCTGGGCTCGCCTGATCCTGCTCCCCTTGCTGATCCTGTGCACCGGGCTCGGTGTGACATGGGCAGTCTGGGACCACGAACGGCAAGCCTCCCGGCATGAAGTACAGTCCCAGTTCGATTTCGCGCTGGGCGATGCCGTCAGCCGCATCGAGCAGCGGATGGCCACCTACGAGCAGATGCTGCGGGGCGTGCATGGCATGTTTGCCGCCACCGGCACGATGGACCGCGGCAGTTTCCGCGACTACGTCGGCGCGATCAACCTCGATGGGAACTTGTCCGGCATCCAGGCCGTCGGCGTCGTCAAGTGGGTGTCGGCGCCCGGCAAGGACGCCCATGTCGAGGCAATGCGCCGGCTCGGCATCGCCGGCTACGACATCCGGCCCGACGGCGCGCGCGGCGGCTACGCCCCGATCATTCAGCGCGAACCGTATGCCGAAGCCAAGGCGCGCGTGCTCGGCTTCGACGCCTGGGCCAGCCCCGAGCGGCGGCTCGCCATGGAACGGGCGCGCGATTCGGGCCTGGCCACGGTGTCCGGGAAGGTGCAGCTGGCCGTGGACGCGCAGGCGGACGAGGACCCCAGTTTCGTGATGTACCTCCCGTTATATGCGCGCGGCCAGCCACAGGATACCGTCGCCCAGCGTCGTGCCAGCCTGGTGGGCTGGGTCTACGCGTCGTTCCGCATGCGGGAGGTGATCGCCAGCCTCTACGGCGAGCAGCCGCCCGGCCTCTCTCTGACCATCTACGACGGTGTCGAGCCATCCACGGCGGCACTTCTCTATCGTTCGCCCGACGCCAGGGCGGGGCACCCGGGTTCAGCCTTGTCGGCCAGTGAGTACCTGGTCGTGGGAGGGCACAACTGGATGCTCTCCATGGCCGCCCACCATGACTTCAAGGCCCGCTTCGGACGCAACTCGCAGACACTGATCGCCGGCACGGGCGCGGGCCTGAGCCTGCTGCTCGCGCTGCTGGCCTGGGTCATGGTGACAGGCCGCAGCCGCGCGCTGCGGCTGGCCTCCAACATGACCAGGGAACTCCGCGAGAGCGAAGAGAAATTCCGCGCCATCGCCGACTGCACGGTCAACCTGGAGATCTGGTGGGGGCTGGACGGCAAGCCACGCTGGATCAATCCGTCGGTCATGGAGTACACCGGCTACGCCGTGGAAGAATGCCTGGCGATGCGCGACTTCGCCGGCACCCTGGTCCATCCCGAAGATTTTCCGCGTGTCGCGCTTGAGCTCCTGAAGGGGCGCCAGGGGCTTCGCGGCGACGATCTCGAGTTCCGCTGCCTGCGCAAGGATGGCTCGCTGCTCTGGCTTTCCGTCTCCTGGGGGCCATTCCACGATGCCAGGGGCATGTTCACGGGCTTCCGGCTCAGCGGGCGCGACATCACCGAGCGCAAGCTGCTCGACGCCGAGCTTCGTATCGCCGCGGTCGCCTTCGATTCGCTGGAAGGCATGATGGTCACCGATGCCAGCGGCACTATCCTGCGCGTCAACTCGGCATTCACCGAGGGTACCGGCTACACGGCCGACGAGGTGGTGGGCAAGACGCCGCGCATACTCAAGTCGGGGCGTCATGACGAAGCGTTCTTCCGTGACATGTGGGACACCATCCACCGCGTGGGCGGATGGCAGGGCGAGATCTGGGATCGCCGCAAGAATGGCGAGATCTACCCGAAATGGCTCACGATTGCAGCGGTGCGCGGACGGGACGGGCGGGTGACGCACTATGTCGGCACGCATCACGACATTACCGAGCGCAAGATCGCCGAAGACCGGATCAAGGAACTGGCCTTCTTCGATGCCCTGACGCGGCTGCCCAACCGTACCTTGCTGGCCGATCGCCTGAAGCAGGCCATCGCGGTCAGCGCGCAGAGCGAAGCCTCCGGCGCGTTGTTGTTCGTTGACGTAGACAACTTCAAGACGCTCAACGATACGCTGGGCCACGACAAGGGCGACCTGCTGCTGCAGCAAGTCGCCGAGCGCCTGACCGCCAGCGTCCGCGAGGGCGACACGGTGGCACGGGTAGGCGGCGACGAATTCGTCGTCGTGCTCGGAGGCCTGAGCGGAAACCGGCAGGAAGCGGCCAGCCAGACCGAAGCGGCGGGCGAGAAAATCCTCGCCGTTCTCGGCAATCCCTATCATCTGGCCGGCATCGAGTATCGCAGCACCGCAAGTATCGGCGTGACCGTGTTCAAGGGGCATCAGGCCTCCATCGATGAGCTCCTGAAGCAGGCCGACCTCGCCATGTACAAATCGAAGGAAAGAGGGCGCAATGCGATGTGCTTCTTCGATCCGACCATGCAGGCCGTCGTGGTGGAGCGGGCCGCGCTCGAGGTCGGCCTGCGCAAGGCAATCGACGAAGACCAGTTCCTGCTCCATTACCAGGCGCAGGTGACCATCGACAATCGCATCACGGGCGCCGAAGCGCTGGTGCGCTGGCGGCACCCCGTGCGTGGCATCGTGTCGCCGGCCGAATTCATCCCCCTGGCCGAAGAGACCGGGCTGATCCTTGCGCTGGGGAACAAGGTGCTGGAGATCGCCTGCAACCAGCTGGCGCGCTGGGCGCGCCAGCCAGGGATGGCCCATCTCACGATCGCCGTGAATGTCAGCGTCCACCAGTTCCGCGCCCCCGACTTTGTCGACAAGGTGCTGGGCATCATCGAGCAGACCGGAGCGAACCCGAACAGGCTGAGGCTGGAGCTGACCGAGAGCGTGCTGGTGGACAATGTGCAGGACATCGCCGAGAAAATGTCAGCGCTCAAGGCCATGGGCGTGGTTTTCTCGCTGGACGATTTCGGTATCGGATATTCGTCGCTGTCCTATCTGAAGCGCCTGCCGCTGGACCAGCTGAAGATCGACCGCTCGTTCGTGCGTGACATCCTTGTCGACCCGAACGATGCCGTCATCGCCAAGACCATCGTGGCGCTTGCGCGCAGCCTCGGGCTGCAGGTGATAGCCGAAGGCGTCGAGACCGAAGCGCAGCGGGACTTTCTTGCCGGCGCGGGGTGTTATGCCTATCAGGGCTACCACTTCTGCCACCCGCTGCCGATCGAGGATTTCGAATCGTTCGTAGGCGGGTTTGAATTCCGCCAGCGCGCATCCGAGCTATCGGCGCAAGAGGATTGAACGCCGGATGGCGGGTGTGCCGTGGCGCCCGCACCGGGCCGGCATGCCCCGCCCGCATCCCAGCGGATGCGCGCATGGTGTGCGGGAACGCGCCGCCGGCCCGGCCTTGCCCGCGTTCCTGCCGACGGTACGGCCGAGCCTTGTGACAGCCAGCCGGCATTTCTCGCCGGGATCTGTGGCCGCGGTATCCGTTTGAGCTTGAGCGTGCTCCATGGCGCATATTCGGCGAGCCGCCGGCGGGGCTGCCGGCACCTGGCCGCGGTTCGCRCCGCACCGGCCAACGCGCACGGCGCGGCATGCCCGGAGCCGCCGTCGGCGGTCTACTATCAGGTCTGGTATCGATGCGGAAGCCAGGCCGCGCCCCCGCACCGCGCTCGCTATCCGGCGCCGGCTCCGAACCGGCGCGGATGTCACAAGCCGGGGGTGCCAATCGTCTAGAGGCTGCCATGAACGACAAGACCGACACCTTTACCCGCCTTCGCCCTCGCTTGCAGGGCATCGCCTATCGCATGCTGGGCTCTGCCGCCGAGGCAGAAGAAGTCGTGCAGGACGCCTGGCTGCGCTGGCACGAAGCCGCAAGCGAGGATCTGGACAGTACGGAGGCCTGGCTGGTTTCCGTCACCACGCGCCTGGCGATCGACAGGCTGCGCACCGCCAAGGTCCAGCGCGAACACTACATTGGCACATGGCTGCCGGAGCCGCTGCTGTCCGAATCCCCGGTCACGCCAGAGCACATCCTGGAGCGCGCCGACGACGTATCCATCGCCTTTCTCGCGATACTGGAGCGCCTGGGGCCCGAAGCCCGCGCAGCGTTCTTGCTGCGGGAAGTGTTCGATGCAGACTATGGCGAAGTGGCCGAGGCGCTGGGCAAGACCGAGAGCGCATGCCGGCAGATCGTCCATCGCGCGAAGATACAGTTGCAGGACGAGCGGCCCCGCCATGTGGTCCCCCGCGAGACCCAGCTCCGCCTGTTGCGCGGGTTCGCCGACGCCGCGACACGCGGCGAGTTCACCGCGCTGAAAGCGATGCTTGCCGACGACGCGCAGCTGATCGGCGATGGCGGCGGCAAGGTGCCGAGCTTTGGCGTTCCGCTCGTCGGTGGCCAGCGTATCGCGCAGCTTTTCCTCGCCACAACGCTGCGGTATCCCGGCGCCATGCAGTTCGAAGTCGTCACGCTCAATGGCCAATGGGGCCTGCTGCGCTTCATCAACGGCGCGATCGAATCGGCCCTGGCCATCGAAACGGATGGTGAGCGCATCGTGCGCATCTATGTCCAGCGCAATCCCGACAAGCTTGCGCGCATTGCCGCCGCGCTGGGTCGGGAGCTCGCTGTCACAAACCAGCCCCCTCAGACGTCTTGAGCATGTGTATCCCAAGCACTTACTCAAGGTGAAAACATGAACCAGCCGCGACTCCCCTGGACCGATATCTCTCCCAAGGCTTATCAAGCGATGGTCGGCGTCAGTGCCGCCACGGCAAAGTCTTCGCTCGGCGCGAGCCTGATCGAACTCGTGCAGACCCGCGTCTCGCAACTCAACGGCTGCGCCTTCTGCCTCGACATGCATGCCCGCGATCTGCGCAAGCAAGGTGAGACGTGGCAGCGCATCAACAGCCTGTCGACGTGGCGCGAGACCGGCCTGTACAGCAATCGCGAGCGCGCCGCGCTCAACTGGGCCGAGACGATGACGAAGCTCGTCGAATACCACGGCAGCCGTGATGCCGATTTCGATGCGTTGAAGTGCCAGTTCAGCGATCAGGAAATCGTCGAGCTGTCCTGGACGATTGCCCAGATCAACGCCTGGAACCGCATGGCCATCGGCATGCAGCTGCCCGTGGCGGAAAAGCCTATCGAGTAAAGCCCAACGGGTAGACCCCATCGGGTAGAACCCATGGCGCAGAGCGCCGCAGCTGGCCTGGATTACCCGATCGAGGTCTGGGCCAGGAAGCGGCGCTGGCCGGCAGGGCAGTTCTCCCGCCGGCCAGCGATGAGGCCGCTGCCTCCGATGATTACCACTTTCATGTCGTGTCCTTCTTCGTCGAGAAATTCGGGGCGGCGACATCATGTAGCCATCCCTGTGGCACAGGACGTTTCATGAGGTCCGCTTGTGACAGGCCGGGCGAATAAAGTCACGGCCAGCCGGGTTGCGGTCGCCCGCGCTCGACATGCATGTTCGTCATGGCACCGCACGTGCTCCCGCAGGGGCTTTGTTACGCATGGGGCATGTGCCGCACAGGGCGAACGCGCCGGCCGGGCGAGCAGATGGCACTGGCAAGTGCGGTCTGAAGTGCTAGGCTTAACTGGCCACCCGGCACCCGGCGGCTCTGGGGCAACGCTGCAGAGCCGCCACTGCGAGTTCGCAAAGCGCCATGGACAAGCCCATCATCATCGCGGTCGACGACGATCCCGAGGTCGTGGACGCCGTTGCGCGCGACCTGCGGCTGGGCTACGGCGAGCACTACCAGGCACCGTGCCTGGTGAAGGTGGCGATCGACCGGGACAGCCTGGCGCAGATCGCGGCAGACCTGACGGCGCCGCAGTTCATCGCCTGCATGCACTGGCTGGTGGCCACGCTGGACCTGCGCGCGCTGATGGAAGAGACGCGGCGCGGCGCGCAGCGTATCTCCGAGATCATGCGCGCGATCGTCATCCGCACCCGCCGCGAGCTTGACTGCGCCGTGGTCGAAATCATCGACAACGGCCCCGGCATCGCGCCCGATGTCATGCCGCATCTGTTCGAGCCGTTCTTCACCACCAAGCCGCCGGGCCAGGGCACGGGGCTCGGCCTCGATATTTCCTACCAGACCGTGGTCAACCGGCATGGCGGGGCCATCCACGTCAAGTCGCATCCCGGCGAGACCACGTTCCAGGTCCGCCTGCCGCTCGCGCCGCAAGAGCCCGCGCGGGATCCACCCCCCTGACCGCAGGAGCCGACGCCATGGATACCAGGACCCAGCCAGCCGAAGACCAGCATCGCGCCACCGACCCGCCCGGCCGGCAGATCCCCGGGCAGGTGGTCTTCGTACTGCAGGGCGGCGGCGCGCTGGGCGCCTACCAGGCCGGTGTCTACCAGGCGCTGCACGAAGCAGGCATCGAGCCCGACTGGGCGATCGGCACGTCGATCGGCGCGATCAACGGTTCGATCATCGCCGGCAACAAGCCGGAGAACCGCCTGCCGCGGCTGCGGGAGTTCTGGGAGCGCGTGGCGCAGCGCGGGCCGCTCGGGCTGACGCGGCTGCTTTCGGGCGGGGACAACACCTTGCAGAACCTGGCCACCCTCACGCAGGGCATCCCGAACTTCTTTGCGCCCAATCCCGCCGCCTGGCTGGGGCTGCGCATGCCGCTGGGCGTGGACCAGGCTGGCTTCTACTCCACCGCGCCATTGCGCGAGACGCTCGGCGCGCTGGTCGACTTCGATTACCTGAACCAGAAGCACATGCGGCTGACCGTCGGCATGGTCAATGTCTGCAGCGGGCGGATGTGCTACTACACCAACCGCGACGCCGCCCTGAGCATGGAGCACCTGCTGGCATCCGCCGCGCTGCCGCCGGGATTTCCGGCCATCCGGATCGAGGGCGAGGCGTACTGGGACGGCGGTATCTGTTCCAACACCCCGATCGAGGCCGTGCTCGACGACTACCCGCGCCGTGACTCGGTGATCTTCGCCGTGCAACTCTGGCCGGTGCAGGGGCCGGAGCCGCAGACGATCTGGGAAGCGATGGGGCGGCAGCGGGACATCCAGTATTCGAGCCGCACCGAGACGCATCTGGCGCGCCAGAAGCAGTTGCACCGGCTGCGGCACGTGATCCGCGAACTGGCCAGCCATATTCCCGAATCCGAGCGCGGCACGCCCGTGGTCAAGGAGTTGCTGGGCTGGGGCTGCCATACCACCATGCACGTGGTGGAACTGAAGGCGCCACCCTTCGGCGGCGAAGACCTGACCAAGGATATCGACTTCAGCGAAGATGGCATCGAGGCACGCTGGAACGCCGGCCATGCCCATGGCAGGCAGGTGATCGCGGCCGCGCCCTGGCATGACGCGCTGGACCCCATCGAGGGCATCGCCGTGCATGAGACGGTGGGCGTGCCAGGGTAGGGCCGTCGCATGCGCCGTCCCGTACGGGCGCCTTTTCGATTTCGCATCGCCCCGCGCAGGCATGGTGGGCCACACGCGCGCGGCTGCCCACCGGTTTCCGCGGGTTTTCCCTTTCTTGAGTTCTGCCTCTCCATCTTATTTAATTCAACGTGAATTAATTAATAGCGCGACCCGATCGAGAAGTGATTCGCACGGCGCCTGAACAGTCTTCGGAGACAGCATGACCTCTGGCAAATCCGGCCGCGGCGTCAATTCCGCCAGCCTTCGGCTCTACAACGAGCGCGCCTTGCTGCTGGCCCTGCGCCACGCCGGCGAGGCGTCCAAGGCCGACCTGGCGCGCATGGCGCAGCTCACCAACACCGCGGTGGGCAGCATCGTGCAGTCGCTCACGGAGGAAGGCCTGATCCACGCGGCGGGGCGCCGCCAGGACGGGCAGCGCGGCCAGCCGGCCAGCCTGATCCGGTTGGAGCCCAAGGGCGCGTTCGGCATCGGCGTGCGGCTGGACCGCGCCAGCATCGAATGCGTGATGGTGGACTTCGGCGGCGAGATCCTGGCCAGCCGCGCGCACCAGATGATCCTGCCGCATCCCGAGCAGGCGCTGGCGCTGGTGCGCGACGACGTGGCCGCGCTGCGCGCGCAGCTGGCGCCGGCCGAGCGCAAGCGGCTGCTCGGCGTGGGCGTGGCCCAGCCCTACAACCTCGGCGCCTGGCTGCGCGAGCTGGACCTGCAGGACGCGGCGTCCCAGGCTACCTTTCGCGCCTGGGACGCGGTGGACTTCGCCGCCGAGCTGGCCGATGCCACGCAGCTGCCGGTGTTCGGCGAAAACGACGGCACCGCCGCCGCGGTGGCCGAGCTGTTCTACGGCGGCCACCATGCCCAGCACTTCCTCTATGCCTTCCTCGGCCCCGCCATCGGCGGCGGCGTGGTGCTCAACGGCGATTGCGTGCGCGGTGTGTCGGGCAATGCCGGCGACATCGGCATGATGCCGGTGCCGCCCAGCAAGCTGGCCTCGGCGCCGCCCGGCGGGCGCAGCCGCGACATCCTGCTGGCGCGTGCCTCGCTCAACGCGCTGACGCGCCACCTGCGGCACCATGGCGTGACGGTGGACAGCCATGCCGACCTCGAAACGCAGGTGCGCGCCGGCCATCCTGCCGTGGCCGAATGGCTGGACGACTGCATCGACGCACTGGCGCCGGCCATGCAATCCGCGCTGGCGGTGCTGGACGTGCCGCTGGTGATCCTCGACGCCGATATCGACGCCGGCCTGCTCGACGCGGTGATCGCGCGGCTGCAGCGCGCGCTCGACGACAACGCCCCCGAGGCCCGCCGTCCGGCCCGCGTGATGCGCGGCTGCTTCGGCGCCAACGCCGGCGCGGTGGGTGCGGCCTCGCTGCCGATGTTCATGAAATTCTCGCCGCGCGCGGAGCTGCTCAAGGGCGCGTCCGCCATCATTCCGGAGGCCAACCATGCCATCGTCTGACCAAGCCGCCACCAACGCCACTTTCGCCACTATCGCCACTATCGCCACCGACAACCCGGCGCCGCTGCTGGCGCTGCGCAATATCTCCAAGACCTTCCCCGGCGTGCGCGCGCTGCGCAACGTGGAGCTGACCGCCTACGCCGGCGAGGTGCATGCGCTGATGGGCGAGAACGGCGCCGGCAAGTCCACGCTGATGAAGATCCTCTCGGGCGCCTATATCGCCGACCCCGGCGGCGAATGCCGCATCGACGGCCAGCCGGTGCAGATCGACGGCCCGCAGGCGGCGCGCGCGCTGGGCGTGGCGGTGATCTACCAGGAGCTGAGCCTGGCGCCCAACCTGAGCGTGGCGGAGAACATCTACCTGGGCCGCGCACTGCAGAAGCACGGACTGGTGGCGCGCGGCGACATGGCGCGCGCGTGCGAACCCACGCTGGTGCGCCTCGGCGCGGACTTCCCGGCCACCGCCTGCGTGGCGGGCCTGTCGATCGCGCAGCGGCAGCTGGTGGAGATCGCCCGCGCGGTGCATTTCGATGCGCGCATCCTGGTGATGGACGAGCCCACCACGCCGCTGTCCACCCACGAGACCGACCGGCTGTTCGCGCTGATCCGGCAGCTGCGCGGCGAGGGCATGGCCATCCTCTACATCAGCCACCGCATGGCTGAGATCGACGAGCTGGCCGACCGCGTCACGGTGCTGCGCGACGGCGGTTTCGTCGGCACGCTGGAGCGCGCCGCGCTGACCCGGGCGGCGCTGGTCAAGATGATGGTGGGCCGCGATCTGTCGGGCTTCTACACCAAGACCCATGCCAAGCCGGGCCAGCATGGCGAGGTGATGCTGTCGGTGCGCGACATGGCCGACGGCCGGCGCGTCAAGGGCTGCAGCTTCGAGGTGCATGCCGGCGAAGTACTGGGGCTGGCCGGGCTGGTCGGTGCCGGGCGCACCGAGCTGGCGCGGCTGGTGTTCGGCGCCGATGCGCGCGTGCGCGGCGAGGTGCGCGTGGCCGGACCGGCCGGGCTGGTGCCGCTGCCGACGGGCGGCCCGCGCGCCGCCATCGACGCCGGCATCGCCTACCTGACCGAAGACCGCAAGCTGCAGGGCCTGTTCCTGGACCAGAGCGTGCACGAGAACATCAACCTGATGGTGGCCACGCGCGACGCGCTCGGCCTGGGCCGGCTGAACCGGCCTGCCGCGCGCCGCCGCACCAGCGCCGCCATCGACATGCTGGGCATCCGCGTGGCGCACGCGCAGGTCAACGTGGGCGCGCTGTCGGGCGGCAACCAGCAGAAGGTGATGCTGTCGCGGCTGCTGGAGATGATGCCGCGCGTGCTGATCCTCGACGAGCCCACGCGCGGCGTGGACATCGGGGCCAAGTCGGAGATCTACCGCCTGATCAACGCGCTGGCCGAGAGCGGCGTGGCCATCCTGCTGATCTCCAGCGAGCTGCCCGAAGTGGTCGGCCTGTGCGACCGGGTGCTGGTGATGCGCGAGGGCGCGCTGGCCGGCGAAGTGCTGCCCGGTGCCAGCGCGGCCGAGACGCAGGAACGCATCATCAGCCTGGCCACCGGGGCCGCGCAGGAGGCGGAACAAGCGATGTTCCCGCGCGACGGCGGCCCGGGCGGCACGGGCGGCACGTTCGCCCAGGCCGGCGGCCATCCATTGCATTGAGCGCGGCACGCCAGCCGCCCCCGATCCGCATGGTCCGGCACAGTCCGGCACGGTTCGGCACAGAGATACGCAGCGACACACAGTGACAACGACGCCGGCCCGCGCTTACGCGGCGGCCGGCGCAGGAGACAGCCATGCATGAATCGATCCGCCATCCCGCCCGCTCGGCCAACGCCGCGCCGGTCCTGGCCACCACGCAAGCCGGCCAGCGCGCCGCGCACGGTCGCGCCACCACGCAGGAGCGCCTGCGCGCGCTCGGCATGCTGCCCGTGCTGGTGCTGCTGTGCCTGGGCTTCTCGCTGCTGGCGGACAACTTCGCCAGCCTGCAGAACCTGTCCATCGTGGCCCAGCAGGCGTCCATCAACATGGTGCTGGCCGCGGGCATGACCTTCGTGATCCTGACCGGCGGCATCGACCTGTCGGTGGGCTCCATCCTTTCCATCTCGGCGGTGGTGGCCATGCTGGTATCGCTGGTGCCGCAGCTCGGCGCGCTGGGCGTGCCGGCGGCGCTGGCCTGCGGGTTGCTGTTCGGTCTCGTCAACGGCGTGCTGGTGGCCTTCATGAAGCTGCCGCCGTTCATCGTCACGCTGGGCACGCTGACGGCGGTGCGCGGCCTGGCCCGGCTGGTGGGCCAGGACGGCACGATCTACAACCCTGACATCGGCTTTGCCTTTATCGGCAACGGCGAGGTGCTGGGCGTGCCCTGGCTGGTGGTGATCGCAGCCGCCGTGGTGGCGGTGTCGTGGTTCGTGCTGCGCCGGACCGTGCTCGGCCTGCAGATCTACGCGGTGGGCGGCAATGCCGAGGCGGCGCGGCTGTCGGGCATCAAGGTGTGGGTGGTGCTGCTGTTCGTGTATGCCGTATCGGGTCTGCTGTCCGGCCTGGGCGGCGTGATGTCGGCCTCGCGGCTGTACGCGGCCAACGGGCTGCAGCTGGGCCAGTCCTACGAGCTGGATGCGATTGCCGCGGTGATCCTGGGCGGCACCAGCTTCGTCGGCGGCACGGGCTCCATCGCCGGCACGCTGATTGGCGCGCTGATCATCGCGGTGCTGTCCAACGGGCTGGTGCTGCTGGGCGTGTCTGACATCTGGCAATACATCATCAAGGGCCTGGTGATCATCGGCGCGGTGGCGCTGGACCGCTACCGCCGCAAGGATTCGGCGCGCACGTGAGCGGCATGCGCAACCACGGCGACAGGAGACTCGACATGTCCAGATCATCTTTCACGGCGCTGGCGCTGACCGCCCTGGCGTCCCTGGCGGCACTGTGCCAGCCCGGCGACGCCGGCGCGCAGGACGCATCGGCGGCTACCGCCACCGTCGTCGCACCCGGGCCCGCACGACAACTGAAGAAAGTGGGCGTCACGCTAGGCTCGCTCGGCAACCCGTACTTCGTCGCGCTCGGGCGCGGCGCCGAGGCCGCCGCCAGGCAGGTGAACCCCGCCGCCAAGGTCACCGTGCTGTCGGCCGACTACGACCTCAACAAGCAGTTCTCGCATATCGACAGCTTCATCGTCTCCAAGGTGGACCTGATCCTGATCAACGCGGCCGACGCCCGCGCCATCGAGCCAGCGGTGAAGAAGGCGCGCCGTGCCGGGATCGTGGTGGTGGCGGTGGACGTGGCTGCCGCCGGCGCCGACGCCACCGTGCAGACCGACAACATCCAGGCCGGCGCGCTGGCCTGCGGCTTCCTGGCCGACAGGCTCAACGGGCAAGGCAACCTGATCATCCAGAACGGTCCGGCGGTGTCGGCGGTGCTGGACCGCGTCAAGGGCTGCAAGACGGTGCTTGGCAAGCATCCCGGCATCCACATCCTGTCCGATGACCAGGATGCCAAGGGCTCGCGCGAGGGCGGCCTCAACGTGATGCAGCTATACCTGACGCGCTTTCCCAAGGTGGACGCGGTGTTCACCATCAACGACCCGCAGGCCGTGGGCGCCGACCTGGCCGCGCGCCAGCTGAACCGGCGCGGCATCGCGATCGCCTCGGTGGACGGCGCGCCGGACATCGAGGCCGCGCTGAAGGCCGACACCTTGGTGCAGGCCTCGGCCAGCCAGGACCCGTGGGCCATCGCGCGGACCGCGGTGGAGATCGGCGTGGGGCTGATGAATGGCCATGCGCCCGCCAGCGCCACCGTGCTGCTGGCGCCCGCGCTGGTCACGCGGGCCAACGTCAACGACTATAAAGGATGGGCGGCCCCGCGCTGAACGGCGCCGGCGCCATATCCGACCGAACCGACATCGACGCATATCAACCCATATCAACCCATATCAACCCATATCAACCAACTGGTGACATGATGCCAAGCAAAGCCGTAGCCCCGGTGCCCGAGTTTGATTTTGTCCTCTTCGGCGGCACCGGCGATCTCGCCACGCGCAAGCTGCTGCCGGCGCTGTTCGATGCCCACCGCGTGGGATCGCTGCACCCGCGCGGGCGCATCCTTGCGCTGGGCAGCCAGCCGCTCGGCCTGGATGCCTACCTGGCGATGCTGGAAGCCAAGGTGCGTCCCGGCTTGCCCGCCGCCGCGGCGGCTGAAGCGTGGCAGCCTTTCGTGGAGCGCATCGTCTATCTGCAGGTGGACGCCAATGCCCCGGAGGGCTTCGATGCGCTGGCCGAGGTGGTGCGCAGCCGGGCCGCGCCGGTGGTGGTGTTCTACCTGGCGACCGGGCCGCACCTGTTCGTGCCGATCTGCGACCAGCTGGCGCGCACCGGGTTGAACCACGCTGGCGTGCGCATCGTGCTGGAGAAGCCGCTGGGCCACGACCTGGCCTCGTCCGACGCCATCAATACCGCGGTGTCGCGGCATTTCGCCGAGGACCAGATCTATCGCATCGACCATTACCTGGGCAAGGAGTCGGTGCAGAACCTGATGGCGATGCGCTTTGCCAATGCGCTGTTCGAGCCGCTGTGGCGGCGCGAATGGGTGCGCGACGTGCAGATCACCATTGCCGAGGAGATCGGCGTGGACAAGCGCGGTGCCTTCTATGACGGCATCGGTGCGCTGCGCGACATGGTGCAGAACCACCTGCTGCAACTGCTGTGCATGGTGGCCATGGAGCCGCCTTCGAGCCTGTCGGAAGATGCCATCCGCGACGAGAAGCTGAAGATCCTCAAGGCGCTCAAGCCCATCGCGCTCGACGAGGTGGCAGAGAAAGTGGTGCGCGGCCAGTATTGCCGCGGCGCCGCCAGCGGCGACGCGGTGACCGGCTACGTCAACGAGTCCGCCATCCCGTCCGACAGCCAGACCGAGACCTTCGTCGCCATCAAGGCCGAGATCGCCAACTGGCGCTGGGCCGGCGTGCCGTTCTACCTGCGCACGGGCAAGCGCATGCAGGAGCGCCTGGCGGAGATCGTCGTGCAGTTCCGCGACGTGCCCTATTCGCTGTTCCCGCGTTCGCTCGACCATGAGCCAGGCAACCGCCTGGTCATCACCCTGCAGCCCGAGGAGAGCATCCGCCTGGACTTCATGGTCAAGGCGCCGGGCGACACGCAGGCGCTGCAACCCGCCACGCTGGACCTGCAGCGCATGCTGCCGCGCTGGCAGGGCAACCGCAACGATCGCAAGATGGGCGCCTACGAGCGCCTGCTGCTCGACGTGATCCGCGGTCGCCTGGGGCTGTTCGTGCGGCGCGACGAGCAGGCCCAGGCCTGGCGCTGGGTCGCGCCCATCCAGCAGGCCTGGCACCTGAACAATACGTCGCCCAAGCTGTACACCGCCGGCACCTGGGGCCCGGCCTCGTCCAGCGCGCTGCTGTCGCGCGATGGCGCAGTGTGGCACGAGGAACTGTGAGTCGTGCGCGGCGTGCCTTGCATGGCCCGCCGCGGTTTTTCCCCAAGCATCGAGGAGCATTGAAGATGTCCCAATCCCTGCCCAGCTGGCACCGCCTGCAGATCCACGCGCAGACCATCCGCCAGGCGCGCCTGCGCGACTGGTTCGAAGGCCGCGCGGGCGAGGCGCGCGGCGCCAGCTTCGTGGTGGAAGCTGCCGGCCTGACGCTGGACTACGCCAAGAACCGCGTCGACGACACCACCCTGAACCTGCTGTTCGCGCTGGCCAGCGAGGCCGGGGTGGCAGAGCGGCGCGACGCCATGTTCCGCGGTGAGCCGGTCAACGTCACCGAACGTCGCGCCGCGCTGCACGTGGCGCTGCGCGCGCGACCCGAAGACGACTTCCAGGCCCAGGGTGTGCCGGTGGCCGGCGAGGTGGCGGCGGTACTCGCGCAGATGGAACGCTTCACCGAGGCCGTGCGCGGTGGCGAGTGGCGCGGCTGGGATGGCCGCGTGATCACCGACGTGGTCAATATCGGCATCGGCGGCTCGGACCTGGGCCCGCGCATGGTGTGCCGCGCGCTGGCCCATCTCGATGACGCCGGCCCGCGCATGCACTTCGTCGCCAACGTGGACGGCAGCGACCTGGCGCGCGTGCTGGCGCGGCTGGACGTGGCCGGCACGCTGGTGGTGGTCTGCTCGAAGACCTTCACCACGCTGGAAACCATGGTCAACGCCAACACCGCGCGCGACTGGTTCCTGCGCCAGGGCGTGCCGCGGGACAAGCTGGCGCGGCATTTCGTGGCCGTTTCCACCAATCGCGATGCGGTGGCGGCGTTCGGCATCGACCCCGTCAATATGTTCCCGTTCTGGGACTGGGTGGGCGGGCGCTTCTCGCTGTGGTCGGCGGTGGGCCTGTCGATCGCGCTGGCGGTGGGCTTTGCGCGCTTTCGCCAGTTGCTGGACGGTGCGCGCGCCATGGACCGGCACTTCGCCGATACCGAGCCGCGCGCCAATATGCCGCTGATCCTGGGCCTGCTCGACGTCTGGTACCGCAGCTTCCTCGGCACCGCCAGCCGCTGCGTGGCGCCGTATTGCGAGCCGCTGGAGCTGCTGCCGGCCTTCCTGCAGCAGCTGGAAATGGAGAGTAACGGCAAGTCGGTGCAGCTGGACGGCAGCGTGGCAGAGCGCGGCACCGCGCCCGTGGTGTGGGGCACCACCGGCACCAACGGCCAGCACGCCTATTTCCAGATGGTGCACCAGGGCTCGCACTGGATGCCGGTGGACTTCATCGCCACGCTGGAGCCGGTGTTTCCCGTTCCCGGCCATCACAGCAAGCTGCTGGCCAACTGCTTCGCCCAGGGCGAGGCGCTGCTGCGCGGGCGCACCGCCGACGAGGTGCGGGCGCTGGGCGTGCAGGACGAGGCGCTGGTGCCGCACCTGGTGTTCGAGGGCAACCGTCCCAGCAACACGCTGCTGCTGCAACGGCTGGACCCCTGGCATCTCGGCGCGCTGATCGCGTTGTCGGAGCATCGCACCTTCGTCCAGGGCGTGCTGTGGAACATCAACTCCTTCGACCAATGGGGCGTGGAGCTGGGCAAGCAACTGGCCGCGCCCATCGCCAGCGAACTCGAAGGCGGCCCGGCCCGGGCGCACGACGCCTCCACCGCCGGCCTGATCCGCCGCGCGCTGGCCGCTTCGTCCGACTGGCAGGGCTGAGGCACCGCCTCACACGACACAGCGAGAGCAATATGACGACAACTCCATCGCCCACCTATGTGGTGTTCGGCGAAGCCCTCACCGACATGGTCCACCAGGGTGGCCAGGACTGGCTCGGCCTGCCGGGCGGCTCGTGCTGGAACGTGGCGCGCGTGGGCGCGCGGCTGGGTGTGCCGACCGCCTTCGCGGGCGCGGTCAGCGTCGATACGCTGGGCGACCAGCTGGCCCGGGCCAGCGCCGAAGCCGGGCTCGATGCGCGCTATCTGCAGCGCGTGGCGCGCTCGCCGCTGCTGGCCTTTGTGGGCGCCCAGCATCCGCCCCAGTATTTCTTCGTCGGCGACGACAGCGCCGACCTTTACTTCGATCCCGCCAGGTTGCCGCCGGGCTGGCGACAGGCCGCGCGCACCGTGCACTTCGGCTCGCTGAGCCTGGCGCGCCAGCCGCTGGCCGCCCGCCTGTGCGAAGAGGCGACGCTGGCCGCGGCGGCGGGCAAGCGCATCGCCTTCGATCCCAATTTCCGCGCGCCGATGCGCGAGCCCGGCTATCAGGCCGTGTTCGCCCACCTGGCGGGTCTGGCCGACCACATCAAGGTGTCGGACGAGGATCTGCGCGGACTCTATCCCGCGCTGGACGAAGCCGCCGCGCTGGCCGCGCTGCGCGCGCTGGCGCCGCAAGCCAGCGTGCTGCTGACCCGCGGCGCCCAGGGCATGACGCTGCTGCACGCCGACGGTGCCTGCGAGCAGCCGGCCTTCGCGGTAGCGGTGGTGGATACCGTGGGCTGTGGCGACGCAGCCATGGGCGGATGGATGGCGGGGCTGCTGCTCGATCCCGAGGCCACGCCACAGCGCCAGGCTTGCTGGGCGGCGGCCACCGCGGCCATCGCGGCGACCCGGGCCGGGGCCTACGCGCCCACGCAGGACGAGGTGCGGGCGCTACTGGGCGAGCCTGCGTTGTCCGCCTGAGAACGGCATGCGCTACGCGTTCGTCCCGCGGTGCCCCGGAAGGGACGACGTCGGGGGCAAAGATTTGTTGGCCAACATTTTCCAATACTGGTGTACAATCCGGCCTCCGCACGATTCACAATTGCGGTGTTTGTTCCCCGATAGCTCAGTTGGTAGAGCGCCGGACTGTTAATCCGTAGGTCCCTGGTTCGAGCCCAGGTCGGGGAGCCAAACAAGCGGGAGTCGCTCAGTTGGTAGAGCGCAACCTTGCCAAGATCGAGGTCGCGAGTCCGAGCCTCGTTTCCCGCTCCAAAATGGCAAGATTTACCCGCCAGGGTATCGTGAGAGCGCCCGCATCAGGTCGCCTCCCAATCGAGAGGGTGCCCGAACCTCCCGTAGCTGCCAACATTCCATCCGCTAAAGATACGAAACCAAATCCCGCATCTCGTCGATATCGGGGTGGACATACTTCATCGTCGTATTGAGACTCGTATGTCCAAGCGGAAGCTGAACAAGCTTCGGGTTCTTCGTCACTCGCATCAATTTCGCTCCGGTCGTGTGGCGGACGCGATGGCAGGATGCACCTATCCCATGTGTATTAGCAGCTGAAATAACAGGCTCAGCCTGGTGATCGCGGTGAGTACGCTCTCGATTGGTTCCACATCGCCATGCGGGTACAGAACCTCGAACAGATGATCAAGGGCAGGCCGGCACGCTGCGACGACGGTCCTAGCAACGCAGCCTTGATCAAGGCGCTGCATGGCGCCAAGTGGCACCTGTGGCACGGCTGCCCGCATCCGGCATTGCGCCGACTGGAAAGCCTGGGCTGGGATCTCTGTTGCGTTGACCGGTTGAATCCGCAACCCTCTTCTGCCGTTCGGCCCCGCGCAGCCCCAACGGCAGCTTCCAAGTTGAAACGGACATTTTTGCGGTCATGTCGACCGGCCGGTTCTCAGGCGCAGCGAGCCGGTCAAGGAGGCGCTCGATACCTGCCTCTCATGCAAGGGCTGCCGCAGCGATTGCCCCACCCATGTGGACATGGCCGCCTACAAGGCTGAGTTACTTTCGCACTACTACGAAGACAAGCGCCGCCCGCGCCAGGCCTGGTTTATGGGCCGTATCGGGGAGTGGGCGCCCTTTGCCGCGCGCGTGCCACGCCTGGCCAACTTTCTTACCCAGACACCGGTGCTGCGCGCCATCGCCAAGCGCATTGCAGGCGTGGCCGATAGCCGTGAACTGCCCCAGTTCGCCACCACGCCCTTCCGGGCGCAACTTGCAGCGTACCGGGGCAGGACTGCGGCTCACGTCGCGGTGGCCGATGCCCCCGCGCAGAAGCCCGTGATCCTGTGGGTCGACACATTCTGCGAGAACTTCCATCCGGAAATCGCCATGGCCGCGACCAAGGTCTTGCAGCACGCGGGCTTCCACGCCGTGTTGCCGGAACGCAAGCTGTGCTGCGGCCGTCCGCTTTATGACTTTGGCCTGCTGGATATGGCCAAAGCCAAGCTTGCCGATATCCTGGATTCCCTCGCGCCCTACTTCGATTCAGACGAAAGCGAGGCCGCCATCGTGGGGCTTGAACCCGGCTGCATGTCAGTATTCAAGGACGAACTCCTGCGGCACTTCCCGGACGATCCCCGCGCTAGGCGGCTGGCGTCGCGGACCTGGATGCTGGCGGACTTCCTGGCCGACCAGGGTTACCAGCCGCCGCGCTACGAGATCGACGTCCTGATCCACGCGCACTGCCACCAGAAATCGCTGTTCGGCACGCAGGGCGAGCAGACATTGCTCAAGCGCATGGGCGCCAACTGGACGCTGCTCGATAGCGGTTGTTGCGGCATGGCCGGCTCTACGAGTATGGCATCGTGCGCCTTCCGCCCTGCATCGCCATCCGTGTCGAGGAAATCGAGCATCATGGTGCCTGACCAGATTATCCCGATGGGGTTCGCCAGATTCTTCCCATCGATGTCGGGCGCAGAGCCATGCACCGGCTCGGTAGTTGTCGAACCGGACGCCCGCCAGCAGCTTCCATCGCTCTCCAAGCGAAACCTCATCCTGAAGATGGGCGCCAACATTACGCTGGTTTTCATGCGTCGTTCAGGCGATATGCCACCTTGTCGTTGATCGGGCCGGTGGTGTCGACCGTGGCGCGTGCGAAGCCAAGCGTCCCGGCACTGAGTTCCGCCGTCGTGGCGCGGGTGAACCTCGGTTTCTTCGTGACGATATTGATGGTGCCGCCAGGTTCGCTGCTGCCGTACAGCGCCGCAGCGGGACCCTTCAGGAATTCGAAGCGCTCAACCGTTGAGGCGTCGCGCATCGGATTGTATCCGCGTGATCCGGGAAAACCGTTCATCAGGTATCCCATATCCGTGCTGCTGAAGCCGCGGATGGCGTAGGTGTCCCAGGTTCCGCCAAAGTCATTGAGGCGGGCAATGCCGCTCACATAGTCGACGGTGTCGGCAAGCCGTCGCGCCCAGATCGTCAATCAGTTCCGAGGTGAGCACGCGCACTGACTCGACCGCTGGATCCATTTGAGGCGGCCCAACAATCTGCTCGTACGCTGCGGCAAAACGCAATTCACTGCGGTGCGGCGCGCTGCGATCGGCACCATCGTCGGTGCGACTGCTCTTAAGCTTGTGCCACGCAGCATGACTGCCCGGCTGTGCTGTGTCTTCTTGGCATCCAACCTTTCAGGAGCGTTCTCATGGCCCTTCGGGATTTCAAGGTCCCTACTCTGGACTACCACTTTCACACGGTGGCGCAGCTCGTTGACGCTTCGGAGGTAGGCCTGTGACCTGGGGCATGATCGCCGAACCGGTGGCCGACCTGCTGCCGGACCTGGTCGCGCTGCGCCGCGACCTGCATGCCAATCCTGAGCTGGCCTACGAGGAGCATCGCACGGCAGGTATCGTGGCGCAGTCGTTGCGTTTGCTGGGCCTTACGGTGCACGAGGGCATTGGCGGCACCGGCGTGGTGGGCACGCTGCGCGGCGGCCAGGGCGAGCGGACCGTGGGCCTGCGCGCAGATATGGACGCGCTGCCCATGGTGGAGCTTGGCCGCGCGCCTCATGCCAGCCGCACGCCTGGCAAGCACCACGGCTGCGGACACGATGGCCATACCAGCATGCTCGTCGGCGCCGCTCGGCAGCTTGCGCGCACCGGCGTCGACGGTACGGTGCACTTCATCTTCCAGCCGGCCGAAGAAGGCCAGGGCGGCGCGCGCCGGATGATCGAAGACGGCCTGTTCGAGCGCTTTCCCTGCGACAGCGTCTATGCGCTGCACAACTGGCCCGACCTGCCGCTGGGTCACGCCCAGACGCGCCCCGGCGCCATCATGGCGGCCGCCGACCGGTTCGACATCGTGCTGCGCGGGCGCGGCGGTCATGCCGCGCAACCGCACCACACCCCCGACGCCATCCTTGCCGCCAGCCAGCTCGTGTCGCAATTGCACACCATCGTGGCGCGCCGCATCGACCCCGGCGAATCGGCCGTGCTGTCGGTCACGCGCATCGAGGGCGGGCACAGCCACAACGTGCTGCCGGCCGAAGTGCAGATCACCGGCACGGTGCGCAGCTTCGATGCCGCGTCGCAGGACCGCATCGAGACCGCGCTGCGTGCCATGGCCGATGGCGTGGCGCGGGCGAGCGGCACGCAGGTTGAGGTCAACTACGTGCGTTACTACCCGGCCACCGTGAATACGCCGGCCGAGGCCGCGCTGGCCCTGGACGCGGCACGAGCCATCGGCTTGCAGGCACAGATCGCTCCGCGTGCCGCCTTCACCTCGGAAGACTTTGCCTTCATGCTGCAGCAAAAGCCCGGCGCCTATCTCTGGCTCGGCCAGGGCCGTGCCGAACCGGGGCCAGACGGCGAGCGTCCGCTGCACCACCCTTGCTACGACTTCAACGACGATGCGCTGCCGTTGGGCATGCGCTGGTTCTGCGAAGTCGCCCTGCGTGCGCTGGCGACCGCGCCGTAATTTCAACCGCTCAGCACTTCAGCCACACCATGACCACACTTCAATCCACTCGCCAGGAGAAAGACTTCCTGGGCGTCCGAAGCCTCGATAACACCTTGTACTACGGCGTGCAAACGCTGCGAGCAAAGGAGAATTTTCATCTCTCCGGCCGCCGCATTGGCGAGTACGCGGAATTGGTCAAAGCGCTGGCCCTTGTCAAACATGCGGCCGCCAATGCCAATTACCGGATCGGCCTGCTGGATGCGGCCAAGCATGCCGCCATTGCAAAGGCATGCGCGGAAGTCATTGACGGTGCGTTACATGACGAGTTTGTTGTTGACATGATCCAGGGCGGCGCGGGAACCTCGTCTAACATGAATGTCAATGAAGTGCTTGCCAACCGTGCACTGGAACACCTGGGACAAGAAAAGGGCGATTACAGGCACCTCCATCCCAATAACGACATCAATATGTCGCAATCGACTAATGATGCGTATCCAAGCGCCATCCGTGTGGGCCTGCTGCTTGCCCATCTCCCGCTATTGGAGAGCCTCAGCCACCTCGCTGCGACCCTGGCGAGCAAGGCGGAGCAGTTCGACGCCATCCTGAAGATGGGCCGCACCCAACTCCAGGATGCGGTTCCGATGACGCTTGGACAGGAGTTCCGTGCCATGGCTGACACCGTATCCGCGGACCTCGAGCAGCTTCGCGCGCTCATCCCGGCAGCGCTATGCGCCGTTAATCTAGGTGGTACGGCGATCGGCACTGGCATCAACGCCGACCCGAGCTACCAGGCGATCGCCATCGAGGAATTGTCGGAGCTCTCCGGGTTCCAGATTTGTTCCGCATCCAACCTCATTGCGGCGACATCGGATATGGGCGATTTCGTATTGCTTTCAGGTCTGATCAAGAGGACCGCCCTGCGGCTCTCGAAAATCAGCAATGACTTGCGTTTGCTGTCGAGCGGTCCCCGGGCTGGCCTTGCGGAAATCAACCTTCCGCCGCGCCAGCCTGGCAGCTCGATCATGCCCGGCAAAGTCAATCCGGTCATTCCGGAGGCGATGAACCAGGTGGCGTATGAAATTGCAGGCAATGATGCCGCGCTTACCCTGGCGGCCGAGGCTGGTCAGTTGCAGCTCAATGCCATGGAGCCCCTCATTGCATATAAGCTCTTTGACTCCATCCGGCTACTCGATCGGGCGGTGCGTATGCTGGACCGCGAATGCATCGAGGGCATTACCGCGAATCCGGATCAGTGTTCCGCGCTGGTCCAGCGGTCAATTGGCATTGTGACAGCACTCAATCCATACATTGGATATGAGAATGCCACGCGGATCGCAAGGCTAGCTCAGGAAACAGGTCGCACCGTCGTGGAGCTCGTGCAATCAGAGAAGCTCATTAGCAATGAGCTTCTGGCCGAGATCCTCCGCCCGGAGAACATGGTGGCGCCTCGGGCGGTAGCCAAGGCCTGATAGCAAAGAGGCGGAGTAGAGACGGCTGACAAAGCTGCAACTGCGAGTGTTTGCACCCCTCTCCCAATGGGTCCCAATGGGAGAGGGGCAGGGGTGAGGGCGGGCGTATCCTCGAAGTGGTACGCCGAGATGCTTGCCATGCGCCTGCCCTCACCCCCGGCCTTTCTCCCGCAAGCAGGAGAGAGGAGCATCAATGCGTTTCCAGCAGCACCTGCGCACGCGCAAAGCGCCCGATGGCATAAGGCTCCAGCGGAATCGAGGTACGGCCCGTGGCGATCAGCTCCGCCATGGTTTCGCCCACGCCGGGGCTGATCGCAAAGCCCTCGCCATTGAAGCCGAAGGCGTAGTAC
>NZ_JBFRFX010000049.1:0-44090 GCF_052115045.1 Cupriavidus sp. 2TAF22
CGGCGCCGCGGCGCCGTCTTGCGCTCGATCAGCGATAACAGTTCCTGTCTTTCTTTCTTCGCCAACTTCACTGGCGTTGCATGGCGGCCTCGACTCATCCCGCCATGATATCCGAGGCGATTATTTATTCAAGCTATTTACGGGATGTTGTACTAGGGCCATCCGGGCTACTGGCTTGAGTCGTCCGCCGGCGACGTCTCCGCTCACCCGTACTAGCGCGTGAGTCTGCCGCCCCTATGTTTCAGGGCTCCTCCGAAAATAAACGTCCCGGACTGTACGCCCCCGGACGGCACGTGTACAGAGCGCGAACTATACATAGAGGCAAGAAGGCGATACAGGTGCCCGAGACCGGCTCCGTGGGCGGGACCGACATTGCCGGCACACCAGCTTCGTACGGTGAAGGACAACAACCGGTCGCGAGGTATCTGTATCGTGCCGCAGCGGCTGCCTCACGCAATTCTGTGTGGGAAACGACGCCGTGGTGACGCCCCCGGCGTCGGCGCCACGCCCGGGTTCCGCTCCGCACATGGCATCATCCCTACACACCCACCCACCATGGCAATTGCCTTCAGCTGCAATCTGGCCGCAACACCACTCCCGCTCGTGCATCCGTGGCAACACACGGTGGGAAGTTGCCACGCCCCAGTCGCACTGCGCGCGGACTGGCAGAAGCAACTGCGCAGGGCACACCGCGAACTGGGCTTTCGCCACGTCCGCTTCCACGGCATCCTGTGCGACGACATGAGCACCGTGGTCTGCCGGGACGGCCAATGGCTCTACTCCTTTTTCAATGCCGACCAGATATTCGACTTTCTGCTGTCGATCGGCATGAGGCCGATTGTCGAACTGTCATTCATGCCCTCCGCCCTGGCGTCGGGCACGGAGACCGTGTTTCACTATCGTGCCAACATCACGCCGCCAAGAGACTACCGGGAGTGGGAGCAACTGATCCGGAAACTGGTGAGCCACTGGGTCGCGCGCTACGGTATCGAGGAGGTTTCCCTATGGCTGTTCGAGGTTTGGAACGAGCCAAACCTGCGCCTGTTCTGGACTGGCGGCCAGCAAGCCTACTTCAGGCTCTACCAGGCCACGGTCCATGCCATCAAGCATATCGATGAGCGCCTGCAGGTCGGCGGTCCCGCTACCGCACAAAATGCGTGGATCGACGACTTCATCGGCTATTGCGAGCAGAATGCGCTTGCGGCCGACTTCGTCAGCACGCACTACTACGCCACGGATGCATCTTCCCAGTTCGATGCAGCAGACACGATTTCCCAACTGGAACATGCCCCGGCAGACCTCATGCGGGAGCGGGCCCTCCAGGCAAACGCGCAGGCGCGCGGCCGCCCTCTCCTATATACCGAATGGAACATCACACCGAAGCAGCGCGATCCGCTGCACGACGAGGCGTTCGGCGCCGCGCTCGCGGTCCGGATTGCCTTGAGCGTGGACGGTCTTGTGGATGCGTATGGCTATTGGACGTTCTCCGATATCTTCGAGGAGAACGCCTTGCCGAATGCGCCCTTTCATGGCGGTTTCGGCTTGCTGACGCTGCATGGCATCGCCAAACCTGCCTACCGGGCATTTCAGTTGATGCAACGCCTTGGCCCGAGCCATCTTCCCATCGTCGGCAAGCATGAAACGGTCGCCGTCTGGGCAGGGAGTCTCAGTCCCGGCTGCCGTCCTTCCTCCAGCCTGTTGTTGCTCAACCAGGCAATGCCCCGGCACGCCATCCGAAGCGAGACGGCACAGATCAGGTTGTCAGGAGCGGCCGGGCGGAGTCCGCGTCGGGTAACGATCGCGCGCATCGATGCGGATCATTGCAACCCGCGGGCAGCGTGGCAAGCCCTGGGAGAACCGGAGTACTTGGGCGCCGAAGATATCGACCGGATCAGTGCGGCAGCGGCACTCACCGACGAAGCACATGCCTTCTCGCTCGACGGCGAAACGACCTTGATCGAGGTGGCCCTTCAGCCTCAGTCCCTGGCATCGTTGCGGATTGAATGGAGCGCGTAGTGAAAGAAGCCGCCTCCCGCTCGTGGCCCGGATGGAGGTGCTGTAGCTCGTAAGCGGCCTGCGCCGGGCGCACCTCAGTGACGGGATCCGCCACGACCCGCGCATGCAGGCCGGACCGCCGCCGGGAGTTGCCCAGCACAAACCTGGCACCGGCCTGTGCCAGGAGGAATCAACGGGGCGGCGCAACTCAACACGACGGCGTCGTCACCGCATGGATCCGGCGCCATCGCTGGTTTGGGGAGAGACAATTATGAAATCCGGCTACAACTCACCGCTTTACCTGCTACCGTTCGATCATCGCCAGTCCTACGTGGCCGACCTGTTCCGCTTCCATCCTCCGCTGACACCTGCGGAGCGCGATAGGGTGACCAGCAGCAAGCAGATCATCTATGATGGCTTCCGGGATGCAGTCGACAACGGGGTGCCGGCATCTTGCGCCGGCATCCTGGTCGATGAGGAATTCGGCGCCGGCATTCTTCATGACGCGACGGAGGGCGGCTACGTGACCGCGCTCTCTGTCGAGAAGAGTGGCCCGGCTGAATTCGAGTTCGAGTATGGCGAAGCATTCGCGGAGCACATTGAAGCGTTCAGGCCGACTTTCGCAAAGGCTCTGGTGCGCTATAACCCGGATAACGACGCCGCGCTCAATCTCCGGCAAACAACGCGCCTGAGGCAGCTTGCAGACTACTGCCGGCGTGCCGGGCAGCGCCTCATGTTCGAACTGCTGGTGCCGGCCACGATGGCGCAGATGGAGCGGGTCGGGATGGACAAGGATGCCTATGACCGGCGCACCCGCCCCGGCCTAATGCGCCAGGCGATCCGTACCCTGCAGGATGCCGGCATCGAACCGGATATCTGGAAGATCGAAGGGCTCGACTGGCGCGAGGATTACGAGCAACTGGTGGAGACCGTGCGGCGCAACGCACGGGATGACGTCGGCTGCATCGTGCTGGGACGCGGCGCCGAAGAGGCCAGGGTAACGGAATGGCTGGAAACCGCCGCGTCAGTGCCTGGCATGATTGGATTCGCGGTTGGGCGCACCACGTTCTGGGACGCCATCGTCAGCTACGAGACCGGGGAAATGACAGGGCAGGAAGCCGTTTCCCGTATCGCCCGGAACTATGCCAGATGGGTCGAGCTCTTTGAGCAGGCACGGGCGTCCCGTCATGCCGCGGCATACGGTTCCACCGAATCCACGACACCGAAGACGCCGTCATGATCGTCAGTCCTCTGGCCGGCAAGCCGGCGCCAAGGGCGATCCCGGTGGATATTCCCCGGCTCGTCACGGCCTGCTACACCGGCATGCCCGATCCTGCCGAAGCCTGGCGACGCGTGATATTCGGCGCTTCTCGCCATCAGGGCTCTTCCTTGGAAAGAAGCTTCAACGAGTGGCACATGCTAGCCATCAGCTAAGCGATCTACGAATACCGCGCCGGGAAACGCGCAAGCTGGCGCGCGAAGCTCGCGCGGGAAAGACCGTTGTCGGCAGCCAGATGATCGATCGGGTCGCCGAGCGCTGGGCCGGAGTCTTTCTGAGGTCCCTGTCGGTTTCAAGTGGTTCACCGATGGGCTGTGCAATGCGAGCCTGAGATTCTGCTGTGAAGAGAGCGCGGGTGCCTCCTTCCTGCGCCTTGACGGTTCTGTATGGACAACCGACAAGGACGGCCGCGCGGCAGGCCTGCTCTCGGCCGAAATCACGGCGCGCTCCGGGCGCGAACCTGGCGAGATCTTTCGCAAGCTCACCCATGAGCTGCGCAGCTCTGTGGCCACCCGGGTCGAGACGGCCGCAACGATAGCGCAGAGGAAGGTGCTGCCGATGCTCTCGCCGCAGCAGGTGAAATGCACGGAGCTCGCCGACGAGCGCATTCAGCGTGTCCTCATCCGAGCGCCCGGCAACGACGCGCCGATCGGCGGACTGAAGGTCATTGCCGAGAGAGGCTGGTTCGCCGTGAGGCCATCCGGTACGGAAGACATCGACAAGATCTACGTCGAGAGATTTCATGACAATGCGCACCTGCGGCGCATTACCAAGGAAGCGCAAGCGAGCGTCGAAGACGCGCTTGCAGACTGCAAGAGGCGTCCGCCCGCACGGTCAGTCCGAGGCACCGGGCGCCGTCTCGTTTGCAACCGACAGGGGAATCACCACCAGGCCGTGAATCGCACGCAGACCGGCCACCTGCTCGACAGGTCGATGCGTCTGGCCATCCTCTCCCAGAGCGATACTGTCGTGGGTTAAAACTTAGACCTGCAGGCCCATCACCGCTGGCGGGTGGATCGACTAACGCATGTAATCCGGGAAGATCCGCCGATCAGCGCAATGCATCCAGACCGGTCCCACAGGGCTCCCTTGGGAAATCTGAGCTCACGGATATCCTCCAGCCTGACGATGACTCCGCGCCCTCGGCGCGGGCAGGATCGCACAGTTGCTCACATCCGCGGACACTGAGCCCTGGAAAGAAGGCTGTCGACCGCGGACCTTCCCGCCAGTTCGCCCGCCAGGACTGCCCAGCGGCGCGTAAATGGGCCGCCGTGCACCTTTACTCGGTACTCGGCCAGCGCTGGAAAGGCCGGTGGCAGCGAACTGCGCAGGCAGTACCAGGCCTCGAATATGTCCTGGGAACTTCCAACCATGTCAATCCAGATTTCGAAGCCGCGATACTCAACGGAATGTTGCATGGGGAACTCCGGCACGTTAGCGCCGGCAATGATCGGCGGCAGCTATTGAGGGCGCGCGCGCATAGCGGCAAGTTTGCTGCCGCTGGCGTCGGCAAACGGAGAGCGGCTCATGGCAGGCTGATACCGCCCGTATAGGCTACATCGTCATGGGACCATTGTCGGTACGCTACCGTACGGGTGCCGGTAACGCCTGTCGAAATTGCGATCGGACTCAATCAGGAGTGCATGGCACAGTATCGGCCCGGATACGAATTTTGTCGATCTTCTTCGGCATGTTCATGACTGTCGATGACTTGCTGAAGCCCGGTGGTTACATCGTGCCCACAAGCCAGTACGACTGCGTACCGACACTCTCGCCCGTAGCGCGCATCGTCTGCCCAACTGCATTGGGCCGCTCTACGGCGCAGTGCGGCTGCCCAAAGCGAGACGCGTCGCTTCACATGTCCGCCCCAAATCCGCGAGGACGAAAAAGCACTTACTACCGGGGCCCGGAGAGAAGACGGTCGAAGCCACGTGCAATGTGCTGTTCGCCAATTTCAGCGTGATCGTCCACCAGAATCACGGCGCCGTCAAAGGCAGCTTGAACCGGTCAATGCGGGCGATACCAGCATCTATTTGCGCTATGCCCGCAAGGTCATCAACGTGGCCGGCTACGGGCCTGGCCGCGGCGCAGGGGCAGGGGCAGGGGCAGGGGCAGCAGAAGCTGTACGAATTCGTGAAGCTGATGCAAGGCGCAGGCGTGTCGGTGAAGTTCGCCGTGCACCCGCTGGCCGGGCGCATGCCAGGCCAGACGGACGTACTGCTGGCGGAGGCCGGCGTGCCCTGCGACATGATCTTCCAGCTCGACGATGTCAATTCCGAGTTTACCGACGCCGACGTGGCGCCGGTGGTCGGCGCCAACGATGTGGTCAATCCCGCTGCCCGCACCGACAAGGCATCGCCGACCTTCGGCATGCCCATCCTCACGTCGACATGGCGAGGAAGGTCTACGTGGTCATCATCGCCATCTCGACCGCGGTCGGCATCGGGCCGGGCTTTAGCGATCGATCTGAACAAGGCTCTCTACTGGAGCGCGGTGATCAACAGCATGGTTTCCGCCCCGATCGTGGCGGCGATGGTGCTGATGGCCGCACGGGCCGACATCATGGGACCGTTCGTCATCGGCAAGGAGCTGAAGGTGCCGGGCTGGCTGGCCACCCGGCAGCCGTAGGCGCCATGTTCCTGACCTTGGGCGTGTAAAATCCCCCTACCGGCTAGACGGTCTTGAGCCGCGTCACCTTCGTGCCCTCCAGTGTGACACCGGCCATCAGCCCGCTGTTGGTAAGGACGAATGCCGTGACAGGCGCGGTAGCTGTATTGCTATCGATATTGCCGTTTGCGCCCACCTTCAACACCGCGACGGATGCATCGCCGCCCACGGCCCAGCCCTCGCTACTCGTGAACCGCTCTAGGGAGTCAGGTGTCATGAACAGGAAAACAAGCGCCTTCGACTGAGCTCCGATCTGCGGCCCGAACGAGGCAGTGGCGGTGCTGTAGTAGCCCACGGTGCTGCCGCCAACCCGCAAGGCGCCCTCCCCGTACTGGCCGCCAAACCAGAACCCGGCCGCGATCACCGAAGGAAATACCAGCACGCCGCGAGACTTGCCGACCAACTCGTGCGAGCCGTTGGCAGCGCTGTAGAGGCGCGTGAGGGTCGAGTCGATGCCGGTGTCGATCGTGCGTCGGTCTGCCGCCTGGCTACCCCCGGAAGCTGTCCCCGTCGTTGTGCAACCTGGCAGGGTAATGCCAATTGCCGCCACCGATCCGGTCGCAATCAGAATGAAATTTCGCCTTAGCATTTTGGTCTCCAGTGTCCGTATGCGAATCAAGCGTATGCCAGAGGCCGTGCAAATGCGGTACGACAGCGTACGGAAACACAAGGCGGATCACCGGATATGGCCATGCGGAAAGACAAATGCCGAAAGGAGGTATCCGTGTCCACCATCGTAGCGACCTTCCGGCGGATCGACGTCAGTATCCTGGTCAGGATCGACGTCCATTTAGACAGGATCTATCATGCAAAAGATTAGCTTCTCGGTGCGAAACCGCCGGCCAGCTCCGCCAAAATTTCCCGCGACGACGCAAGGCCAGACCTACCAGAGGGCCATGGACGAATCGCTGGAAATGAACTTCCCCGCGCGAGTGACCCGGCCGCTCCCAGCGCAGCCGCGAACGCCCATGAACAGATCAGCACCACACGTGACGACACTGACTGGTCACTCACCGCCGGCAGTGCACGCCAGCCCGCGATTCAGCGTGGAATCAGTCGCCGCTGATCATGCTCGGCAGCTACGTTATCACCGCGAAGTCCGCGAGGCCGAGCGGTGCGGGATTGGATGGCTCGAATCAGCCAGTTCCGGCGGTGTCCTCTTTCAGAGTACTTGATCAGATGCGACACGGATCGGCCGGCCCTGCCGAGTTGCTCCAGGATCGCCGGGTTCTCGAGTGTCCAGATGTCCTGCGTAATCTGCTCGTCCTTGGACGGCCGGCACGATGAATATCGCGTCCAGCAAGGGATCGACAAACACGCTGACGGCAGCGCCGGCGCCAAGTAGGATGTGATGCCTCATCTGTGGAGTGGGAACGTATGCGGGCGACGCGGCAAGAGCGGGGCGCCGATGGAGCCGCGCTATCGCCTCCACAGCCCTACATATCCCTTGTCGGCTGTATGGACCCTATCACGGGGACCACGGCCAGTAAGCGGCATGCGCAGCCCGCCAGCCTCCATCCACACCGCCCTCCCCGATCGCCATGCCGTCTGTACGATAGTGGACAAGCATGGGAAAGGCGCCAGGCAATGCGCCGGGCGCTCTCCCGCGGCGACGCCTCGTTCCCTGTCCGGTGCCGGACAGACACTGGCCGGCGTTCCGCATACAAATGGTACGCGATCGTACCGCCAACCCGCGAAGGGCGCGGCGAGATCATCGAACTGCCACTGAGATCACCCATGAAGCTCACTACGCTCATTCCAGCCGGCGACCACATTCGTCCTGCCCTCTGTTGCGCTTCTTTCCGTGCTTGCACTAGCCGGTCCGGCCGGAGCCATTACCGCCACGGACGCCCACGACTCGGCGCATGTGCTGAAGATCGCCAGGCACGACCGCATCGACACGCACATCGGTGACCTGCATACCAAGCTCCAGATTACGCGCTCCCAGGAAGTCCAGTGGCGGAAGGTCGCACAGGTAATACGAGACAACGCGAGCAAGATGGATTCGCTGCGGCTGGTGCGCGTCGATGGAGCCGGCAGCATGACAGCGGTCGGTGACCTAAAGTCCTATGGAGAGATAGCCGATGCGCATGCGGATGGCATCAGGAAGCTCACGCCCGCGTTCCTGGACCTGTACGACAGCATGTCGGACGTCCAGAGGAGGAACGCCGACCTGATCTTCCAGGACCGGCAGCATGTATCGAGAAAGAACTGATTACCGGGCCTGGACGTCCAGCTGCCCGAACATCTACGTAAATCGCTGACGTGGGATCAGGGCGCAGAGATGGCCCCACATGCGCACTTACAGCTCGATACAGGTCTGGCAATCTACTTCTACGACCCACAAAGCCCGTGGCAGCGCGGGACTGACGAGAACACAAATGGTCTGCTGCGGCAATACTTCCCCAAAGGCCGAACCACTTACGAGCGATTTGAGCATGTCACATCGGCAACGAACCACTCCGGATCCCCATGGCAAAACTGCGAATCGCTGAATTCATTCTCCACGACCTGGAGACCATCCTGGCACAGTGGGAAGCGTTTGCGGGTAGGCAATTGCCGGCGTCGGCGACTATGAACCCGCCGGCACTACGCGACCACGCTGAGCAAATTCTGCAGGCAGTCGCAAAGGATTTGTCTACTTTCCAATCCAGGATAATCCTGGCAGAAAAGTCGATGGGGCAGGCCCTTGAATTCATCGACGCCGCAGAAGCCGCCGCACAGACGCTTGCCCATTTTCGTTTGCGAAGCGGCTTCGACATCAACCAACTGGTGGCTGTGTACCGGGCTCTGCCAACAGCGGGCTGATGGCCGGCGTCACACTGGAAGGCACGAAGGTGACGAGGCCGAAGACGGTCTAGACGGAAGGGCGTAAGGGCGCGCCTCCCGCTGCGCGTTATGCGCGCATCGTCAGGAACATGGCGCTCACGGCTGCAGCCATCATCAGGGTGGCCAGCCAGCCCAGCACCTTCAGGCTCCTGCCGATGACGAACTGGCCCATGATGTCGGTTCGTGCGGCCATCAGCATCATCACGGCCATGATCGGCACGGAGACCACGCCGTTAATCACCGCGCTCCAGTAGAGCGCCTTGATCGGGTCGATCTTTGTGAAGCCCAGCCCGACGCCGATCGCGATCGAGATAGCGATGATGCCGTAGAATCGCTTGGCTTGCATCGGCGTGCGCTCTAGGCTGTTTCGCCATTTGAAGGCACCCGCCATGGCATAGGCGGACGAGCCGCCCAGCACAGGGATCGCCAGCAGGCCAGTACCAATGATGCCGGCGCTGAACAGCATGAAGGCAAACTCGCCAGCAATCGGGCGCAGCGCCAGTGCCGCCTGCGCCGACGTTTGGATATCGTTCACGCCATGCAGGTTGAGCGTAACCGCCGTGGTCAGGATGATGAAGAAGGCAACCAGGTTCGAGAAGGCCATGCCGATGCAGGTATCGATCTTGATGCGCCTGAGGTTGGGGCCGGCTTGCGCGGGCGCTTCTATCAACGGCCGCGCCCGTGTATCGGCCAGTTGGTCCTCGACTTCCTGCGACGCCTGCCAGAAGAATAGGTAGGGGCTGATGGTGGTGCCGAAGAGCGCCACCACGGTGGTAATGTATTCGGGCTTCCAGGACATGCGCGGCGCCAGTGTTTTTGCCATGACCTGCGGCCAAGGGATATGCACGACGAATACCGTGGCCACGTAGGCCAGCAAGGCGAGCGTGAGCCACTTCAGCAAGCGGACGTAGCGCCGGTAGGGGATGAATAGCTGCAACAGAAGGGAAACCAGGCCGAACGCCACCGCGTAGAGCTGTGCGGAGCCACCGACGATGAGCCTCAGTGCTTCGCCCATGGCCGAGACATCTGCCGCGATGTTGATCGTATTGGCCACCAGCACGAGGCTGACCACGCCGTAGAGCAGCCACGCCGGATAGTGCCGCCGGATGTTGGTGGCCAGCCCGTGGCCGCTCACTCGCCCAATCCTCGCGCTGACTACCTGGATGCCGACCATCAGCGGATAGGTGAAGAGCACCGTCCACAGCATGCTAAAGCCGAACTGCGCGCCCGCCTGTGAATAGGTGGCGATACCGCTTGGATCATCGTCGGCGGCGCCGGTGATCAGTCCCGGGCCGAGCTTGCCGAGCCAGAATCCTGCCGAGCCATTGGCCGACTCATCGGCCGAAACTTTGGCGATCGTTTCTATGTCGGGCACCATCGTCTCCGCAATGCACCGTTTCAGGAGAGCATGTACATGTTCTGGCGCCCGATGACGTAGCGGTTCCTGGCGAGTTCGAGGATCTGGTCGTGGTGCCGGTCGAAGGCCGCCAGCACTTCGGGCTCGGCTGGGCCCATTGCCGGGTCAAGATTCGCGAGCACTGCGGCGTTGACAAGAATGCGACTTCGCGTGCGTTGTCGTAGCCCAAGAACCACACAGTGCTTGGCTGCATCGTAGCTGCGGCTCGGGTTGAGAAAACTCAGTGCCATGTTGTGCCTCGATTAACCGGGCACTGTCGTGCCCGAAAAGTTGTTGCCCAAGGTGCCGGAACAATTGGTAGGCCTGGGGAGGAAACGCCACGGCGGCGTGGAGAAACCCTAATTCGCTTGTTGGCCGCTTACACGCGCTATAGCGCCTTGGTGAAAATCCAGTACGGAGCTACTGCGTGAAGGTATCGTCGCTAAGATCCGCTATCTGCTTGCTCTGCGGATTAAATTGACCGGGTTGGGCGGTTTTGCGGGCCTCGTCGGGTTGTTCGGGCCGACGCCTTGCAGGTGCTAACGGATGCGGTGTCGGAGCTGGAGGTGCGTGGGAAAAATGCATAAATGCCTTGTCGATATCGAAGATGTTTGCTCTGCTCCGCGCCGGGCGCCCCGGCGCGGGCATCGACTTACCTGAGCCCGATCCGTGATCGGCTTAGCGGCCTTCAGCGCGGCACGATGACCACGGTACCGTCTGTCGCGACGCCTCTGGCGCCGGGCGTGCCGGCGTTACCCCTTGCTCCCGTGTTTCCGGTAGCCCCTGTGCTGCCGGTAGCGCCCGTGTACCCCGTGGCACCGGTATCGCCTGTTGCGCCGGTGTATCCTGTTGCGCCGGTGTCACCTGTTGCGCCGGTGTCACCTGTTGCCCCGGTGCGCCCTGTCGCGCCGACGTATCCGGTGTTACCGGTATTGCCCGTTGCACCTTGTGGTCCGGCCGGCCCTGTACATGCTATGACGGCGAGTGTCATCAATGCTGAGACAATTAGTTGTGCGTATTTCATGACGGTTCCTTCCACGTTGCTGACTTGAACCGCCCGCGGGTTTGCGGGCAATCTTCCAGACTGGATTATTTTCAGGCGGCAACAAGGTGCGCCGGGCGTCTCGATCCGAGGGGGCGCCGCCAACCGTGCCTTCGCGCGCCGTTCCGAACACTTTGGCGCGCTGCCATCCGCTGCGATACTAATCCGGATCTGACGCAATGTCGGTACGCTAACGGGCATGCATTGCGGACCGGCATGCCTGCGCGGGCAGTGGCGAGATTCACCCGAGCCGCCCCCCACCGCGGTCCGTCGGGGCAGACAAAGTGCTCATATAATCACTCAAATGCCATTGAAGCGAACAGGTGAAAGCCCATTTCGCAGTGGGCCCTGCTAACGGAGGCGCGAGCGGAAGTAGCGTTGCGGACAGACCGCAGTCGAAGGCGATTGCCATGGCGGATGGTGCTTAAGGCTGACGCCGCACACGGGGCGGATCCAGGCGCGCCGCTGGCGCCGTGGGCGTCACGACGGCATCGTTTCCCGTGCGGAACCGCGTGAGACGGTCGCTGCGGCAAGCTACGGATTCTTCCTGAACCGCTTTTGTCCTTCGCCGCACGAGGCGGGCGTGCTGGCAATGCAGTTCCAGCCCCCGGAGGCGGCCACGACCTCCTTGCATCGCACACGATTGCGCAGGATCTCCTTCAGCATTCTTAGTGCGCTCTCAAAGCGGGCCGCCCCAGTGATACGGAAGACCGCATCCGCATTGCGCTCTGCGCCCCCGGCATGCTGTCGTAGAGCCCGCGGAACGCGGATGCGAGCTTGCGGATGCCTTCGGCATGCGCCTGGGCAATCGCGCCTCAGCCATTGAGGTCGGCGAAAGTCGTCGTATCTCTGGCACTGCTGCTGTTACCTACGTAGCGCCGTTGTAGCCGGGGCGCGTAGCTCCAGTAACGCTGCCGCGATGGCAGTTCGCAGTGCGATCCGGACGATGCCCGCGCGCCTTGCGCTCTCGGCAGGGCGTTCCAGGCTTCGGTAGTGTCCGGCACCGGACAGACGCGTCGCCGGAACCCGCGCACATATGGATTACGACCGGCGCCGCCGCGCCCCTCCGAGGCTCTCCGGCCCGCTCACTGACGGATCCGGATCGTTCAGTCTAAATCGATCAAATAACCAGGAGGTAGCCATGCATCGAGATCTAAATGTCGGTGACCATCGACTTTCGATCCAGGCCGAGCAAAAGCCCGACCCCTGGCGGCCAGCCGAAGTACTCGGATACGCTGTGCACTATTCGATCATCCGTACCGATGGGCGTCCTGTGAGGCCGAACTTCCAGATAGTGGAGTCATACGAACTCATTGATGGCACCTATCTCTTTCCCACGAGCGAGGCTGCGCTTGACTATGGCGAGGCCAAGGCGCGGGAGGATATCTCGACGTTATAGGGAGCCGGGCTTTCTTAGATGATGGCCGGCAAGTTCAGCAGGCCAAGCAACTCATCAGGCTTTCGCTGCTCCAGCGTCAAGGGGTTCACGCTCGCACACACTGCAAAAATAGCCGCCCTGCCACAGCAATGCGCCATTCTCGGCACGCCCATTCGTGTTCTGCGCTGGGTAATTGAATCCACCTGAAGCGCGACAACCGGAGGTCGCACGTGTAGGTGCATTGCAGCTAAATTTGCCACCCGGCGCTGTGTTTCCGACGCCGCCTCAAGCAATTTTTACCTATATGGCGCGCTTCCGCTGCCATGAAAATGGCTTTTTGTAGCCTATATTCAAGGTGCTGCCGTAGCAGCTTTAGCGAATACCCACTTCTGGGGGGCTTCACTAAACCCACGCAGGGGTCGGCACCTAAGCCCACTGCCATGCAGGGCAAGAATGCATGGCTAACTCCCGCTGAGGAGCAGAGCAATGAAGAACATCTCCATAACTCTAGGTGCCATCTTGGCACTCGTCGCGGTTGGTGCCACAGCCCAAACACCCAACGACGCGCAAATTGCCGCGATCGTCGTTACTGCAAACCAAGTCGACATTGATGCGGGAAAACTTGCGGAGAAGGACGGTCACTCTCGCGACGTGAAGGCTTTCGGAAAACAGATGGTCACCGACCATACCGGTGTGAATAAACAGGCTGTGGCGCTGGTCAAGAAGCTAAAGGTCACTCCGGAGAAGAATCCAACGAGTGAGAGCTTGCAGTCTGGCGGCGACGAGAACGTGAAGTCTCTGAAAGGCCTCAAGGGCTCGAGCTTCGATAAGGCATATATCGACCACGAAGTCACGTATCACGAACAAGTGATTGATGCACTCGACAAGACGCTCATTCCCAATGCGCAGAACGATGAGCTAAAGGCGCTGCTGGTTGCTGTGCGCCCCGCGTTTATCGGACACCTGGAGCATGCAAAGAAGATCCAATCATCGCTCGACAAGTAATTCTCGGCATGAGAATGACGTCCATGCACCACCTACCCTCCCGATGCGATGGACGGGAGCGAAAACATCTGCTGGCGGTTGCGCTGTTCGTTGCGTGGAGCTTGCTCTGCGTCGGTCCAAGCGCAATCGCAGCCGAGAAGACAGCAAGACACACGGTGATGATCCAAGGCGCGAAGTTTGCGCCCGACGCCATTAGCGTCAAGCGAGGCGATACAATTGTGTGGGTCAACAAAGATCCCTATCCCCACACCGTCACTGCGCCTGGGGTGTTCGACTCACACAACATCGTTGCTGGCGGGTCGTGGCGATATATTGCGCACAAGGCCGGCGAGTTCCCCTACGCCTGCACGCTGCACCCAAATATGAAAGGTACGCTCAAGGTCGAATAGGTTAGGTACCCATACGGGAGTGCTGTCACTCAGCACCGGCCATCGCATTGCCCAACGGCCTGCCACCATGGCGAAGGACTTGAACGACCCTTGCTCGATCATGCATAGGCCTAAGCAGTGGCCCGCGCGCCTGCGGAAATCGATAGGCGCCGGACCGGCCGCGATTGCTACGGTCCGACCCTGTGAAGCTAAACGTTGCTGGTAGCGCGCGCCATGAGGCCCTCCACTGAATTAGCCACAGGCATGCCATGCTTCTTGGGGGCCAGGCCAACGAGACCATTCAATTCGAAGCCCGCGGTAAGTACGCTACCTGCCGCTTGCGCGCCTGCTTCCGCGGTCAAGTGATCGACGCCACAGCGACAAACTTTTTTGAGGCCTTGTGTCAAATTCGGGAAGCGCTGGCGTCGAAGCGTCTCCGCTCTGCCACGGCGGAAGCCTCGACGTGTACTCCATCGGTTCCGTCCGCAAAATGGATAGCGGACTCCGTGCCTATCGCCTCACTATGGGTTGGCGGGTGAGCCAGTTCGACGTAGTAGAAACGTTCGGCTGCGAAACGGAGATAGCCCAGGCTACTGTGGCGGAGCAACGCGACTATTGTTCGCAGCGGCTCGAATCCACCGCATGAGAACCAGTAGTTGCCGCGGATCGCTTTCCTCCGAACTCACGGCTACATTAATGACGTCAACGAGGCGCGACGGCTTCACGCCCGACTATGTTGCGCTTCGCGAGACACGATCGCGGAAGGCTTGATCCACGTGGTGGAGTTCAGGAGGCTATATTGAGCCACTCAAAAATCGTCGCTACTGAGCACGATGGGATCGAGCGATGGATTCACCAACCACTTAAGGTGGGCTGCTTCCTTGATCCGATCTCGATGCTTGTCGAAGACCTCCCCGAGGTCGCCAATATGGCCACCGGCCAGTTCATCAAGAGCCGAGCGCGAAATATAGCCTTTACTTTTGGCTCCATCCGCCTCGATGGTGAAGTACACCCGCTCCCCATCGTCGGACGGCTTCGGCGAATGTATCGAGAAGGAATTTGGCATTTTCAACTCCTCTGGTTTGATAAAGGAATCGTAGCATGAGCGTGTTAGTCCAGATCTTGAATGATGTCGATTGCCCGCTTGCCATAATAGAGCGCGGCCTGCTCCGCCGCCGCTCGGGTGATGTAGTCGCTGCGGTCGCCTGCCGGCCCGTAGATCATGTCGTCGTCCCGGTCAGCCGTGTAGCGGATGGCAATCATGTAGCCCCACTTTTGCCCTGGAGGCGGTTCCATTCGGCGCATCTCCGCGATCTCAAAGGCGATCGCGTGGACATACATGCTGCGGTACTCCTCAGTGATCCAGCGCATCCGTTCGCTCATGCCTGCTCCCCTGCCCGGCGGATCGGAATCGTGCCAGGCTCAACTGTACGCGTCCACCCAGGCCTTCGCCCAGGCGATCCCGGCTGCCGCAGCACGCTCAAACGAGGGGTAGTACCCCAAGGGATCCGATCCTTCCTCGATGCTACCGTCCTTCGCAACTGCACCGGATGCCTCGAAGGATCCGTCGCCAAGCTGCTTTGCAAAGCCGCGTACGGTGTAGCCCTGGTAGCTTTCGATTGTCATGTCGACCTCCACCCTGGACGGGGAATCGTAGCATGAAGAAACTGGTCAACCCCACCCTCGACGGCGAGGCCGGCGCCATCCTCTCCGACTGCGAGCAATACCGCTAGCTACCGCCTCTGGCACGAGTGGGGCCGAAGCAGCCCGGGCCTCGGCTTCATCATGCTCAATCCGTCGACCGCCGATCCAGCGACGCCCATTGGCTTCACCATGCCGCGCAACGCGTACTCGGCGTACCAGCCGATTATTCTCCTTGCATAACAGGAGTCCGATCGATGGTCGATCGTCGGCCGCCTTAAGCGTAGACCGTATTAAATCTGTCACCGTTGCGAAAGTAAATGTGTCAACACGCCAGATGATCTCAGTCGATTCTGCGCCAGCCCTTACTGGACAAGCGTTTGCAGGCTGCGAACTAAATTTCACGAAGGCCGGATAGTCCATCGTGGACAAGTCGGCTGGGTCGTCCGAATAGCGTTCCAAGTCAGCATAGGGCGGGCACGAGAACACGAAATCAGCCTCGACGTCCGCCAGGTGCTGGCCGATCTTGCGGCTGTCACCCACGTGCCAGGCCGGCGCCGGGTCATCGGCACGCAGCAGATCGAGCTGCCCGCGATTGGCCGCCACCTGCTCGGCCCGCAGATCCATGCCGATGTACTGGCGCCCCAGCCGCGCCGAGACGATGCCGCGCACGCTGCCGCCCGCGAACGGGTCCAGCACTAGGCCGTCGGCCGGGCAGAACCAGCGGTACGCCAGCTCGCACAGGACCGGGTCGAAGATGCTGGTGCGGTGCTGCGCCGGCGCGCCGCGATCCGCCTTCTGGTGGTCTGACGCCCCAGCGTAGGCCGGTGCGTCGCGGCCCAGCTCGGACTGGATGCCCAGCGCCAGCCAGCCGCGCTTGCGATCCTGCCAGGCGGCGTCGCGCGCATTGAGCGTGCTGAATGGCGCGACCATGAAGCGCTCGGCCAACGAGCCCGCGCCGGCGCCGGGTGAGCTCGGTCGCGGCGGATCCAGCAGCTCGGCCAGATCGCCCGCGTCAAAGCCGATCACTGACAGGTCGAAATCCGCGTCGCGCAGGTCCGCTAGCTCGATCGCCAGCAGGTCGACATCCCAGCCGGCGTTCTCGGCCAGCTTGTTGTCCGCCAGGATGTACGCGCGCCGCTCATCCGCCGACAGGTGCGACAGGTCGCCCGTGGGCACTTCACCCGCGACCGGGCAGTGGCGGATGGACTCGCCGGCGGCCCACAGCTGCGTGGCCGCTTCGAGCCGGCCGTGGCCGGCCAGCAGGTCGTCACCAGCGACCAACGCCGGGTTGGTCCAGCCGAACCGCCGCAGCGAGGCCTTGAGCTGCTCGACCTGGGCGGCGCTGTGCGTGCGCGCATTCCGCTCGTACCGGACCAGGTCTGCCGCCGCGCGGTAGGCGATGGCGAGTTGGCCGGACGTTTTCATAGGCGGGAATAATGCAGGCGACGCGGAAGAAAATAGCCCGGCGGGAAGCCGGGCAATCCACCACGGGGTGAGTGGAGGAGACAGGGTTGGGGTGGCGCGGGCCCATCTCGCGGCTTATCGGCGGTCAGGCCAGTTGGGCTGCTCTTTGCACCCTCACGTCATGCCGCCTACCGCGTTTTTCGCAGTGTTCGGGGGAACGCCACCGGCGGGCGGCATGCGTGAGGGGGCTCCCGAAGGGACATTCCCTCGGGGGCCATGATTGATTACAACGAACTGTCCAAAATAGGTGTATGGTCAAGATCCATACCCCTCTGCAATGTTTCGCACCCGGGAATTTCTGATTCACTCACCGGGGAGCACCATGTCAATTGCGCTCAGGTATGAGTCGACAGGCACAACGAGGAAGCACTCGTTCAAGTCTTCTCACAAGCTTTCGAGAACAGCGCCACAACCAACTTCGCCGCCGCCGGAACCGCCGGCTCTCCAAAAGGACGAGAGCTTCAAGTGGACGATGCCGGAGGACCCGAAAGGCGACTACGCGTAGCGATTAGGCCCAAGCCAAAGCAAAAAGCCCGCTTGCGCGGGCTTTGGACGTAATTCGCAGGTGTATCGAATTTCGGCATTTTTGTGCAAAATTTGCAAAAAGGCAAGTAAAAGTTATCCGGACGCCCTACGCCGCTTCCTCGACCCCTACCATTCGCGCGGCCTTCAGGCGAGTGGGCACGCGGAGGCGGCGCACTGCCAATGCGGGCTGGCCCTACTCGGCGATGGCCTGAGACGATACGAGATTCGCCGGGCGGCGCTCAGGCGTTGATCCAGGCGCGCGCCTGATCCAGCTCGTTGACGTGGAACGCCTTGATTTCAGCCTTCGTAAAGAACCGCGCCAGATGCATCGACGCGTGGATCCATCCCGCGTCGGCCACCACGGCGGCGCGCGTGATTTTGCGGGCCAAGGGAACGCCGAGCGTCAGGTCGGTCCACAGCGCCTTTGGCTCGATACCGGTGAAATGCTCGAAGCGTTCGAGCACGCGGGTCTTGCCGTTCAGTTCGAAATCCCCTCGCATGCGCTCGATGGCTTCGCGCAGCTCGCGGTCAGTGACTTTGCCTTCGACGGAAATCTCGACGACTGGGGAATCAGGGTCAGTGTGATACAGGATCATGGCAGGAGCACTCGGCTGGGGAGACGTTACACGCTCAGGCACGGACAAACCTAGCGTTCGATCACCTCCTGATCGTACGCCTTTTCACACGGCTCGGATCGCACGGGTCCCTGTGTTCGCCAGGACTGGACCCAGGTACTGGGAGACAAAACCCACTAACTGTGAGACGTGACAGTTTCCGCACCGAAACGGACAATCCCGCCAAAAAGTGCCCTGCTCAACCCATGGAATCGTGAAGGCACCATTTTCCGGTACATTGATAATGTTATCAATGTATGGGAAATAAGGCATCCGAGAAAGCCCTACTCCTCATCATCGAGCGATGACTCCAATTGCTGTGCCGTTGGCAAGATGCCGAGAAGACTGTCTGGAAGGGTTTCCGTTAGGCGTACCACATACTCGGCAACGCCGATTGGCTTCGCGGACTCGCGCAGTGCGTACTCAACGATCAGCCCGTTTTTACTCTTGCAGAGGATGAGGCCAATAGTGTGACCATCCGATGCCTGCCGGAGTTGCTCGTCGGCGACGGACAGGTAGAAGTTCATCTTGCCGGCGTACTCTGGCTTGAACTCATCCATCTTTAGCTCAACCACGATGAAACAGCGGAGTTTCAGGTGATAGAAGAGCAGATCGAGGTAGTAGTCCTGGCCGCCGACGCTCAGATGGTACTGACTACCGACGAAGGCGAAGCCGACGCCGAGCTCCACCAGAAAATCCTTCAGATGAGCCAGCAGGGTTCGCTCCAGCTCGCGCTCGCGTGCCGTCGCGCCAAGGGTCAAGAAGTCGAACTGATAGGGGTCCTTCAGTAACTGCTGCGCCAATTCGGATTGCTGGGCTGGCAAGGTGCGGTGGAAATTCGACAAGGCGGCGCCTTGTCGTTCGTGCAGCCGCGTCTCGATCTGGTGAACGAGTACATTGCGGCTCCAGCCATGCTCGACCGCGGCGCGGGCATACCAAGCGCGCGTCTCCGCATCGCTTAGCATCTCCAAGAGCTTGAGGTTGTGGCCCCAGGGCAATTGTGCAACAGCCTGTTGCACAATTGCCTCGTGCGGCCAGGCCTCGGCGAACGCCCGCATGTACATCAAATTGCGCGGGGAGAAGCCAGCCATGTCTGGGAAGGCCTGGCGAAGGTCGTTCGCTAGCCGATTAACCACCTTTTTGCCCCACCCCCCGCTTTTTGCCGTTGCAGGATCGAGCCTCCGATGCGCCAGTACAGCAAGAGCAGTTCCCGGTTGACCGCCAGCGACGTACGTAGCCGCGCCTGCTGGACTTCCTCCTTCAGTTGGCCAAGCCAGGCAACATAGTCGTCGGGAAGGGAATCCGCCGCTGCACGGCGTGGGGAAGATCGAGTAGCCATCCGCACATTATTTCACATCACCCGGTCCGCCCGACGCGGAAATGCTCCACGCTCTGCCCGGCGTTGACCGCCCGCTGCAGCCAGTCCGGCATGGCGCCGTGGCCATCCCAGCCCTGTCCGTGCGCGTTGCGATAGCGCACCGCCCCGGGCAATGTCGCCGGTGGCGGCTCCATAAAACAGCCGGCGGCCTGCGCTGGGCCAGGGTCAGGCCGTGCTGGGCCATCTGGATGCGGATCCAGGTAATCGCTTCGGCGCGCTCGATTTCAATCGACATGGTGTTGGTGAACAGATTTAGGGAGGCGAGCGATCCGGCGTGGCGYCGCCGGGAAGGCGTGGCCCGCTCTCTTTGCTTAAATTTTAATCAAATCCGTTGAGGCCGTCGGCACTCGGCCCCCGCGCGGCTTGTCCACAGGCTTGTCCCCTTGCGCGGTGGATAAATGCCATCCGACACCTTCCGGCGCCCCCCTCAAGCCGGCCCCGGTCTGAACTTGGTTTTGATCGCCGGCGCCCGACGCCGGGCCAGCGCCAGATGGCGCGCCGCAGCGGCCTCCGCCTGGGCGCGCTCGGCCCCCCGCAGCGCCGCGTCCAGTTCGGCCCGCAGCGCGTCCTGTGCCGCCCGCCCTTGTCCAAGTGCCTGCTGTGCCTGAGCCAGTTGCTCGCCGAGCGTGTCGCGCTCGGCCTGCAGCCGCGCCCGCGCCTCGGCGCCGGCCACGGCGGCGGCTTGCGCCCTCGCCTGCACGGCCGCCAGTTCGGTGCGCAGGTCCGCCGCCGCCTGCTCGCCCTTCTGGCGCAGCGTGCGTTCCTGGTCGATCTCGCGCAGCGCGCGGCGTTCGGTGGCACTGGCCCGCTCCTGGGCCACGGCGACCTGCTCGCGGGTGTGCTCCAGCTCGGTCGAGAATTGGGTACGTAGCTCCTGCAGTTGCCGCTCGAGCGCTGCGAGCTGACGCGTACCTGCCTCCTGACGCGCCTGGGCAGCCGCGAGAGCCTGGCGCGCGGCCTCCAGTTCGCCCTGGAGCGCGGCGCGGGCCTGCTGGGCGGCGTCGCAGTCGGCCTGGACGGCGGCAGTCTCCTGCTCGGCCACCACCACCGCGGCGCGCGCGTGGTCGCGCTGGGCCTCGGCCTCGCTGGCCTGTAAGCGCGCTTCCGCCCGCAAGGCGGCCAGCTCGCCGGTGGCCGCCTCGTTAGCGGCCTGCCAGATCGATTGCACGGCATGGGCGGCGATCGCCTTGAGTGCGTCCGGCAGCCCGGGGTGGTCGATGGTCACCCGCATCTTGTCGCGCAGGTCCGTCCAGAACTGCGCCAGCACCTCGGTCGGCGTGCCCATGCTGCCCTTGCGCACCAGTTGATAGAGCTTGTTGGCAGTGGGGGTGATGCCGTAGCGGAAAAAGAGCAGGCCGCAGACCTCGCGGTAGAGGGAGACCGCGCCAAAGCGGGGGCTGAGATCGGCCCTCCCTCAAGAGGATAATGAGCCACCTACAATGTGCTCATGCCCCTCGACCCTTAGCGATCTCCGTCCTTCAACAGCGAATCAGCCCGCGGGGCTTGAGCCCGCTGGTCTGCCGGCGCGTATTCGTTCCCATGCACATGACGCACGGGTAACTTCACAATGTCATCCAGGTAGTCATGGCCTGGACGCACGAACATCTGCTCTTGAGCGAAGACTGATCTCAGCCCCCGCTTTGGCGCGGTCTCCCAGGACTACCGCTTCGTGATGGCGCCATTCAGCCAATGTCATCCTCCGACAGCGCCTCGTACCCCGCCGTCACATCGAACAGCTCCTCGTCGATCGCGCTTTGCCGCTCGTTATGAAACCGGCCGCGAAGGCTGGCGAGCAGTTCGTCGATGTTCTTGTCGGCCCGCTCCATCGCCGCTAGGCGGCTGGCGTTCTCGCTCGCCAGCGATTCGGCGCAGGCGCTGAACAGCGAGATAAAAAGGTGCTCGCGGATCAACGCGCGCATCGTGGCGGTGCCACCCCCGATCACTTCCGGCGGGTTCGGCGTTGGCCAGCGCTGTGCCAGCAACCCGGCCAGCCATTGCGCGTCAAGCGGCAACAGGCGCTGCTCAACCGGCTGGTAGAGGGCGCCCGGCCTTGGCTGGTTGTAGAAGACGTAGATACGGGGCTGCGCGGCCTGGCTCGGGTGTGTTTCCGTATCGAGCTGCAGCCGGTCGACCAGCGGGGCAATGGCCTCGACCGAGCCGGGCACCGCATAGGTGCCGGCCACGGTCACGCCGGCGCTGGCCAGGCGTGCCCGCACCCGCTCGCCGACGGCCCAGACCTCTCGCTTTCCGGGCATGGCCAGGAGCGCTTTGAGCGCATGGTCGACGATCACCTCATTGAACTGGCCCACCAGCCCCTGGTCGGAGCCGAACACGATGGCGCCGACCGCTCCCGTTGAGGCAGGCTTGCTTTCCCCCGGCGTTAAACCGGCCGGCGCCAGCGTACGCAGGCATGCCCAAAGACCCAGGCTCACCGCGCGGCGGTAGTCGGCCAGCGCCAGCACGGACTGTTCGTACTGGCTGATGCTGGAGGCGGCCAACGCGCGCATGGTGCGAACAACGGTTTGCAGATGCGTGGCGCTGCCGATCTGGTGCCGCAGCGTGGCGGCCGAGTCGCTCATTGCCTCCCCCCCTCTGCCGGAGAATGTGCCCGCGCTTCGAGCCCGGCCCCGGTATCAGCACCGGCCTGGAACTGCGCAAGGGCGGCGCGGACGATCGCGGTAACTGCCTGGCCATCGGCCTCGTCCGGCTTGCTCGCGGCCTCGAAGCGGGCGGATATCGCGGGCGGGATGCTCACCGCCGCGGCGCGCGCTGCAAGCTGCGCGTCCTGCATCCGGTCCAGCGGCATGGCATCGAACAGCCGCGCGGTCAGCGCGCTCAGGATGGCGATCTGCGCTGGCACCGGGACCGGGTCCGATTCGGGCTGCATCAGGCAGGCGCGAATGCGCTGACCGTGCGCGATGGACTGGCGGCTGTCGTCATCGAGCCGGGCGCCGAAACGGGAAAACGTCTCGAGTTCCTCGAACTGCGCGTAGGCGAGCTTGAGATCGCCGGCCACGGCGCGAAAGCTGCCCCGCTGCGCCTTGCCGCCCACGCGCGACACCGACTTGCCGACATCCACCGCGGGCAGCACGCCAAGCTCGAACAGCGTAGGCGACAGATAGACCTGGCCGTCGGTGATCGAGATCAGGTTGGTCGGGATGTAAGCCGACATGTCCTGCGCCTCGGTCTCGATGATCGGCAGCGCGGTAATCGAGCCGCCACCGCGCTCGGCGGCGAGGTGCGTGGCCCGCTCCAGCAGCCGCGAATGGATATAAAAGATGTCCCCCGGGAAAGCCTCGCGGCCGGGCGGGCGGCGCAGCAGCAGCGAAAGCTCGCGGTAGGCACGGGCGTGCTGGGTGAGGTCGTCATAGACGATCAGTACGTCCCGCCCGGCCTCCATGAAGTGCTCGGCGATGCTGGTGGCGGCATACGGCGCGATATAGGCCAGCCCCGGTGGCTGGTTGCCTTCGGTGACGACCACGACGGTATAGTCCATCGCCCCCTTGGCGCGCAGGGTCGCCACCGCCTTGGCGACGGCCGAGGCGCGCTGGCCGATGGCGCAATACACGCACACGACGTCCTGGCCGCGCTGGTTCAGAATGGTATCGATGGCGATCGCGGTCTTGCCGGTCTGGCGGTCCCCCAGGATCAGCTCGCGCTGGCCGCGCCCGATGGGGATCAGCGCATCGATGACTTTCACGCCGGTCTGCAGCGGCACCGTGACCGCCGCGCGCTCCATGATGGGCGCGGCCGGGCGCTCGATCGGCAACCGCGCGCTGGCCGCGAGCGGCCCGAGGCCATCGAGCGGCCGGCCCAGCGGATCGATCACGCGCCCGAGCAGCGTCTTGCCCACGGGCACGTCCATCACTCGGCCCGTGCGCTCGACCTGGTCGCCGGCCCGCAGCCGCCAGTAGTCGTCGAGCAGCACCACGCCGACCTCGCCTTCATCGACATTGAACGCGATGCCGTACACGTCGCCGGGAAAGCGCACTAGCTCGTCATAGCCGATGCCAGGCAGGCCGGAGACTTGCGCGACGCCCGTGGCCACGCTGACGATCGTGCCCACCTCCTGCGCTGCCAGTGCCGGCACGAACCGGCTGCGCGCCTCGCCCATGGCGGCGAATGCCCGTTCGATGGCGGTTTGCGGCGGGGTAAGCGCGAAGGTCATGGCTGGCTGGCCTCGGGCTTCGGCGCTGGCTTCGGCGCGGCCTGTGGCGCGGATTCCGGCTCGGGCCCGGCATGCATCGCCGCGTTCTCCGGGCTCAGCAGTTCGCTCACGGCATGCTCCAGCGAGCCGAGATAGCGATCGATGCTCCAGGCCAGCTTCTGGCCGCCGACGATTAGTTCGATGCCGCTTACCAGTTCCGGAGCCGTGTCGAACTGCAAGGGGATGGCGGTGCTCAGGATTTCATCCGCCGCCGCCTGGATGGCGGCGCGCTGTGCGGCAGGCAGCGCGAACGCACTGCGCACCACCGCGTGCGCCGCCGGCCGCCTGAAGGCGGCCGCAAGACTAGCTCTCGCCGGTTCGTCGAGCGCACGCAGGCGGCGGATGAAGACGTCGGCCACGCGTTCTTCGAGACTCGCCGAGGCCAGGTCCGCGAGCGCCCGGCGGGCGACGGCAAACACCTCGCGCCGCGCCAGGTCGCCGAGCGCCTGCGTCAGTTGACCGGATTCGCTGCGCAGCGCTTCCTGCCGTTTCGTTGCAAGCGCGTCCGCTGCCTGGCGCGCGGCTTCAAGCAATTGCCGGCGCTGTGTCTCGGCATCGCCAGCCGCCTGTGCCAGCAGCGCAGCGCGCTCGCGCTCGAACGCATCGGTCTTCTGCTGGAACGCCTCGCCTTGCTTGCGCGCCTCGGCCTCCCTGGCGCTGGCATCGGCGATCTGCCTGGCGATCCTGCCCTCGCGGGCGTCGATGGCGTCAAGCACGGGCTGGTAAAGAAAGCGCTTCAGCAGCCAGACGAGGATGACGAAGTTGAGCGCCTGCGCGCCAACGGTGAACCAGTCGATCAGCATGGCTTACCTGGCCACCGCGCGGGCGATGGCGGCGTTCCAGAAGGGGTTGGCAAAGATCAGGATCATCGAGACGACGAAGCAGTAGATCGCCGTCGACTCAATCATCGCCAGGCCGACAAAGAGCGTGCGCGTGATCGTGGCCGATGCATCGGGCTGCTGCGCCAGCGACGTCAGCGCTGTCGCTACCGCCCGGCCTTCCGCGAGCGCGGGCCCCATGCAGCCGAAGCCGGTGCAGAGGCCGGCCATGGCGATCGATGCCACCGCGATGATTGTCAGGCTGTCCATGGGATGGTTCCTTGGTCGGGTTCAGGGTGTTTTTTCGATCGGCAGGCCTGGCTCCGCCTTGCCGCTATGCGTGGCCGCCGCGAGATAGACCGCGGCCAGGATGCTGAAGATATAAGCCTGCACCATGCCGGTAAGCAGGCCGAGCGCGGTCATCACGATGGGAAACAGGAACGGCGTGATCGTCACCAGAATGGCGATGATCATGGCTCCGCTCATCATATTGCCGAACAGGCGAACAGCCAGCGCCAGCGTGCGCGACAGTTCGCTGATGATGTTGAACGGCAGCATCATCAAGGTCGGCTCGAGGTAGGACTTCAGGTAGCCGCGCAGCCCCTGGTCGCGGATGCCGTACAGCGGCACCGCCACGAACACGCACAACGCCAGCGCCAGCGTGGTCGACAGCGATCCGGTGGGCGGCTCGTAGCCGGGAACGATGGTAAACAGGCTGGCCGCGGCGACGAACAGGAACAGGGTGCCCAGGAAACCGAGATACTTGCGCGGCTGGCGCAGGCCGACTTCCGCGATCTGCTGCGCGATCCCGGTCACGATAATTTCAAGCAGGTTCTGCCAGCGCGAGCGGCGGTGGCCGGACGAGAGCCGGCGCGTGACCAGCCAGGAGCCCAGGGTCAGCACCCCCATCAGCACCCAGGTGAAAAGGATCGTGCCGTTGAGCTTGACGAAGCCGTGCTGCCAGAAGATCCACTGGTCAGGGCTGAGGCGCATGGCCCGTCTCCCGAGGCGCCGGGGTGCGGCGGTGGTCCGCCCATCGCCCCGTCATCCATGTCACCGCCAGGCGTGCCACTGCGAAACCAGCCAGGCAGGCAGCCATCCGCTCCCATTGCCCCGCGCCGACGGCGTAGAAGCCGAGCAGCGTGACGCCCATGCGCAGCAGCAGGCTGCCCAGCAGCCATAGGGCCGACTTTCCGGATGAAAGCGTCCGGCGGACCGTCCACCACAGGCCGCCGAAAAAGAAGCCTCCGAGTGCGCCACCCACGAGGGCCGCAAGCAGCAATGCCGCCACGTCATGTATTCGCATCGTCTTTCTCCTCCTCGTTCTGGCCCTGGTCCCGCCGCATGGCGCGGTCCTCCTTGGCGACCCAGTGCCACGCATTGAAGCAGCCGAGCACCAGGCCGGCCACCAGCAGCGCCAGCGTCCACACGTGCCGGCCCGGATAGTGCTTGTCCAGCCAGATGCCCAGCGCCGCGCCGAGTAGCGTCGGCACAACCACCGACCAGCCGACCAGCCCCATCATGCCCAGCCCGAACCAGACCCCCGGCACGCCCTGGCGCCGCGCCCTGAGCTTGCGCTGCGCCTTGGCGCCCACTTTGCCTGCCAGCGTGGGCTCGGGCTTCGGCTGTCCGCCGGGCGGTGGCACGGTCATGGCGACGGCTTGTGAAGCTTGGCGAAGCGGGCAAGAAAGCCCGTCTCCAGCTTAGCCATGACCGTGCGCAGGCTGCGCGCCTGCTCGTCCTGGGCCAGGAACTCGCGCTCCACGGTGTCGCGCAGCGTGGCCAGGTCGGCGCCTGCCATGGCGCGGCGCACCGACACGCGCACATCGAGGCCGGTCTTGACCAGCACGCCCTCATCGACCGCGATAAACACTTCGCCATCGGCCGGCGTTTCAAAGGCCAGGATGCCGGGCGCGAGCGCCGCGACGCAATCGAGGCGATGCGGCAGCATGCCGAACGCCCCCCCGGCGGTCTCCGCCACGATGCGCAACACCTCGCGCTTGCGCAGGAAGACCCGGAAGGGCAGCAGTATTTCAAGAAGCATGTGATCCGGCGGCATGGCTCTCCTCTGCTGGTTCTGGCGCCACGGGCGCGGGCTTGCCCCTCGCTTCGGCTATCGGCCCGATCATGTAGAGCGCGCTTTCGGGGTAGTCCTTGAACTCGTCGCGCAGAATGCGCTCGCACCCATCGAGCGAATCCGCCAGGCTGACTGTCCTGCCCTTGATGCCGGTGAACTGCTCCGTGGTGAAGAACGGCTGGGTCAGGAAACGCTCCAGGCGGCGGGCGCGGGCGACGACGTCGCGGTCGGCGGGGGAGAGCTGTTCCAGCCCCAGCATGGCGATGATGTCCTTGAGTTCCGCGTACTGGGCCAGCGTGCGGCGGATATCCTGCGCCAGGCGATAGTGGCGCGCGCCGACGATGCCGGGCGTGGCCATCCTGGAATTCGATTGCAGCGGGTCGACGGCCGGGTAGAGGCCCTCGCTTGCGCGCTTGCGCGATAGCACGATGGACGCCGACAGGTGCGAGAAGGTATGCACCGCTGCCGGGTCGGTGAAATCGTCCGCAGGCACGTAGACCGCCTGGATCGAGGTGATGGCACCGGTGTCGGTGTTGGCGATGCGCTCCTCCAGCCCAGACAGTTCGGTGCCCATGGTCGGCTGGTAGCCCAGCCGCGACGGCATCTGCCCCATCAGGCCCGAGATCTCCGATCCGGCCTGGATAAAGCGGAAGATATTGTCGATCAGCAGCAGGACGTCGCGGTGCTCATCGTCGCGGAAGTACTCGGCCATCGTCAGCGCCGCATGGCCAACCCGGAAGCGCGCGCCCGGGGGCTCGTTCATCTGGCCGAAGACCATGACCATGTCCTGCAGGACGCCGGCCTCGCGCATGTCGTGGTAAAGCTCCTCGCCCTCGCGGCAGCGCTCGCCGATGCCGCAGAAGATGCTCACGCCCCGGTGATGCCCGACCATGTTGTGGATCAGCTCGGTGAGCAGCACCGTCTTGCCCACGCCCGCGCCGCCAAACAGGCCTGCCTTGCCTCCGGTTTCGAGCGGCAGCAGCACGTCGATCGCCTTGATGCCGGTCTCGAACACCATCGACTGCGTGGAGCGCTGAGACAGGGGCGGCGGCGCCCGGTGCACCGAACGCCACTGGACATGCTGCGGCGCCGGCAACCGGTCGATGGGCTGGCCGAACACGTCGAACATGCGCGACAGGATGCTGGCGCCCACCGGCGCCTGCAACGGCCCACCGGTGTCCTGCACCGCCATGCCTCGCGCCAGCCCCTGGGTGGAGGTCAGCGCGATGCAGCGCACATGCCGCGCATCCCGCTGCGCCAGGACTTCGATGGCGATCCGGCCATCCACGCCGGTACGCAGCAAGGTGCGAATCGGCGGCAGCCCCGCCTCGAAGCGCACGTCGACGACGCTGCCGCGCACCGCAGCAACCACGCCCCGGCTCGCGCTCACCGGCAGCCTCCATGTGCGGGCGGAGCCGGTCCATGCGGGCACGTGGCCCCCAACCGTGCCGGCATGGCCGTCCGGCGATGCGCCACTGGCGCTGTCCTTGCTCCGGTCATGCGATCATCCTCAAGCCGCCCGTGCCCTTGCTGCCGTTTTCACCGTGATGCCCACACCAGGCGCCGCGCGTGCGGCAATGCACAATGATGCGCTTCTGCAGCGGGGAAAAGTTGATACAGGTCAACTTAGCGCATGCGTGGCCCCGAAGCAAGACGTTGCGCAGCCGGTGCTGACGAGAGCGCGCCAAATCGGGGGCAAACCACAGGACCGCTGCCGAGAGGCCAATGAGGCACCTACAATGCGCGCATGGCTTCCGATCCTGGGCCGGCGATCTCCGTCCTTCAACTTCGAATTGCTCTGCGCGGCCTGAGCCCGCCGGTTTGGCGGCGCGTCCTCGTTCCCGAGCACTTGACCCTCGGGCGAAATGTCATCCAAGTCGTCATGGGCTGGGCCGACGAACATCTGCACGAGTTCAGCATTCGTGGCAGACGTTACGGCGAAGCTCATGAGGGCATCTTGCAGTTCTGCACAGTGGCAAACGAACTGCCGCTGACCGCGTTTCATCTCCGCGAACACGAAGGCTTCGTCTATGTGTATGACTTCAACGCGTGGTGGCGCCACGAGATACGGATGGAGCGGCGTATGCTGCGGGAACATCCTGGTCGGCTGCCCCGTTGCGTGGCGGGTTGCGGGCCATGTCCGCCCGAGGACATTGGCGGGATCGAGAGGTATCTGGAGGCCAGGGGCGAACACAGTGAATATGAGTTCGTCGATTGGATCGAGTCGCTGCGCGAAGGGCCTATCGTGTTGGAAGACCTACGCGACGCGGTCGACCGGTGGCTGACTTGGCTGGATCGTCGCTTTGACCGTCAGACCGTCAATGATCGGTTGCGACAGCTCGAGGGGTAGACTGGTCGCCGCAGCCTCCAAGGGAGGACGGCGGCCATGCGTATCAGCTTGCTACTCGTAGTGCAGGACGATGGAGGCGCGCCAGCCACCGTCACCGAAATAGCCCAGCTCGAGAGAGATGGCCTTGATGTGGGCTCGCTGGGCCTGCATCTGGAGGAGGCGAAATCATTGCTGGGTCGGCTGCAGCGCACGATGGTCACGGCACAGGTTGCGGAGGCAGTTGCCCGGACCAGCGTTTGTCCCACGTGCGGGGCGCAGCTGGCTTGCAAGGGCCACCATTACTTGGTTTTCCGGAGCGCGTTCGGGCGACTGTCGATTGACAGTCCGAGGCTGTATCCCTGCCGGCGGTGCCAGGGCGACGCAGGTAGCTTCAGCCCGGTCGCCCGCTGTCTGCCTGAGCGGGTCAGTCCAGAACTGCAGTATCTCGAGGTCAAGTTTGCGGCGTTGATGTCGTATGGTCTGACCGTCAACGTCCTTCAAGAGGTATTGCCGCTCGATCATGTACTGGCAGCCACCTCAATCCGGCGCCAGGTCACCACGCTCGGTCGCCGGCTGGAAGCGGAACAGGCCACCGACGCCCGGCAGCAGGCGGAGGTGACCGCGAGCGTCGGTTCGTCCGAGATCCCGGAGCCCAGTCCGATCCGCGCGGTCGGCATTGACGGCGGCTACCTTCGGCGGGCCGGCCACCGGCGCCGCCAGGATGGCTGGTTTGAAGTGATCGTCGGAAAGTCCCTGCGGGATCAGGATGGCGGGCATAGTTTTGCCTACGTGCATAAACTGGAGCGCCGACCGGCCGATCGTATGTGGAATTTCCTTCTTCGTGAGGGTGTGCAACCCAGTCAGCCGGTGACCTTTCTGTCGGACGGCGGGGATACCGTACGGTTTGCCCAGCTCGGTTTTGGTGACCGCGGTGAGTACGTTCTCGATTGGTTCCACATCGCCATGCGGGTACAGAACCTCGCACAGATGATCAAGGGCCGGCCGGCCCACAGCGACGGCCCCAGCAACGCGGAATTGATCAAGGCGCTGCATAGCTCCAAGTGGCACCTGTGGCACGGCTGCCCCTATCCGGCGTTGCGCCGACTGGAAAGCCTGGGCTGGGATCTGGACGCTGAGGCCAGCCCCGAGGAGGCCAAACTCCTTGGCAAGCTCGAGGAGTTCATTGTCTACTTGGACAACAACCGGCACTTCATCGTGAACTACGGTGACCGCTATCGACATGGCAAGCCCATTGCCTCAGGTTTTGTCGAGTCAGCCGTCAACCAGGTGATCAGCAAGCGGTTCGTCAAACGGCAGCAGATGGCCTGGCGGCCTCGGCACACGCACAAACTACTGCAAATCCGGACCGCGGTGCTCAATAACCAGCTATGTTCTTACGTTGAACGCTGGTATCCCTCCATCGCCGGAGAAGAAGACCACCGCCTTGCCGCTTAGTCAGCCCCCGATTTCGCGCGCTCTCGTGTTCCAGCGCTAGTCAGTATGACTCCCCTGGAGGCAAAGGCTGGCCCGCCGTGAGGAATCAAACGCGGGTTAGCATGACTGCCAGAGCCGCATGGTGTGGACAGTGCCACACCCGGCGATTTCCAGCGCGGAGGCCAGCATGGAACACGATAGCACTTTGTATGTCGGTTTAGACGTCCATAAGGATTCGATCACCGTTGCTTATGCACTCGGCATGGCCGAGGTCGAACTGCTTGGCAAGATCGGTACGTCGAAGGCCGATATCGATCGCCTGTGCAAGCGCCTGCAGTCTAAATCGCGCCGGATCCGCATCGTCTACGAGGCAGGCCCCTTGCGGCTATGGCCTTTATCGGCAGCTTGCAGGGAAGGGATTCGAGTGCATGGTGTGCGCGCCGTCGCTGATCCCGAAGAAGCCCGGCGAGCGCGTCAAGACCGATCGGCGCGATGCGGTCAAGCTCGTGCGATCGCTGCGCGCCGGTGACCTCTCGGCCGTGTACGTGCCCAGCGTCGAAGACGAAGCATTCCGGGATCTGTCACGTGCCTGGGTCAGCGCCAAGGACGATCTGAAGCGCGCCCGCCAACGGCTGAAGGCCTTTCTGCTTTCGCACGGTGTCCGCTACACCGGCAGAGCTGACTGGGGGCCAGCACACCGGCGCTGGATAAGCGCATTTGCGTTCGATAGCGACTGGCAGCAACTTGCCTTTGACGAATATCGACGTGCTATCGAGGACCGGCTCGCGCAATGCAGCCGTCTCGAAGCGGCCCTGCGCGAGGCGGTGGCCAACTGGCGCTTCTACCCGGCCGTACGGGGCCTGCAGGCCATGCGCGGGGTGCAGTTCACCACAGCGATAGGCATCCTTGCCGAATTGGGTGATCTCTCACGCTTTGCGCATCCACGCCAACTAATGGCCTGGCTCGGTGTGACGCCCGCCGAACACTCGTCCGGTGAGAAGCGACGACAGGGCAGCATCACCAAGACTGGCAACAGCTACGCCAGAAAGCTGCTCGTCGAGGCTGCCTGGAGTTACCGGCACCCGGCACGTGTGAGCCCCGAGATCCAGCGCCGGCACGAAGGCATCCCCAAGGCCATCGTTGATCGGTCCTGGGACGCCCAGGTTCGACTGTGTCGGCGCTATCGGAGACTTGCCGCACGTGGCAAGAACCCGAACATTGCGGTGGTCGCGGTGGCCCGCGAACTGAGCGGGTTCATCTGGGATATCAGCCAGCTCGCGATGTCGCTTGCCGTACCGAACGAGGCACAGACAACGTAACCCAGCGCCGGTATCAATCTATCTGTCACTACTGTGAGACCAGTTTCCTGAAGGCGGCGTAGCCCGGCACACGAGCAACCCGCGAAAAAGCTAAGCAATGGATTTCATCCGACTTGCGGCGCTAGATAGCGGGCAGGCTCATTGGGCGGACCTCTGTAATGCGGTAGCCAACCCGCGGATATCAGCGTGATCCACCGTCGAGACTTACTGCTACGTCGCCCTCAGGAAATTGGGTGAGGAACAACATGGAACTGTGAAACCGAACCAAACCAATCTCGATTGACACGGGGAGTCATATCAGCTTTGAAACAGAAACAACGCCTGGCACGCACGCAGCTTCTGCCAGCCTGCGTTTGAGTTCAATCGGGTGATTGCGGCTCCCGTGCAGGCGACCGCCCCGTTTTGCCACAGACTCCAAAGTAGTCCCCACCAAATTCTGATGGTGACTACTCTGGATACATTCACCTTACGCGTCTACACGGCCTTCAGCGGACGGTTACGAACTGCGCAGGCGGTACCAGGCCTCGAATATGTCCTGGGAACTTCCAACCATGTCAATCCAGATTTCGAAGCCGCGATACTCAACGGAATGTTGCATAGGGAACTCCGGCACGTTTGCGCCGGCAATGATCGGCGGCAGCTATTGAGGGCGCGCGCATGGTGGCAAGTTCGCTGCCGCCGGCGTCGGCAAACCGAGCAGCGGCCTCATGGCAGCCTGATACCGCCCGTATAGCGCTACATCGTCGCGGGATTGGCTCCAGTGGCCGCGTGTCTGAGGTACTGATCCGCAAGCGCAAGCTCAGCCTGTGCATGGTCAAGCGCTTGCACGATGGCCTGCACATCCCCTACGAAAGCCTGCTGTCGTAAGCACGCGGGCACCAGGCAAACGGCGGAGGCGCCGAACGAGGGCAATTTGCAGTGAGCATTGCCGGCTACGGCGGCGAGCCCCACCTTGCTTTGCGTGCTCGATGAGCGGACGAACGAGCTGGTGGTCGACAAGGAAGTGGCCTTTCGCGCGAGGCGGCCCGAGGGGTTCGCTATGGTCGGATGTTCGCCGCGGATGGACGAGCCTGAGCGGCGGGTGACCGGGGCGAGACCGGCATAGGCGGCAAGATGCGCGGCTGAAGCGAAGGCTTCGCGACCTCAGTGAGGAGTCTGGCGGCGGTCCTGACGCCGACTTCCGGCATGCTGGTCAGGACCGGCCAGCGAGGGTGTGCCTGTACCAGGCGTTCGACTTCGCTGGCGACCTCGTCGCGTTGTTTGCGTGAGGCGACGAGCTGCAGGGCCAGGCGCGGCATGACGATGGTGGCTGCCTACGCGCGCTAGCATGGTTAGGCGGCTGGCGAGCGTCTTCTCGCTGGTCGCGGCAAGCTCGGCGGGCAACGGGTAGCGCTCGAGCAGATCGAGCACGGCCGGATGGTCCATGCGAGGTCCGTTCCAGTGCGGATGGATCTGGGTGAGCAGGCCGCGAATGCGGTTACTGGTTTGGGTGATTTGGGCAGCCAGATCGTCGTCGAAGCCTCACAGCATGGTGAGTTCGGCGAGTGGTTCGTCAGCGAGTCGCAGCGAGCGGGGCTCCCTTGTTTTCCCTGCAAAAAGTGACGAAAACGACTGCGTCCTGCCGCAGCCATCGAAGAGGCCCGGAAACCTGTTTTACTAGCCAAGCCACACCGCGTGCCCTGGATGCTGCAGGCAGCGGTGATACCGCGGCCGCGCCAAGGGCAGATAGGTTGGATGAATTCTGCCGTGTCCTGGCATCTTGGTAAAGATCCCTTTCTGGTCGTGCGTCAGTGGGCGTATATTTAGATTGCGGTGCCAACCCGTCATCTGCTGCCAAAAAGTGCAGCAAGGGGCATAACACGAGCAGTGAGGCCGACGCATGCATGCGCTTGAAACCCTAGGGAAAATCACCTCCTGTCCGTTTTGCCCGAAGTGGAGTGGGCTCGCCTAACTCCGCTACTGGCCGCGGTAGATTTGCCACTAGGCCACGTTATCTACGAGTCTGGAGACCGCCTCGATCATGTGTACTTCCCAACCACGTCGATCATCTCTCTCCTCTACGTCATGGAAGACGGCGCATCAGCCGAAATTGCGATCGTCGGTAATGAAGGCATCGTGGGTGTTGCCCTTTTCATGGGAGGCGAAACCACGCCGAGCCGTGCGATTGTACAGAGCGCTGGCCGCGCCTATAAGTTAAGCGGCGCCGCCATGAAGCAAGAATTCAATCGAGGTGGCCCAATGCAGCGACTACTGCTTCGCTATACGCAGTCGCTGATCACGCAAATGGCACAGACCGCTGTTTGCAATCGGCATCATTCAATCGACCAGCAACTTTGCCGTTGGCTATTGCTGAGCATGGACCGCTTGCCGTCCAACGAACTGCGCATGACGCAGGAGTTAATCGCCAACATGCTGGGCGTGCGAAGATCTGGCGTGACAGAGGCGGCGCTGAAACTACAGAGCGCCGGCCTGATTCGCTACCGTCATGGGCATATCGAAGTACTCGACAGGCCTGGGTTGGAGCAGCGTGTGTGCGAATGTTATGCCGTCGTGAAGCAAGAATGTGATCGTCTGTTGCCCGACTTACGAGCGATTTGAGCATGTCACATCGGCAACGAACCACTTCGGATTTCCATGGCAAAACTGCGACTGGCTGAGTTCATTCTCCACGACATGGAGACCATCCTGGCGCAGTGGGAAGCGTTTGCGAGTACGCAATTGCCGGCTTCGGCGACTATGAATCCGCCGGCACTACGCGACCACGCCGAGCAAATTCTGCGGGCAGTCGCAAAGGATTTGTCTACTTTCCAGACCAGGATAGCCCAGGCAGAAAAGTCGAGGGGCCTAGCCCTCCAATTGATCGACGCCGCAGAAACCGCCGCACAGACGCATGCCCATCTTCGCTTGCGAAGCGGCTTCGACATCAACCAACTGGCGGCTGAGTACCGGGCTCTGCGCGCCAGCGTTCTTCGTCTATGGATCGACAATTGTCAGCCTGACTCACCTGATCTCGATGACATGATCCGATTCAATGAGGCCATCGATCAGGCGCTGGCAGAATCGATCGGTCTTTTTACTGCGCAAGTGGACCAGGCTCGCAACCTGTTTTTGGGAATGCTGGGCCATGACATGCGAAGCCCCCTGCATATCATCCAGTTGACTGCGGTCTATCTTGCGAGTGTGGAAGCTGGAGAGAACGTATCCGGTGCCGCTCAGCGGCTGATCAAGAGCGGTGCTCGCCTGAAGGCGCTCCTGGACGATTTACTTGATTTCAATCGAACATCGTTGGGTCTACGTATCAATCTTGGTTCGGACAAAGTCGACTTGGCGAACTTGTTCGCCGAAGAGTTAACTCAGTTACGCGCTGCGCATCCGGGCCACGGGATCAATCTGGAGGTGAAGGGCGACACGCAGGGTGTTTGGGATGGTCGACGTCTGCAGCAGTTGCTCGGCAATCTGGTGGTGAATGCAATCAAGTACGGAGCGCCGGACGAGCCTGTACGAGTAGTTGTGGCCGGAGACGAGCGGGAAGTTCGCTTCGAGGTCAGGAATAGTGGGCGAGCCATCGAGCAATCGACCCTGGCTCAGCTCTTTGACCCTCTAAAGCGGGCCCCCGAGCATGAGAGCAGCCAACCCGCCGATGGCAGCCTTGGACTAGGCCTGTACATCGCGCGCGAGATTGCCCGAGCTCATGGTGGCGAGATAACAGCACGGTCCGACCAAGAAGAAACGGTATTTGCTGTCCGCTTGCCTCGCTGCGAGTAACGGTCATGTTGCATTGCACGGGAGTGCACTGGATCAGGTACCTTGCTAAGTGGATCTTGAAAATCATGAGGGAATGCTTGCGTAGCTGCGAAGAGTTATTGCCTGTTGCGTTGGTGAACGCCTACCTTGGAAATCGGGAGCTAGCCCCGCGAAGATGCGAATAGCCTCGCGCGTGTGCTCAAGCGACGCGGGCCGATCGGCGGGCATCGCGTTCTGATCGTTAGCCGGTGCGGGTGGCGTGGCGTCGTGCTCTTCCATCGTGGGCTCCCTCAGGATGGCGCACCTCGCCAGCGCGAGACGCCTCTTGTCAGCAAGTATAACCAGCCCCCGGACGCACGGGGCGGGGTGGCCAGCGCGGGCCCCATTGCTCTGAACAACAGGGCAATATTAGGCCTAGAGCGCGCCCTGAAGCTTCCAAGTCCGCATGATCAGAGCATCAAATTTCCGGCCCCCTAGTACGAATACCGCACGAGTCCTGCGAATGAGTTAGACGTGGTCAGTGTACCGCTTACCGGGAACCGGCGTATTACCTTCGCTGTGCAAGCAAAACATGGCTGCGTGAAACGCGTGGCCGATACAATATGCGATCGGCACAACGGCGCATAAGAGCATAGGAGCGCTCTCTCGGTCATTCAGGACGGCGCCCCCACCTGCTCCTTCTCAGGTGAAAAAAACCTTTCTCCTCAAGTCGGTAGATACGCAAAGCCGGCGGTATGTCGGCCAATCTCGGACGACTATCGTGGAGCCACCAAATCAGTTGTATCCCTCCCCCCGTTTTGATTCTGAACATCCCCCTCATCGACGCATTCTTCACCGCACCCTTTCCCAGCTCTAGTGTCCATTCGGAGGAACGCCAACTGAGCCCGGCGGCATGCTAGCGACAATCCCGTCGTTCGGCGATCCGGCGCCCAGATATCGAATCGGGTGCCATCCCCGCTGCGGCTCTAACGTCGGATTTTTGCGGCAGTTTTTGAGGATCTGTCTGAACCCGCACCGAAGAGCCCTTGCCGAAGCGCGCCGCAATCGCGTCTTGCACACTTGACAGCGCTTCGGCCTGGTGCTTTGCTTCCTCTGCTTCCCGCGCTTTGCGCGGTTCCCCACGCAACGCCGCCCGCGGCAACTCGCGGCGAAGAACCGCCACTCACTCTGCAATGGCGTTGAAACGCCTTGTGTCGGCGAACGCCCAGCCAGCCGCAGATTCTATGCCAACCGTACAAAAGGAGTTGATGGGCGCTTTGATGACGGGGAAAGTTGGCAGGAAGCTGAGTCAGGCATCGCGAAATGCGGGCACGCTTTCTAAACGAAAAGACGGAGTTCCCGATCTTTCATTAGGATCTGGGACATAAATGCATGATGCGCCTACTGGAACAGGCGCTAGTCTGAGAGTCCCTTAACGCAGGGCACCAACCGCCGCTGTGCAATATTCGGCGGCAATATCTACCACTGTCTTGTAGAAATGCGTCGTACCGGGGCCACGTTACCCGAGCGATAGCCAGCCCCGTTTGGACACAGGTTCTAGCACAGTGAGGATTGGCTGGAGCGCGCGTGCGCATATCGATTTGCGCCGATTCGTCCTTGGCGCGCAATCTGCCTTGGATCGGTCCTTGCAGCTCGTTCTTGCCGAAACTTCTCCCGGATCCGCCATGCCAAAGACGCCAGCCCCCAAGAAGCCTGCCAACAGCGCAGCTAACAAGCCCAAACCCGCGCCCAACGAAACCGCGCCGCCAACCGTCACTGGAGCAACCACCAGCGATAAGACACAGACCGTCAGCCGGGCGGCCACCGGGGCGGATGCCGCATACGACCGCGCCGTGACAGAGCGTCTCGCTCCCCGGCCTACGGTATTGGGCACCGATACAGTCGGCAATCTCGTCTCGAACGAGGACCGCGTGCTGACCACCAACCAGGGCATGCCCATTGGCGAGGACGATAACTCGCTTCACCTGGGGGCGCGTGGCCCCACACTCCTCGAAGACTTCCTGCTGCGCGAGAAGATCACTCACTTTGATCACGAGCGCATCCCGGAGCGCGTGGTCCACGCGCGGGGCGCCGCCGCGCATGGCTACTTCGAGTTGTATGAGTCGCTGGCGGAATTCACCACTGCCGACTTCCTGCAGTGTGAGGGAGCCCAGACGCCAGTGTTCGTACGCTTCTCCACCGTGGCGGGCTCACGCGGGTCGGCGGATCTTGCGCGTGACGTGCGCGGCTTCGCCGTCAAGTTCTACACGCGGCAAGGCAATTGCGATCTGGTCGGCAACAATATGCCGGTGTTCTTTATCCAGGACGCCATCAAGTTTCCCGACTTCGTCCATGCGGTGAAACCCGAGCCGCACAACGAGATCCCGCAGGCRGCGTCGGCGCACRAGACATTCTGGGACTTCGTGTCGCTGMWGCCGGAATCAATGCATATGGTGCTGTGGACCATGTCAGGCCGCGCGCTGCCGCGCAGCTTCGCCACCATGGAAGGCTTTGGCGTGCACACCTTCCGCCTGATCAATGCCAAGGGGAGTGCCACCTTCGTCAAATTTCACTGGAAGCCGGTGCTGGGCGCGCATTCGCTGGTGTGGGACGAGGCCCTCAAAATCAACGGCAAGGACCCGGACTTCCACCGCCGCGACCTGTGGGAATCGATTGAGAACGGCGCGTTCCCAGAGTATGAATTCGGCGTGCAACTGGTGCCCGAGGAGGACGAGCACAAGTTCGGCTTCGACTTGCTCGACCCGACTAAGCTGATTCCCGAAGAACTGGTGCCGGTGCGCCGTGTGGGCAAGATGGTACTGAACCGCAACCCGGACAACTTCTTCGCGGAGACCGAGCAGGTGGCTTTTCACCCCGGGCACCTGGTGCCGGGGCTGGATTTTACTAATGATCCGCTGTTGCAGGGGCGGCTGTTTTCCTACCTGGACACGCAGCTCACGCGGCTGGGCGGCCCAAATTTCCATGAGCTGCCGATCAACCGGGCACTGGCCCCGGTCCACAACAACCAGCGCGACGGTTTGATGCGTCAGACGGTGGTGGGAGGTCGCTCCAGCTATCAACCCAACAGCGTGGGCGGCGGTTGCCCGTTCCTGGCGGGCAACGCAGATGCACACCTGAGTTACGCTGAAAAGGCCGCGGAGGGTGCGGCCAAGGTGCGCCGGCGCAGCGACACATTCTCCGATCACTTCTCGCAAGCCAACCTGTTCTGGCGCAGCCAGACGGATACGGAAAAAAGTCAGATTGTCGATGCCTACACCTTCGAACTCTCCAAGGTGGAGATCCCCGACATCCGTGCCCGTGTGGTTGGCCAACTGGCCCATATCGCGGCCGAGCTTGCCGCCGGCGTGGCGAGCAAGCTCGGCATAAACGTGGAGCCTGTGGGCAAGCCGGTCGAGATCGACGATTACGGCCTGGCGGCTTCGCCAGCGTTGAGCCTGGCGTCGCAGCCGAAGGGCAATATCCGTGGCCGAAAGATTGCCGTGCTGGTTGCGGACGGCGTGAGCGGCGCGGCGGTAGCCGCGTTCAAAGCCCGGGCCGAGGATGCCGGGGCATCCGCCAAGGTGATTGGCCCGCGCGCTGGCGGCGTGACTTCCGCGCAAGGCAAGGTGGTGCCGGTCGACCACGCGCTGTCGTCCGTGGGTTCGGTGCTGTTCGACGCGGTGTACGTGCCGGAGGGAGACGTCGACGCGTTGCAGGCCGACCCCGCCGCCCTGCTCTTCATCTGCGAGGCCTATAAGCACTACAAGCCGATCGGCGCAGGCGGCACCGGCACCTTGCTGATTGCGGCCGCCGCTCGCGCGGCCGGGATCGACGGCGGCTTTGCCGGGCCGGGCGTGGTAATCGGCAAAAACGATGGGGGCGCCCAGCTCGATGCATTCCTAGAGGCCGTGGGCGAGCATCGCTGGTGGGCGCGCGCGGACGCCGCGCGGGTGATGGCCTGAGTGGTGGGCGCAATGCGCGAGGCGGGACCCCCGGTGCTGCCATCTCGCCTCACCTGAGCGACGCCCGTTCAGTCGCGCCGCGTTGCTGGCAGCAGTGGGGCTCCGCAGTGGTCACCGTTCTGGCGGGCGTGGCTAGCCGCCCGCCTCCACGCCGCCGCCGTGGGACGTTCGATGCGGGCTTTCCCATTGCGCGAGGCGGTGCTGACCAGTTGTGAGGAAGGCCCCGTGGTATCAGATGAGCCAGACCAGATTAACTCAACGAATACCGCGAGTGAGTTCGGCGCGGCGCGCTCGCTTCTCTACCCTCCGATGTCGTATAAACGTAGGAGGACCTAGGACGCTGTGCCAACGCGCGCGCCATCTTTCATGAGACGCTCGATCTTTGCCAGGTCGTCGGGCTTGCAGAAATGCTCAGTAAAGCCCGCTGCTATTGTAGCTTCGCGCTGCGCTAGTGATCTTTGTCCGGTGTACGCGACGAGGCGCCATCTGGCAGTTGGATAAAGCTCCCCCAGGCGCCGAGCCGCTGAGATTCCATCCATTCCAGGCATCTCCACGTCGAGAATGATTAAGTCCGGCCAGAACCATGCGACAGCGGTTATCACCTCCGTCCCGTCCCCGCAGACAACCACTTCGTGTCCCAAAAACGCAGCCAACGCGCCTAGTGGCTCGCGCTCTGACGCATTATCGTCCGCAATCAGTATTTTCATAACCCCAGACCCCCAAGGCACTATTAAATGCAAGCGCGGTCCCAGAAGAGGTCCCTTTTCGATTGTGCGGTGCAGCGCAAGGGGGCGCGGGTGTGGGCGCGTAGGTACTATGAGGAATCGCATTTTGTGATGGCGATGCGCCGCCGGGGGAACGACGTCCCCTCAATAGTTGCGGAACCGTCGGCCCCTCGGTCCGGCTCGTCGGCGGCAGGATCCATCGTGAGCATGCCCGTTTTTTCGCGTTCGGCCGGCGTATCCATTGCACTGGGTTCGCGTGGAATTCTGCCGCATGCCGAGGTATGCCAGTTGCCAGTGGTCCATTGCGCTTTTTCCCAATCCTATTTCCGGAATGTTGTACTAGTGCGCAAACAACGCGATCAAGATGATGATCGGAATAGGTACCCCAAGCATAAGAAGAAGAAGCGAGCGCATCGTGTACTCCTAAGCAGGTCTGACTGCAGGTTCGCTCATTGCGCGTTGCGAGACGACCATATGGTCGCGCCGAGCACCACCAAAGGTTGCGCAAAGGCTGGCAAAGAATGCACCGCAAAGCAAGGCTACGAAAAACCATAGACTTCCATGTGCTGTAGCCTTGCGCGCCATGTCTGCCCGCTGCGCAGCAGCAGCTTCTTCAGTCTTGATTGCTTTGTCGAGCCTGCTATATGTGTCCAATACACGTTTCTCAGCGTCCACGTCGCTCAACCCTGTGAACCGCGCCACCTGCCTCGACGCATACAGCTTGTCCTCGGGCGTTAGCCCACCCGATCGAACATCGTGCAAGAAAATGGCAGTCATTTCGGCGCGGGGTACGGATTCGGCAGTGCTTGTTAAAGGTTGGTCGGAGCGCCACAACATATCCCCAAAGTAAGCACCGGAAGCGGTGCGCTGCTGGGACGGGTCGGGCGAGGCTGCGACCGATCGCGCGCTCGCCAGGAGCCCAGCCGTGACGGGCGCGGTCGCACCAACCAGGATGGATCCGATCGTCGCAGTGAGGAACGCTGCCGTAGCCAGGGARGCGACCGCCCACGCCAAAAAACCATGCGCGGTATCCCGAAAATAAACTTCGTCCGTATGCACTGAGGCCCATTTCACGCGGAGACGGCCTGCCAGATAGCCGCCGATTCCGGCTGCGGCAAGCTGAGTAAAAACGAGCCAAGCTATGGTTGAGGCGCCCAACGTGTTCGCGCTGGCACCGTTGCCAGCCCATGGGGACGCGGCGGAAAGTCCAAGACCAACTCCCAGAATGAGGAGAATCAGCGAGATTGCTGCCGCAGCACTTCCGCCGGCTAAAACTGCCCCCCACGCGACGCCCGAAGCGGTTGAATCGGGTTCCGTCACTTGCTCCGGGCCGTCGAGAAAATGGGATGTCATGATTGACTCCGGTTCGGGAAACGAGGTGGGCGAGGTGGGCAGGCACGCAAGCTCTGCGATTGACTTCCTCAAAATGCCTTTCGCAAAAATTATGCCAACGATGAGTCTCGTCTTTGAACTGGCCCAGTGCCGAGTGCCCTAGGTTTCAATGCACGCTCGTCGCGCCGCGCAGGCAGGTCATTCCTGCAAGTTCGGTAGAAATATCCACATTCTTGCCAGTTATCCCCTCCTGAATGGCAAGGTGTCGGTACGTCCGTATCTGGAGCGGCCCCCTGAATCGCCTACAAGGACCTTCAAATCCGGTCAATTCTTTTCTCAATCCAGCCTGCATCAAATCCGGGGCGAGCGACGAGATGGGACTGCACACCTACAACCGGCCTACGAACGCGCTGAGCTCGGGCCAGAATGCTTAACCGCTCAGCATGGCTCCATCCGGACAGCGGCATTGCAGTTTGCGTATGCCACTCGATTCATCGAGCTGTCATGCTGTCGGTCCAACCTGTCGTCGATTCGTCCGTTGTAGGCTGTCAAGAAAAGATGACTCGGAATCCCTATGTAACGTCAGGGTCGCTCGGAGGTGAAGCAAGCTGGGACATGGTTAATCATGAATGTCTCACCACGATTCAGCAGAGCCCGGATGATGCGTGCATGTTTGGATTCGCTATTGGACCAAAGCGCGCAGGGCATAGTCAAGGTGAACGCCCTTTCCGTTTTCCAACTTCGACGGCATTCCCACGGACGCCCCGCACGTTCGGGCGGCCTGATCGATTGGTAGACCGTGGGAGCGCGAGTCGCGCGCACTCTATCCCCGAGATCGGAGCACATCTTGATCGTGGCACGGGAGGGCAAGGTTGAATCTGGCAGAGGTCTTGGCATGTGCAGCTCAAAAAATAGGGCATGTAAAAGAGCGACTCCATCGTTATTTCACGAAAGTGAAATTATATCTGCGAACGCCCGATCTCACGCCAGTGCAAACGAATGCAATAGTTTGATGCTGCGATGCCCTTGTGCTACTGACCCACGGGTTACCGCGAGAGGAGCGCGGACGACTATGTTTGTGACGCCGCAGCCCCCATCCAGCCCGGTCTTCCCGCGCGATATGCGAGGTCACCCAAAACCACGATGTGGGTACCCATCATGGCGTCAAGGCCTCGCTCGTCGGCGCGCGGAGCGCAAAGCAGGCTGGCCGGGACATATGACATCGTCGGGAGGCGCGGCCTTGACTTCCGGCAGGCCCCTGCAGATTGGATCCATGTTCACCACGTAGGTCACTGCTGTCAGCGCCCCCCTTCCAACTCATCCTCTTTGATGAAATTGCCCACACGGCCGTTGCTCGTATGCCGGTTCGCGCGTTGGTCCTCATGGCGTCATGTATGAAACGTTCCGCGCCCACGTGCGAGCCGATGCGCAGCCCCAGGTCATCATCCTCTCGGCGCAGCATGGCTTCATCCAGCCGGACGCGGAGATTGTCCTCTACGATGCCCGCATGACCGCAGGTCTCGCGAAGACCATGCTCTCGGACCTGTCGACGGCGATGGCCGATGCGGCGTGGCCCGACCAGCTCGGCCCGGTTTTTCTCGCCGGCGGCATGCACTATCGTCGGGTGATGCGCGCAGCCGTAGAGCGGTGGGCCCGTAAGGTTGGTGCTGGCAGCGCGCCTACGATCATGGAAACCAGCGGCGGCATCGGGATGCAGCGCTCCCAGCTCGGCCAGTATCTGGACAGCCTAGCCAATGAACTTACCGAAGAGATCGGGCGCTTTCCCAACGGGGTGCCCTACTTCCGCCGCGCTGGGCCGTTCACGGTGGGCGAGCGCGTCATTCACGTCTACCGTCACCTGCCGGGCATTGTGCCCGGTTGGGCAACCATCCGGACCCTTTTCCAAGGACCCAGTGGCCTGACCGCCGAAGCCGATGTCGAGGAGGGAACGGGAAACCGCGCGCACATCGTTTCCCGTTGGATTGCCCTGAACAGCCTCCAGCCGAACCAATGACTATCACCATCCCCCTGCAGCTGGAAGCCAAGGCCCTCGCTGCCAACCTCGATGGCACGCCCGGCGCCCTGCTTGCCCTCACCCATGCCGGCTACCGCTACTGGACCAAAGCCAGACGCCTGCATTTCCCGCCGCCGCGGCGCGAAGCGTTGCTGTTGGAGATCATGCGTTTCTGTGCAGACACAAACCTGCTGGAGTGCGCCCCCGACCCTGAGGACCGAGACCGCCAGCACGTGATAGAAGAGATGCTCGATGCCCGCTATCTGCGCTATGCACGCCTCAAGCGCAATCGGCATCGCGCATGAGCACGGTGGCGACCTTCTCTCCAGAGCCACACGGCGGCGAGCATCTGTCCGCCTGGTTCCACCCCGCTAACCTGAAGGCTGTGTCCGCCTCGAAGAGGCGGCAGGGGTGTGGGGAAAGCGGAATATCGCGGTAGGAATGCCCATTGCTGGACACCCCCCGCACAGATCCCGGCGTGCCCAATTCAGGCACCGGGCTCCCACCTTGGGTGTTTGACGGCGAATCTGTCGCCTGGCCATGGATGAAGGATTCGAGGTTTCGGG
>NZ_JBFRFX010000050.1:0-43414 GCF_052115045.1 Cupriavidus sp. 2TAF22
ATCAATATCAATGCTCCGTGAAAAGCGCGGTTACAGCTTTCCCATTCCTCGATATCCGAGGCATGGTTGCCGCGTTCGATTGCTGTGGCTGCGTCAGCGATATCACTGTCCCTGATAAGCGGTACTGCTACCCGCAGCGCCAAGGTTTCCAATGCTGCTCGCATCCTTGTGATTTCCACGATGGATGTTTCGTCGAGATGCGCAACTCTGACGCCCTTGCGGGGTTCGCTGAGCACGAGTCCCTGCGATTCGAGTCGACGAAATGCTTCACGCACTGGTACATGACTGATGGCGAACTCGTGTGCGATCGTGTCTTGGCGTAACCACTCTCCTGGCATCAATTCACCCTTGACGATGCGATCGGCCACTATCTTTGCAATCCGCTCCTGCAATGTCAGATCTGTTGAAGCATCCATCTGAAGCTCGCACTGAGGTTAATTAAGGTGTCATTAAAATAGAAGGTCGCAAACGGACTCGACAGCATTTCTAAACGTGCCATCGATCACCATCGCTTTTATTGCCTCCAAATCGTCATACACCCATCTGTCGTCTTCGAGTGTCGCTGGAACTTTCTCCCGAAGAGCCTGAAGCGCTACCGCGGTACCAATTCCAAGTGGATATTCATTAAGACGGGGCTCAGACAGGTCTAACGCCTGTGCGGCGATCAGCAGCTCGGCCGCGACAATCGCCTGCGTATTTTGAATTACCGTCCGAGTCCGACGGGCGGCAAAGCAAGAATTGCTCACATGATCTTCGGTGTTTCCCTTTGCTGGCAAACTAATTGTGCTGGCGGGGCTGCATAGTCCTACATTTTCGAGAGTAAGACCCGTACCCATGCTTTGCACAACTGAGAAGCCAGTGTTTATTCCGGCCCGCTGAGCGATCAAGTTAGTAGGTAGGCCAAAATTGCAAGCGGGGTCGATGAGGCGGGCACTCCGCCTGTCACAAATAGCGCCTACATCAGTTACTGCCAAGGCAAGAAGATCCATTGCTTGCGCAATATATTGGCCATGGAAATGGCCACCCGAAACTACATCGTATCCTCCCTTTAGGTCGGAAAATATCAACGGATTGTCCGTTGCACTGTTCATTTCCGCTTTGAGAATGGTATCGATGTAATCGAGTGCGTCTAGCGCAGGTCCATAGACCTGCGGCGCACAGCGTAAGGAATATGCGTCTTGAATGCGGGGTTCAATCACAGCTTCCTGGGAGGCCTGGAGCTGAACTTGTCGGGCCGCTTCTGTGCACCGACCGCTGCCCGAAACGACATTGCGTATCGCGGCGGCGACGCGCCGTTGACCACGATGTGGTCGAGCCAGCATGACGCGGTCTTCGAAGCAGGACAGTTCTCCGCGCAATGCCTCAAGTGTCATGCCTAGCGAGATAGTGGCGTCGGTCAATAGTGACCGTGCGTCGTGTGCGGCCAAGACTGCATAGGCTAGGGAAGCTGTGGATCCATTGATGAGAGCCGTTGCGTCCTTTGCGTGCACATCCATGGTCGGTGCCAACCCCGCACGTTCGAAAGCGATTGAGGCTGGGATAACGTCGCCTTGGAACTCGACCTTGCTCTCAGCCATGCCCATGAGCGCGGCACTCATGATGGCGAGCGGCGCGAGATCCCCACTCGCTCCTACGCTTCCTTTGGCCGCGATGACGGGGATGATGTCGTGATTCAGCATCGCGAGCAGCCTATCAACAATCGTCTCTCTAACACCTGAGTGATTACTGGCGAAGGCGTTGGCCCTCATGGCCATCATGGCCCGTACGACTTCGGATGGCATGCGCTCCCCAGTGCTTGCAGAGTGAGAGCGCACAAGATTCCTCTGAAATTCCGAGATCTCTTCGCTTCCAATACGTCGATTTTTGAGACTTCCAACGCCAGTATTGAACGCGTACATCAGGGGAGCGAAATCGTTGAGCCAATTCTCCTCAATGTGAGCGCGTGTCGTGCGAAGTGCTCGCCGGGCGTGCGCGGACAACTCAACTCGGGCATGGTTGCGTGCGATTTCGATCACTTCGTCGGGAGTGAGAGTGGCGCCGTCGAGGGTAACGGTCACTTGGGTCATGGGCTGCTCCGTATTTGATAGATAATAGATAATAGATAATAACTCATCAGAACCGAGTGTCAAGAGATGCATGGGGCACATGCACGCGAGTTGCCGCTTGGTGGGAGGAGCTGCTAGCGGTCTTGAGTGATGTACGCCTCAGGCGTACTGGAACAGGGTGCAGGCAATTGGGGAGGCCATATGCAGCAGCGCGACTAGCTTTGGCGGCGCGTGGGGCGTTTGGATGACTCGCCGGGCTGTGGTGCGCCGTCAAGCGTTCAGTTGGGGGCTACAACCCTGGGGCGGCACGCCTGTCAGGTTGTCGCGTGAAGTAGGAAGGCGCGTCGCTGTGCCTTGATTTGCGCGACAAGCGATGCAAGCGCTTTGCATCAATCTGCTCGATCGCTGCAAGGGAGACGCCCGCCTGTCGACCGAAGACGGGCGCTGCGAGGACGAACTGTTCTTGCAACTGTTCGTCGAGTCCTATCTACTGACGGCCCCTGCGGGTTGCGGCGCTTGCGCCTTGCCGTGGATCGTTTATCCGAATCATCCGACGCGCCGGCGGCTCTTACCCTACTATGGCGCGGCGGCGAGCGTGCCCGCGGCGAACGCGGAAACACTATGCTTGGCCATAGACTTGGTCTCCGCAGGATTGGGGGCTTGCGTGGCGCCTGAGTCCTTGGTGCGCGGCCGTCCGGGTGTCGAGATCCGGCCTATCTGGGCTTCGAAGTGTCGCGACGTGTGGGCCTGTGGTATGCCGTGCAATCGCTCGACAATTCCGTCCTGGCTACACTGGTCGAGCAGCTGCGCACCGATCGATCATCCCGCCAGTTCTGCGTCTGGATGCTTAAGGCCGCCCTAGCGGCCGGGCGACGTTATCCCTGCATTCAATAACTGCGCTCGAAGGATTGACACGAACCCGACCAACTAGTAGATTGGTTGATGTTGTATAGATACCAAGTGCGCGCATGAAACATTGTTCTTGCGTTATGAGTCCCTCCAATGAATAGGCATGAGCGCTGATCTGTCTCCCCGTGCGACCGAAATTGCAGAGCACACTAAGCAACTGCTCGCCGCAGGCGGCTATCACGGGTTCAGCTATGCGGATCTGTCCAAACTGGTGCACATCGGCAAGCCCAGCATTCATCATCATTTTCCGAGCAAAGCGGACTTGGTGTTGACAGTGGTCACGCGACACCGCCAGCAGGCTCGGGAAGGATTGGCGGCTCTCGATCGGAATATTGAGGATCCCTTGGCGCGATTGATGGCCTACGTCAACTATTGGACGGAATGCATCCGCGATGGCACATCGACAATGTGTATTTGCGCCATGCTCGCCGCAGAATTGCCCATGATCCCGCAAGAGATCGTGGATCAGGTTAGAGGTTATTTCGACGACTTGACGACTTGGATAGCGACAGTTCTGGACAGTGGGGTGGCAAGGTCTCAGTTCAAGCTGTGCGACAGCGCGTTTGTCGAGGCTCAGACCTTTATGTCTACGGTACACGGTGCGATGTTGACCGCACGGGCCTTGGGCAACGCGGACTCGTTTCAGGCCATTTCGCGAGTGGCAATTGGTCGCTTGAGCGCGTTGAGTTGAGCATCCCTCATGGAGGCGGGCGCTACGGCGCTCATTTTTTGAGTTGTTTTATCGACCAACTAGTCGGTTGTTTGTTTGGGAAACAATAATTGCCGCCCTGCATTCGTCCAGCCGCCAGCGTTACGGCGATCAGGGCTTTACCTTCAGAAGGAGTCATTGTCCTATGCCTCATCCCATTTCCGCGTTGGGCGCGGGTCACACCATTCTCAGCTTGGCGACCTTCGCTGCGGGTCTCTATAGCTTCGCCCGATACCAAAGAATTGAGAGCACTACCCAGTCCGCCAAGATCTACTTGACCGGAATGGTGGTCTCGGTACTCACATCGTTTGGCTTGTCCAGTACAGGCGGCTTCAATGTTGGCCACGCACTGGGTATCGCGGCACTTATTGCGGTATTGGGCGGCCTATTCGTTCCGCGGATAGGGTTCTTGGGTGGTGCACGGCGATACCTTTCCCAGTTCGCATTCACGTTCAGCTTCTTTCTGTTGTTAGTCCCCGGGATCAATGAGACGCTGACGCGGCTACCGGCTAGTCATCCCATAGCGAGTGGTCCCGAGTCCCCCATCGTACGTGGCGCGCTTGCGGCGTGGCTGGGTATTTTTGTGCTGGGGTCGATACTGCAGTTTTCGTGGCTTCGTTCGTACCGCAGCCGTACATAGCCTGCGAAAACATATTCCAATAGATGGCTAGGCAATATGGCATCGCCAACCTCTGGCCAGAGTTTCGCCAAACTCTGAGCCTAGAACTAGACATTCCACCTAACAGTATTCCTCTCTCCCTCAAGCCGCATCAACGGCGGCCGATGATTTCTAGGAGCAGATTGTGCATGCCGGTCATGAGCAAATACAGAATAATAGGCATTCAGAGAACATGAAAAACATGCTTGATGATGACGAAGCCTTGGAGGGAGTGGAGTCGTGGTTTAACGGGCAAGAGTTGACAATCAAACTAGGCATTCGATACCCAGGGCGAAAAGCTGACGAGTACTTGGAGTCGTGTGCGGGTTGGTTGCTGCGCCTTGTCCGACATGCTCGCGGCGCAAGCATTAAATAGATAGGACGCTGCCGGGTAGCTACTTGTATTTCCCGTATCCTTCTTCAAGCGCTTTTCCAATGTCAGTGCGACGGAACGGTGGTTGAGGCCAGGGGCGCAGAAAACGGCGCCAGAATCAAACGCGCGCGTCTAGTACACCGGAAAGATATGGAGTTTCTATGGAAGACTCGTCGGTATACAGAGTTTTGCAAGCCGCCTGTGAAAGAGCTACATCATATTTGCAGTCAGTAAAAAGTCGGCCGGTAATAGCCTCACCCGAGGCCATACGCCGTCTCGACGAACTTAGGCATGCACTACCGCAAAAAGGCGTTGACTCGATCGAAGTCCTACGGCGCCTCGATGAGATCGGATCTCCTGCGACTGTCGCCACCGTAGGTGGACGTTATTTTGGCCTGGTGATAGGCGGTGCTTTGCCAGCTACCGTTGCGGCGAACTGGCTTGCGACGGCGTGGGACCAGAATGCATGCTTCCGATGGACTTCTCCGATTGCGGCGACTCTAGAAGACGTGTCGTTGCAATGGCTACGCGAATTGTTCGGTATGCCAGAAGGAGTCGCAGGGGCGTTTGTCAGTGGCGCGTCAATGGCCAGCCTTACCGGGCTGGCATCCGCACGCCACGCGCTTCTTTCGCGTTTGGGTTGGGACGTGGAAGCTAAAGGAATTTATGGCGCGCCCGAACTCCGCGTTGTTGTTAGTGAAGAAGTTCATGTGACGGTGTTAAAGGCGCTTTCGTTACTCGGCCTCGGACGCGAACGTGTTATTCGGGTCCCGACTGACCGCCGCGGGCGGCTCAAAGTCGATAGTATGCCGGCGCTCGATAGCCGTACAATTGTCTGCATCCAGGCTGGTAACGTGAACACCGGTGACTTCGATCCGGCGGCGGAAGTCTGTCGTCGTGCAAGAGAGTTCGGTGCCTGGGTCCATGTTGATGGTGCTTTCGGTCTCTGGGCACTTGCGAATCGGGATTTCGGTGCGTTGACAGCCGGCTTGGCTGAGGCAGATTCATGGGCGACGGATGGTCATAAGTGGCTCAATGTTCCTTATGATAGTGGCATCGTCCTTGTTCGAAACGCAGCGGATCTACGGGCAGCAATGTCAGCGAGTGCGGCGTACCTATCAGAGGGCGTCGAGGATGGGCGTGAACCCTCCCACTACACACCGGAATCCTCCAGACGAGCGCGCGGCGTCGAGATATGGGCTGCGTTGCTGCACCTCGGTCGCGACGGCATTTCAGATCTCGTTGGACAATTTTGCAGCCTTGCACGGCAGTTCGCTGACGGTCTTTCGAGCCACGGATACGAAATACTCAATGATGTCGTGCTTAATCAGGTGCTCGTATCCTTTGGATCGCCCGAGGCGACGCGAGCAGTGATCAATGCGCTCCAGGCTGAAGGCGTCTGCTGGTGTGGGGGGACGCTGTGGCAAGGCCGCCCCGCAATGCGCATCAGCGTTGCGAATTGGGCAACTACTGAGGCAGACGTCGAACTCAGCGTTCAAGCCATAGTACGGGCCGTGAAGAGTTCCCTGCCAGGGTGACGGCTTAGGGCAAAGAGGATGGCGCGGCGAGAGGACAGCCTCATTCATAGCAGCCAAAGACACGCTGCACATTGCGCCCGCTTCGCGTCAAATCCAACGTTGTTCTTTCGCCGCATGGGGAGTCTCGCTACCCCTTCGGAAACGTCCCCAGCGATGAGGCGGCGACCAGCTACTGTGGCTGGCCCTGCGCAACATCACCGGGAAGTGGGGCAATTCAACGCATGACTGGAAGGCTGCCATGAACCAGTTTGGGATCCTCTACGAGGAACGGTTCACACATCCACATTGTTGAGATAATGCTGGCTCACCGGACGAAATGATGGTGAGCCTTTAACTGTCCTGCGCACAAAGAAACTGACAGGCCCCGGAATGCGTCGTGCTCAGGTGCCCCAAGTCTCTCAATCCTGGGCGGTGATGTCGATGTCGCGCGTTTCCTTGAAGAAGATCAAAGCCAGTAGCGAAACAATCGTCCAGCAGATCGGATACCAAAGGCCCGAGAAGATGCTGCCGGTCTGCGCTGATATCCCAAAGACGAAGGTCGGTAGCAATCCTCCAACCCAGCCCGTGGCCAGGTTGTACGGGACCGACATCGACGTGTATCGAATTCGCGTCGGGAACATCTCGACAAGCGCCGGACCCACTGTCATCACTGACAGAATCGCGAAGCTAAAGAAGATTACCAACAGCAGAAAGACCATGATGCCGTTGAACGCGGAAGGATCGCTTCTCTCTGGATAGCCTTGATCAATTAAGAGCTTTCGCAGGTCGGTAGACATGCCCGTGCTCCGCACTTTGGCCTCGTCCGCGGAGAGGCCGGCTGCGTCGTACGCCTCGACAATGCCGCTGCCAACCCGAATCATTGTCGCCCCACCGACAGGGGCTTCCGCCAGCGAATAACTGATGCCGGCACTAGACAGTAGCTGTTTTGAGACGTCGCATGGTGACGTAAATTTCCGATTGCCAACCGGATTGAACATCAGTGAGCAGCTGTCCAGATTCGTCTGCAGAGTGACCGGTGCGTTCGCCTGCGCTGAAGCGAGTGCCGGATTGGCGTAATGTGCCAGCCCTTTGTAAGTAGGCATTACAATCGCCGCGGTCACCATGAAGCCGATGAGCAGCGAGTACTTGCGTCCGATGCGATCGCAGATCCATCCCGACAAGGGGAATACAGGTAGGCAGGCAGCCGTCGCCAACAGCACCACGGTATTGACGGTCTTGGGATCGACTTTCAGCGTCTGCGTCAAAAAGTAGGTCGGATACAGGGCCGCCATGTAGTACATCGCAGTCATGCCTGCACAGAGCGCGAAGGCTACGACGATGCGGCGCAAATTCACAGGGTCGAGAAACGCTTCCCTGATGGGCGCCTTAGATAGTTTTCTCGAGGCCTTCAACTTCTCAAATGCGGGCGATTCCTTCATCTTCAGACGAAGGCCGAGCGAAATAGCCAACAGCAAGATCGAACCGACGAACGGTATGCGCCACCCCCACACATCGAAGGCGCTGCCGGAGATCTCCCGGGCACCCAGGATAACGAGGAACGACATCAGTAGGCCAGCGGTAGTCGATGCAGTCGTCCACGACATATTGAGGCCACGCTGGCGCCCAGTAGAGTACTCGGCAACATACGTCAGTGCGCCCGTATATTCACCGCCCGCCGCGAGCCCCTGAAACACGCGCATGCAAATCAACGCAATCGGGGCGGCGATGCCGATCGTTGCATATGTCGGAAGCAACCCTACGCCGACGGTCGCTAGGCCCATCATGCTTATCGTCACGACGAATGTGCGCTTGCGCCCGATCCTGTCGCCAATTCGGCCAAAGATAAGTGCGCCCAAAGGTCGCATCATGAAGCCGATTGCAAACGTCAGCAATGCAAAAATGAAAGCTGTATTGGCGTCGACGCCCGAGAAGAACTTCTGGGCCAGCACGGACGCCAAGGAGCCATATAGCGCGAACTCATACCATTCAAAGGCCGTCCCGATCGAAGCCGACCAGATCGCGCGTGCCATCGGGGCCGGCTCGGAACCTGTCCGCTCGAGGCTACCCTCCATACCTGCGGAATTGCTCATGTTTGTTTGTCTCCAAAATCTAGGGTGGGCTAGGGCGCTTTTTTCTGCGCCGTAAATACAACTTGAATGGAACCTCAGGGCCCGTCCGCGACGCGCGGCGTGTGCTATGCACCAAATTTCACAGGCGCACCATTAGGTCGGGGACGACCTCGAACAGATCCGTGCAGAGGCCATAGTCGGCCACGGAGAAGATGGGCGCATCGGGACCTTGTTGATCGCGACGAACGCCTTGGCGCCCCTCATGCCTGCCAGGTGCTGGATCGCGCCGGAGATGCCAACTGCCACGTAAAGCTGCGCTTCGACGAATTTGCGCCATCTTGACGTTGGCGAGGTCGATGCCCACGCCGTCCGCCATCACGCGGACCTTTACATCAGAGTCGACCACCGGCTTGATTGGGACATGTATTTTCAAAATCTCACTCCTCTGTTCACACCTCGAGAGGCACGCGTCTCTACACGGCCTCGAAGATTGCTGCCATGCCCTGCCCACCGCCGATACACATTGATTCCAAGCCGTAACGTGCTCCGCGGCGGCGCAGCTCATGCAGCAACGTAGCCAGCATGCGCACCCCAGTCGCGGCAATAGGGTGGCCGAGCGAAATGCCGGAGCCATTGACGTTCAACCGCTCTTGATCGTTCCATTTCCACCCCTTGAGGACCGCGAGCACCTGAACGGCGAACGCCTCGTTGAGTTCGACAAGATCGATCCGATCAAACGAGAATCCGGTGCGCGCAAACAGGCGTTGAACTGCAGGCACGGGACCAATGCCCATTTGCGAAGGCTCGCACCCTGCCGCAGCCCAGCCGACCAGGTACCCCATCGGCGACAGTTCAAGTTCGTCGAGCTTGTCCTCGGCGACGATGAGACACGCGGCTGAGGCATCGTTCTGCTGGCTCGCGTTTCCGGCCGTCACAGTTCCACCGTTGCTGATCGGGCGCAGCTTGGAAAGCGACTCCACAGTGGTCCCGGGCCTGATACCTTCGTCACGCGCAAACAGCAGCTCGTCACCCTTCTTTTGCGGGATTGAGACCGGTACGACCTCATCGTCGAACCGCCCACTCTCCCAGGCGTCCGCCGCACGCGCGTGGCTCCGGGCGGCGAACCCATCGGCTTCTTCCCGGGAAATGCCGTACTCGCGCGCGAGGTTCTCGGCTGTTTCTAGCATTCCGGAGATGTAGCCGAAGCGCTCCTCAGGCTGCGAACGCTCTCGTCCACGTTCGAGCCGGTCGAGCAGGCGCGCCGAACCGGAGCGTTTGCCCCAGCGCATGTCGGTCGAGTAGTACTCGATATTGCTCATGCTCTCGACTCCACCTGCGAGAACGACATCGGCGGCTCCACTCTGAACCATCATCGCGGCAGTAACGATGGACTGCAGGCCGCCTCCACAGCGTCGGTCGAGTTGCATGCCCGGCACCGCGATCGGCAGCCCGGCGTGCAATGCGGCCCAGCGGCCGATGCAAGGCGTTTCGCTGTTGGCATACGATTGCGCAAACACCACGTCGTCAATGCGCGCCGGATCAATGCCAGAGCGCGCTAGTACCGCCTGGATGACGGTACTCGTCAGCGCTTCAACCGGAACCCCGCGCAAACTGCCGCCGAATGTGCCGACGGGGGTGCGCACGGGTGCCACAATGGCAGCTCGTCTCATGAAATCTCCTTGAATGTGGGTTTCCGCGCGCCCGGCACTGTGGCGCGCGCAAGTTCGTCGCGATCCTCCGGATGCGCGATCGCGATCATCGCGTCGATACGTTGTGCAAGAGTGAGCGCACGTAGGTCAGCGACGCCGTACTCGGTCACGATGATTGCGGCGTCGCTGCGCGGCGTGCTAACCGGTCCCGCAATCCTGGGTACGATCCGGGCATGCCGGCCAGCACGCGACGGCAGTACCACGATCGGCAGGCCGCCACGCGAACGCCGCGCCCCACGCAGGAAGTCCATGGCGCCGCCGACGGCGCCGAGATACCGTCCGCCCGCGACTTCCGCGTTGACCTGTCCGCTTATGTCGACTTCGATGGCCGCATTGATCGCCACAAACCGGTCAATCGATTCGAGCACGCGAATGTCGTGCGTATAGCTCGTGGCGCGGAACTGGATAGCGCGATTGCGGTGCGCAAACCGATGAATGTCCGCTGAGCCCATGATCGTGCCGGCAATTGTTACGCCGAAGTCGATCGTTTTGCGGGCGTTGGTGACCACGCCCCGGCGCATTAGCTCCGCGACAGTGTCGCCGATCGCGCCGCTGTGAATCCCGATATCGCGATGACCGGACAGGGCTGCCAGCACGGTTTCCGGCAAGGCGCCGATGCCACATTGCACGGTGGCGCCATCATCGACGAGCCCTTGCACATGCGACGCGATCGCCAGCTCGACGTCCCCGGCTCGGCTTGCCGGCGCATCGGGCAACGCCCGCGACGACTCAACGAGCAGATCGAAGTCCGTCTTGACCAACCTCCGTGGACCGTAGGTCCATGGCGCCTGCTGATTGACCTCCGCAATCACCACGCGCGCCGAATCGATAAGGGGCACCAGATACTCGTGACTCGCGGACAGGCTGAAGCAGCCGTCAGCATCCGGGGGCGCGACCTGCAACAGCAGCACGTCCACCTTTGACGGACCTTCAGTCAGCACTTTCTCCAATGATGAATAATGAGCCGGCAAGATGTCGAGAACCCCGGCTTCGGCGAGTTGCCGATTCTGAGCTGTACCGCAGTATGAGCGGAAGTCCACCACATCCTCGAACGCTGGCTGCAGCGTGTCGCTCCAACTGGCGCCGATGAACACAGTGAAACGCCCACCTACTGCGTGGCGTTGTGCCATGAGCAGGCGCGTGAGCGTCACGGGCTCCGCAGAGCACTGCCCCCAGGCGACGGTGTCGCCTGGGCGGACCCAGCCTGCCAAGTCCAGGCTCGCGATGTCGCCAACGATCGTCATGATAGCTTTGTAGGCTTAAGGGCAAGTAACGATTGGGTCATGCGAAAGTCTCCTGCTAGTGGGGCTGGACCTCGTCGACCTCGCGGAGAAGGGCGTTGCGAAGCACTAATGCAATGATCGCGAGGCACAGGGGGGTGATCTGTCTTTTCCCACAATGGACGTCCGTCGATACCTCCGTCAATGCAAAGTCAAGAACCATTCCGTACTTCGAAAAACCGCTGTGTATGGCGTGGCCCCGACACGAGGTCCCTGGCAATGCAGAGCGGCTAGCCCAGCTCAATCCAGAGTTTTCAAAGTACGGAACGCAATGTGGGAGAACATTGACTTGCCATCAGGCGTCGCGCACGATGAAAAACAGAAACCGCCCGTGAATGACTTTTGGTCTGAAAGACGCGCCGGGTCGACACGTGGCGCCGCCACGTTCGGAGACATGCAATGAGAAATGTTTACAAGGATCCTGCACTACGAGATACGCCCAGTCAGATGCGCATCGGCAACGTAGTCAAATCCTGTCCCCTATCGAGGCGTCGAGACGTATGTGGGCCCGGGCAAATTCCAATTCCTTCCGCCCCGCGTTTTGGTGACAAGGTGACCCGGTGCGGCGGTCTCGTCGAGAGCGAGTCAAAGACGGCTAGTAGCCACGAAGTCGTATGCGTGACCGTCTGCGGCAACGCCAGCGTGGTCCTCGTGGAGTCGGCGATGCGGTGCGGGAAAATCTCAGGAATCAGTCCCTGAGCCGAGGCGTCGGAGACGCCGTTGCCGGCAGGGGTGCATAGCATAGTCGCCCCTTTTCCATTTAATGAATCTTGTGTTCTGTAGGTGTATTTTCGATGAGTGACTATCTAAGGGATGCATGGCAACCGACGGCCGACGATATTGCCTCGTCAAACGTTACTGCGTTGATGCGGCGGCTTGGTCTCGACAGCTACGACGAACTGCTGGCGTTCTCCAATGCTCAGCCAGAGGCTTACTGGGATACCGTGCTGGATTTCTGCGGCGTGGTGTGGGACACCAAGTACGACGCGTATCTGGACTCATCCAATGGTCTTGAATTTCCCAACTGGTTTCCAGGGGGGCGCCTAAACTGGGTCAAGTCGATCTTCAAGTGGGCCGATGACGTCGAGATGGCCCAGCGCCCCGCTGTCGTTGCAGAGCGCGAGGATGGCAGCGTACAGCGCGTAACTTTTTTTGAACTGAGGGAACGTGTGGCGGCGTTTGCCGCAGGCATGGCATTGATTGGCATCGAACGTGGCGATCGGGTCGGGCTGTTGATGGAGAATGGCGTCGAGGCCACGGTCACGATGCTCGCCTTAGCCTGGCACGGTGCCATTGCTGTTCCGTTGTTCAGCGGCTTTGGCGTCGACGCAATCGTGTCCCGTCTTTCATCGTGCGGCACCAGCAAGCTCATCGCGACTACCGGATTCTCCCGCCGGGGGAAATGGGTCGATACGCGTAAGTTAGTTGCCGAAGCACTGACCAGATTGCCCGAGATCCAGACGGTTGTCTGGAAGCATGCCGGCGAAGACATCACCTTCAACGAGACGGTTGTCGCATGGGAGGACATCGCCAGGGCCGCGCCGCCGTCGCCGGAGCCCGCGGGGATGTCGCCAGTCGACCCCTTCATGATAGTGTACACATCGGGCACCACGGGAAAGCCGAAGGGCGCGGTCCATACCCATGGTGGCTTTCCACTGAAGATCGCTCACGACGCCGCCGTTCATTTCGATGTCCGCCGCGGCGACGTCTTTTGCTGGCCCGCTGACATGGGGTGGATCGCTGGCTCTTTGGTCATGTCGAGCGCGCTGCTAAGCGGCGCTACGCTGGTGTGTTACGACGGCGCCCCAGATTTTCCCGATTGGTCGCGCATGTCGCGGCTCATCGAGCGTCACCGCGTGACCCATTTCGGCTCCGCACCGACCCTGATTCGTGGTCTCGCCGCCAATGCAAGGATCGCGACACAAGGTGATGTATCGTCGATTCGTCTGCTGATCACGGCCGGCGAGGGTATCGATCCCGAGCACTTCTCCTGGTTCCAGCACGCGTTCGGACGCGGACATCGGCCTGTGATCAACTACACCGGCGGGACAGAAGTATCCGGGGCATTGCTATCGAGTGTGGTGGTGCGGCCGATCAGTCCGGGCGGATTCAACACCGCCTCGCCGTCGGTCGAGGCCGATGTCGTCGACGCAAGCGGCAACCCTGTTGTCGGCGCGGTGGGCGAACTCGCGATTCGACGGCCCTTCGTGGGCATGACTAGCTCGTTCTGGCAGGACGACGCCCGCTATCTGGAATCCTACTGGCACGCAATTCCCGGCATCTGGGTCCATGGTGATCTCGCCATGAGGCGCGAAGACGGCACTTATTTTCTCCTCGGTCGCTCCGACGACACGATCAAGCTTGCGGGCAAGCGCGTCGGCCCCGCGGAAATCGAGGAAGTACTTCTTGAGCTGTCTGCGGTGTCCGAAGCGGCCGCCATCGGCGTCGACGATCCGGTCAAGGGACAGAAGCTCGTCGTATTCCTGATCCCGGCGCCATATTGGGATGGCGACGAGGTCAAATTGCGCCGAGATGTAGCCCAACACGTGGATGAGCGGCTGGGCCGTCCGTTTCGCCCGAGCCAGATGCATCTTGTAACCCAACTGCCCAAAACGAGGAGTTCAAAGATTATGCGGCGCGTCATCCGCAGCATCTACACCGACCAGCCGGCGGGCGATCTGTCATCGCTCGACAATCCGGCTGCAATCGAGGAAATCCGTCTCGCTGCGCAGCATTGACGCGCAATCCGCCTTTTCACGAACCGACTCGGTGTCAAAGCGCCGGGAGGAAGAGAAGATGAACCTGAATCTTAAAGACAAAACCGTCTTGATCACCGGCGCCTCGCAGGGTATTGGCGAAGGTCTGGCATGGGCGTTCGCCCGGGAAGGCTGCCATTTGCGGCTAGTTGCGCGTTCGGGGGAAAAGCTTGCCGCGATCGCAAGCAAGGTCTCCGCGGAACATGATGTCGAGGCGGACATCCTCGCGATCGACATGACGCTGCCCGGCGCTGTGGCCGAAGTCGCGCAGTTCGGCGAGACAACTGACGTCATGGTCAACAACGCAGGCGCCATTCCAGGAGGCAACCTCTGGGATGTCGACGAGGAGCGTTGGCGCGCGGGATGGGAATTGAAAGTATTTGGGTACATCAACCTGACTCGCGCACTGTACCCGGTGATGAAGGCCCGAGGTGGCGGCGTGATATTGAACAACATTGGCAACGGCGGTGAGAACTTCGACTTCAACTACATTGCCGGTACGACCGGGAATGCGGCACTGATGGCGTTTACGCGAGCCCTGGGCGGCCGCAGTCTCGCCGACGATAACATTCGCGTGGTCGGCGTAAACCCTGGGCCGGTTGATACCGATCGCATCAACAAGGTACTAAAAGGGCACGCGCAACGCCTGCTCGGCGACGCGGATCGCTATACCGAACTGCTCGCGAACTATCCACTTGGTCGCGCTGCAACGGTCGACGAAGTCGCGGACCTGTTTGTCTATCTCGCCTCGGAAAAGTCTGCTTACACATCCGGCGCGATTTTCACTGTCGACGGCGGGATTACTTCTCGCCGATCTGTCGGCTAACTTCATCACATCCCGGATCGCCCTCCCTGCATCCAACGGCGATCCTTCAAGGAAATGAAATGTCTGAGAACGGCATCGACTTCAACCCTGTCTACAAAGCCTACACGCGACTCGCCTTCGACCGTCCGGCAGCGGGTGTACTGCGAGTGACACTGAACCGACCCGAGAAGCTCAACGCACTCGATGAGCGCGGGCATGATGAGATCGCGCGCGTCTGGCGCGATATCGATGCCGACGAGACAGTTAGCGCGGTACTGCTTTGCGGCGCCGGACGTTCCTTTTCAGCCGGCGGCGACTTCGACATGGTCGAAACGATGATTAACTCGTTCGAAGTGCGTTCCCGTGTCTGGCGAGAAGCGAAGGATCTTGTTTACAACATCGTCAACTGTTCCAAGCCGATCGTTTCTGCTATCCAGGGCTCCGCGGTGGGGGCGGGGCTCGTTGCCGCCTTGCTCGCCGACATTCCCGTCGCCGCGCGCACAGCCAAACTTGTCGATGGACACACGCGTTTGGGCGTAGCTGCCGGTGATCACGCCGCAATTGTCTGGCCGCTATTGTGCGGTATGGCGAAAGCCAAGTATCACCTGCTGTTGTGCGAGCCGGTTAGTGGGGAAAAAGCCGAACAGATGGGCCTAGTGTCTGTCGCGGTGGACGAGTCGGAGCTCCAGGAGACCGCGCTTTCCATCGCGACTCGCTTGGCCCAGGGGGCGCCGACGGCGATTCGCTGGACGAAATACGCGCTGAACAATTGGCTACGCCAGGCGGGCCCGACGTTCGATGCTTCGCTTGCCCTTGAAATGCTCGGATTCTCCGGGCCCGAGGTCATCGAGGGCGTTGCGGCGTTTCGAGAAAAGCGCGCCCCTGCATTCTCGCAGAAGGTTGCGATCTAACGCCAGGGCAACGGAAATTACATGATGTCTAAGGTACTTGATGGTATTCGCGTCCTCGACTTCGGCCGTTATATCGCTGGCCCCTTCTGTGCAGCACTCCTCGCCGACTTCGGCGCCGATGTGATTCGCATTGACCGTGTCGGCGGTAGCGAAGATCGCTTCGTCATGCCGGTGACCGACACTGGCGAAGGGGCATTTTTCCTGCAGGTCAATCGCAACAAACGATCGCTCACGCTTGACGTCGACAGCCCCGGTGGACGGGGAATCGTGCAGCGTCTGCTAAAAACGGCCGACGTCGTGATCGCGAACATGCCGCCAGATACGCTCGCAAATCTCGGTCTCGACTACACGACCATCAGTGCCGTCAAGCCCGATATCATCCTGACCGCGTCGACGGCATTCGGTACGCACGATGATGCGAGCCACCGCGTCGGCTTCGACGGCATCGGCCAGGCGATGAGCGGGGCGGTCCATATCTCCGGCCAACCGGGCAGTCCCACGAAGGCTATGGTGCCGGTGGTTGATTTTTCTACCGCATTATCGAGTGCGCTTGGTACCGTCATGGCCCTATATGAACGTCGTAGCAGCGGCAAAGGCCAATCGGTAGATGCGTCCCTGTTGCAGACAGCGCTGAATCTCTCGAGCGGAGTGCTCATCGAGGAGGCCACGCTTCAGATTAACCGCCAGGCCACCGGAAATCGTAGTCCGATCGCCGGCCCGTCCGACATTTTTCGCGTCGCAGACGGCTGGATCATCGTGCAGGTGATTGGCCAATCCCTCTTCAAACGCTGGGCGCGCATGGTTGGCGCACCGGATCTGATGAACGACCCGCGATTCTCGGACGACCTCCTGCGCGGAGAGAATGGCGACGCGTTGAGCAAGATGATGTCGGAATGGTGTGCGTCGCGCACGCGCGAAGCGGCGCTTTCCGAACTCGAGGCTGCCAAGATCCCTGCCGGTCCTGTCTATTCACCGCGCGAGGCGCTCGAGGACCCCTCAATCCGCGCATCCGGTGCGTTCACCTGGATCGAGTACCCGGGGTTGCACGGCCCGGTACCGATCGTTTCGCCTCCAGCCCGCCTTTCCCGCACGCCACCGGCCATCGACACCCGGCCGCCCACGATTGGCGAGCATACCGACGAGGTCCTGCGGGAAATCGGCTACGCGGCGGAGGAGATCGATGCGTTCCGTGCCTCAGGGGTCGTCTGATGCTGACGTAAATCTCCGGCGGCCGGATTGGGCGACGACGTGTATCACAGGCATTAGTCGTCACATTAAAGTTGGGGGCTCGCGAAAGCACGGAGGCCCGCTCGAGGTCCGCGCGGACGGTGGGCGCATGCACGTGGAGCATCAAGCCGAACATGTGTTGCCGGACGTCGTGAATAGGAAGTCACTAGGAGAAACAGCCCAGTACACAAGTTGGCTGCATCCCGTCCAGAGGGCCACATATTCCCTTGCTTAGACGCGGGCGAAACTCAGCTTCACTAATCCGGTGCCATAAATCAACTGCAATGCTCCGCGACACGAAAGACACGGTTCCGCCCCTCTAATGTGAATTTTAATGTACGGAACATCATTCCGCGACAGATTGACCGTTCCGCGCACGGCTCATTAAATGGGGACATGGTTGACCGAAGGCAGAATGCCGGGCCGTTGGTCACCGGGACGAGGCGACAAGTGTCCAATTCTACCAACGCGTGGTTTAGGTGACAACTTTGGTCACGGCGGCCACGGAGTTCCATAACACCAAGAGGAGACATTCGAATGACTGTGAACAAGCAAAAGCGCACGTTGATCCGGGGAGGCAGCATCCTCAGCAACGACAAGGCGATTGGGGAGCTTCGTATAGGCGACGTTTTGATGCAGGGCACGAAAATCGAAGCGGTGGCGCCGCGCATCGAGGCGGACGACGCCGAGGTAGTGGATGCGACCAACATGATCGTCATGCCTGGCCTTGTCGACAGTCATCGCCATACCTGGCAAACATTGCTGCGGGCGGCCGGCACAGATTGGACCCTCGGGCAATACTTCACTGGCATGCGGCTCATCGCCGGCCGGCTTCTCAGTGCCGACGACATGTATCTGTCCAACTACCTTGGTGCGCTCGAAGCGATGAACTCGGGCATCACCACGTTATACGACTGGTGCCACAACAACAATACGCCGGACCACGCCGAGCAGGCCTTCCTCGGTCTTCGCGACGCCGGTATCCGAGGGGTATGGGGCTACGGCAATGCCAATGACGACAACCTGCCCCCCAACATGACGATCACCGACCTGAATGATGTGCGGCGCATGAAGACGCGGTACTTTTCTTCGAGCGACCAGCTTCTGACGATGGCGTTCGCCGCCCGGGGTCCCGAGATCACTACGCTCGAAATCACCGAGCGGGAGTTCCATTTTGTACGCGATCTCGGTCTGAGGATCACCATGCATGTCGGCGTTGGCTCCTGGCACGTCGACCCGATGAAACAACTGCACCGGCGCGGACTGCTGTCGAATGACACGACCTACGTGCATTGCAACATGCTCAGTCGGGACGAGATGCAACTAATTATCGATACGGGTGGCACGACGTCGATCTCTCCGGAGACGGAACTCAACATGGGCCTAGGCGACCTTGCCACGCTACGCCTGCTCGCGCTAGGCCACCGGCCGAGCATTTCGACCGACGAAGCATCGTCCGCGCCAGGTGACATGTTCAGTTCGATGCGTACTGTTCTCACCATGGCCCGCGCTGAAGCTGCGCGCGAAGCCCTAGCGCAGGGCCGGGAACTGGAACCGATCCCGTTGACCAGTCGCGATGTCTTCGAGTTCTCCACTCTTGAAGGGGCCAAGGCCTGCGGGTACGACGGCCTGATTGGCTCACTCACGCCCGGCAAACAAGCGGACGTTGTGCTCATCGACACCAATGCAGTCAACCTGATGCCGCTCAACTACACGTACGGCTCGATCATCGAATCGACCCATGCCGGCAACATCGATAGCGTCTATGTCGCTGGCAAAGCGATGAAGAGAGGGGGCAAGCTGCTCAGTGTAGACCTGGCCTCGCTGCGCAAGAAGGTGGATGCGGCGCGCGACGGGCTGTTCTCGCGTGCGGGAGTGCCTCATGACCAGCATTGGATGCCGAAGCCGTACCTGCGCAAGCAAGTGGTAGACGCCGCCTGACCGTACCGCAGCGGTGCGAAACAATCCGCCGTGCCACACCTCAATGGGGAACGCCTTCTGTGGCGGGTGTGGCGCTTCGATCTGCCAAGGCGTTGTCGAAAGGCACGCATGAGGCGGGCGGTAGAGTAGGACCCAAAAATGAGGCCAGTGGCCACAGGAGACAAAAATGCACTTCCTTCGAACCAGCGGCATTGCATGCGGCGCCCTGGCAGTCGCTATGCTCGTCAACAGCGCCGCCAACGCGGCCGATCAGTTGAAGATCGGTTTCATCGGGACGCTCTCCGGCACGAACGCCACCATGGGCAACCAGTTGAGCGACGGCTTCCAACTCGCGATCGAGCAGGCCGGTGGAAATCTGGGTGGACTGCCCACACGCGTCATCAAGGTCGACGATCAGCAGAAGCCGGATATCGGCCGGCAGGAAGCCAACCGGCTGATCGAGTCGGAGAAGGTCCAGTTCATCGTAGGCGTACCGTTCTCGAACGTGTTGAACGCGGTGTTCACGCCAGCTGTGCAGAAAACGATCCTGATCGGCATGGCTGGCGCGCCATCGGCAATCGCCGGCGCGTCCTGTTCACAGTACTTTTTCTCGAGTTCGTGGCAAGGCGACACGCTCGCGGAAGCCGTTGGTACCGCGCTTGAGCGCAAGCAGGTTAAGCGACTCTATGTGATGGTCCCCAATTTCCCGGGCGGCCGCGAGGTTGTGGCCGGGCTCAAGCGAAAATTCAAGGGAGAAATCGTCGGCGAGATCTATACGCCGCTGACGCAACTCGATTTCGCTCCGGAGTTGGCGCAGCTTCGCACGGCAAAGCCTGATGCGGTCTTCGCATTCTTCCCGGGCGGGCTCGGTATCCAGTTCATCAAACAGTACGCGCAGTCCGGTCTCAAGGATGCCGTTCCCTTGTACACGGCCTATACGATCGATGCCAACACGCTTGGCGCCATGGGCGAGGCTGCAGTGGGTGTGCGCACCGCCGAGTTCTGGGGCGCCTCAATGGACAACCCGGCCAACCGGCAGTTCATCGACGCCTTCCAGAAACGGTACAAGTACGCGCCATCCTCCTACGCAGCCCAAGGTTACGACGCCGGTCGAATGCTTGACGCAGCCATTCGACAGGCGAACGGCAGCATTGATGACCGCGCGGCCATGGCTGCTGCGCTCAAGTCGGCGAAGTTCCAATCTGTGCGTGGGGACTTCCGGTTCAACAACAATCATTTCCCAATACAGGACTTGTACGTTGGCGAAATCGTGAAGTCCGCGGACGGCGTGCCCACGATGAAGCTTGGCGAGCGCGTGCTACACGACTACGGCGATGCCTATGCGGCTTCCTGCCCGTTGAAGTAGCCATACGAAGCATGATCTCACGGCGTTGGCGGCGCTCCCCCAGCGGGAGGGTCGCCAACGTCGCTTCACACCCTAATCCAACTAGACCTCGCATCATGACCCTGCAAGAAAAGCGGACGCTGCTTCGCGGCGGCACGATCCTTACCGGCGACGAGAAGCTTGGTGAACTGCGCCGCGGCGATCTCCTGATCGAAGGCACTCGTATCGCAGCCATTGCTCCCAACATTCCGGTCGACGGTGCCGAGATCGTCGATGCCGACGGCATGATCGTCATCCCCGGCTTCGTCGACAGCCATAGGCACACGTGGCAATCGCTGCTACGCGCAGTGGGCACCGACTGGACGCTGGGTCAGTACTACACTGGCATGCGGTTGACGATGGGTAAGCTGTACACCCCGCAGGACATGCAGCTCGCCAACTACCTTGGCGCACTAGAGTGCCTCAATGCCGGCATCACGACACTACTCGACTGGTCGCACAACAACAACACGCCCGACCACGCGGACGCGGCTATTGCCGGTTTGCGCGACGCCGGGATTCGTGCGGTGTGGGCGTATGGCAACGGCAATGACGAATGGATCCCGCCCAACGACAAGCCGTCCAACCTCAACGATGTGCGTCGCGTGCGTATCGAGCATTTCTCCTCCGAACGCCAACTGCTGCGCATGGCGTTCGCGGCGCGCGGCCCGGAGTTCACGCCGATCGACCTCACCGAGAGCGAGTTTCGCTTCGCGCGCGAACTCGATATTCCGGTCACCGTACATGTTGGCGTCGGCCGCTGGTCCGCCTGCAAGCCTATCCATCAGTTGAACTCTCGCGGGCTCCTGTACGAGAACACCAACTACGTGCATTGTTGCACGCTCCCCGACGACGAGCTGCGCATGCTGGTCGACAGTGGGGGTAGCACTTCGCTTGCGCCGGATACCGCTCTCAACGAGGGGTTCGGTGACCCGCCGACGTTGCGCCTGCTGGCCATGGGGCACGAGCCGAGCCTATCGGTCGATGTGGTGTCATCCGCCCCGGGCGACATGTTTGCGGCGATGCGCCTGCTCCTCAGCACGACGCGCGGCAATGAAGCTCGCCGTTTCCTTGCAGAAAACCGGGACTTCGACCCGATTCCCCTGACCAGCCGACAGGTCTTCGGATTTGCCACCCGACAGGGCGCACTTGCCTGCGGATTCGGTGACCGCGTGGGAACGTTGGTTCCGGGCAAGGAGGCCGACGTCGTGCTGCTCAACGCGAGGGATATCAACATGATGCCGCTCAACTATTCGTACGGAAACATCGTCGAATCCGCGCATCCTGGCAATGTCGACTCCGTCTTCGTTGCGGGCCGCGCCGTCAAACGCCATGGCAAGCTCGTCGGCGTCGACCTCGACGGCCTATACCGTCGCGTCGTGGCCGCAAGGGACGGCTTGTTCGAAAAGGCCGGATTGGCGTGCGATCGGCACTGGATGCCGGCGCCTCTCCCCAAGCCGGACCTCTAGTCGAAGGAATGCCGGAGGCCCCTGATCCTGGAAGTTGCGCAAGTCTTGGTAGCATGCGGCCAGGCGACGGCGTTCGAAGCCGTGTTGGTCGAAGCCATCCGCCAAAGTCTGATGCCGGCGAAGGGGTTTATCCTGCAGCGTGCGCCGCGGCATCGAGGCCCCTCTACGGCATCTTGGGCAACGCTGCGCTAAATGCCCCCGTCGTGGGGATTCGCGCCGTCAAGGTCGTGCGTTACACGACGCCTGATCTGGCTGGTTCCCGGACCACGGCGCTGGTCGGCCTGGGCGGCGTGCCGGGCAACGCCGGGGCATCGTCTTACGTTTCCGCAAATGCGAGCTACGCGCGCGGTGACGCTCACGCGACAAGCGCGTACCTCTCAGGAAAGTACGCGAGCCGTGCCCGGGCGGCGCAGAATCAGCGTATCGGATTTGTGTACGCCTTAAATCCCCTTGTAAGGGCCTACCTCCCATACGCTGGCGTGTGCGCGTGATGCATCTCGATCTACAGGCGGGTCAGTCAACGCAACGTTCGCTCCCCTGCGTTTGCGCTCCCCGCCGCGCGGCCTGAAGGTGTGTGGGGTAGTTCAGATCGATCGGCCTGGCTCGTATCCCTCGCAGACCAGCCCGTCCGTCCAGCTCGGCGCGCACTGCTTCGCGCTTAGTGAATCCGTCGTCGTGCAGAGCGCAAGAACTTAGCATAAGAACCATCGTCGCCACTACAGCGCCTGATGGAATCTAGGTATTCACGTTTCACTCGAGATAACTGTTGGCTGGGCGCGCCCATTCGCCGCAAGCTTTCTGCTGATTGTCGTTCACGTGCATTTGGAGGGTAGGCTGCACCGAGGACGCCTTCAGCGACACGCTCCGTCGAATCTGCCCAACGCGCGGAGCCACTGCAAGCGCAACGACGCCGAAGAAGTTCCGTGCTTTAAAAGCCCGCATTCAACCACGCGAACGATGCTGCCGGCGCAAACGGGCGGCCGATCGATCCCGCGTCACGCTATCAGCATCTCTTTCGAAGTACGGAAGGACTGTTTTTGGTTCATTGACACTCAGGCAGCTCGCCGCCATTGTGGAACTCCTTGCAATGCCGGCGCGCTATTCTTGTTCCACTTTGCTAGTGGCGCCTTGCGCCCAATGCTTTAGCGCAAGGCATACCGTGCGCCAGCCTTTATTTTCAAAACGATGGAGATAGCTATGACTGAAACAGACATGATGGCCGGCAAAGTGGTCATTGTTACCGGCGCCGGTGGCGGTATCGGCAGGGACATCGCACTATTGATGGCCCGCTATGGCGCACGCGTACTCGTCAATGACATCGGCGCGGCCCTTGACGGCGCCGGCCGCGATACAACGCCGGGGCAGCGCGTGGCGCAGGAAATCGTGGCAGCGGGCGGGGAAGCTGTAGCTGACGCGCAAAGCGTTGCCGACCCTGGCGCCGGTGATCGGATCGTTACCCATGCGCTTGACGTATTCGGCCGCGTAGACTGCGTGGTCAACAATGCGGGAATCCTGCGAGATCGCTTCTTCCACAAGATGACAGACGAGGAGTGGGATGCCGTCCTCAAGGTGCATCTGTATGGCACGTTTAGCCTCAGTCGGGCCGCGGCGGTACATTTCAAACAGCGGGAAAGCGGCGCATTCATCCACATGACATCGACCTCTGGCCTGATCGGCAATTATGCCCAGGCCAACTACAACGCCGCCAAAATGGGTATCGCTGGTCTCTCGAAATCGATCGCGCTCGATCTCGAAAAGTTCAGCGTTCGCTCGAATTGCATCGCGCCGTTCGCGTGGAGTCGTATGGTCAGTTCGATCCCGATCGACACGCCTGAACAGGCCGCGCGCGTCGAGAAGATCAAGCAAATGACTCCGGCCAAGATTGCACCGCTCGCAGTCTACCTCGCAAGTGACGCGGCGCGCGACGTCAACGGGCAGATCTTTACTGTACGTAACAATGAGATCTTCCTAATGAGCCAGCCTAGGCCCGTGCGTTCCGTGCATCGCAGCGAGGGTTGGAGTCCGGAATCGATTGCCGTCCATGGCATGCCGGCGCTCAAGGCATCGTTCGTGCCCATGGAGCGCTCGGGTGACGTTTTCAGTTGGGATCCTACATGACGTTCGACGGCGCCCCAGCTTTCGCCGCCGTCCACCTTGCCACATTCACAGGATCTCTCCATGTCGATTGACTACCATTCGCTCAAGGCTTGGCCGTTCGAGGACGTTGAGCACCACTATTCCGAACGCGACGCGATGCTCTATGCGCTGAGCGTGGGTTATGGCCATGACCCTCTGGACCGTAACGCGCTGACGTTTACCTACGGACCATCCCTGCACGCTGTGCCGACCATGGCAGCAGTACTAGGCTTTCCCGGTCAGTGGATGAAGCACCCCGCTGCCGGCATCGACTGGGTAAAGGTGGTGCACGGAGAACAACGCATCCGGCTGCATCGCCCCTTGCCGAAGTCGGGAACGATTATCGGCCGCTCCCGCATTAAAGCCGTCATAGACAAGGGCGCGGGCAGGGGCGCCCAGGTCCTAATCGAACGCGATGTCGTCGACAAGGCCACGGGAGCACTTCTGGCTAGTGTCGAGCAGTTGAATTTCTGCCGGGGGGATGGCGGCTTCGCCGAGCGGGGCCAGCCCAGCGACGTGCCCTTGCCGCCTGTGGAAAGCGTACCGGACTCGTCGCCCGATATCGTATGCGATCTGCCGACGCGCGCGGATGCGGCGCTCCTGTACCGTCTCAATGGCGATTCGAACCCGCTGCATGCTGATCCTGATGTGGCGGACGCGGCAGGATTTCCACGTCCGATCCTACACGGGCTTGCCACTTACGGCATTGCCGGCCACGCGATCCTCCGTAGCGTCTGTGGTTACGATCCGCTGCGGCTGCGCATGCTATTCGCAAGGTTCTCGGCGCCGGTGCTACCCGGCGAGACAATCCGTACCGAGATTTGGGTCAGAGACAGAGGCAGCCCGACAATTGCCTTCCGTGCCAGAGTGCTCGAACGGGATGTCACAGTCCTCAGCAACGGTGTTGCCGAAGTGAGGTGAGCGCCTTCGTCTCAGTCGATATCGGCTTTCTCACGTGCTCGCCGGCCCAAGCCGCGGGCACTGTGGCGTGGGCACAATTCCGTACTTTGGACGGACAATCCGACGTTCGGGGCGGACTCCCCCGAAACCCTGAGAATACGTCCAACGGCGCATTCGCCATAGTCTATCGATGCCATGTGTGCAGGGGCTCCCCCCCGAACGCAAGATGTCTTCCGCACTACGCTTATCAAAGTACGGAACACATGGCGTGGTTTGATTGACCTCCTCGGCAATCATTGCCATGCTAAATGCATAAATAGAAGGGATCGGCTCCTCCTTCCAAGGTGCCGATCGAACTCACGGAGTGAGACATGACTTTAAACTTACTAGTCGAACAGGCGCTCAATGGCGCGCAGTTCGGCGTGATGCTGTTCTTAACGTCAGCTGGTCTGACGCTCGTATTCGGCATCATGAATCTTATCAACCTGGCGCACGGTTCGCTGTACATGGCCGGCGCCTATGTCGGCGCCAGCGTGCTAGCGGCAACGGGCAGCTTTGCTCTGGCGATTCTGGTGGCGGTGCCAAGCGCCGCTCTCCTCGGCATGTTGATCGAGCGCGTGCTGCTCCGCTGGTTCTATCGACGCAGCCACCTGGACCAGACGCTGGCGACCTTCGGCTTGATCATGGTTGCCAACGAGGCAGTACGCATGATTTGGGGTGCCACCCCGATGCAGATGACGCTTCCGGTAGCGTTGCAAGGGTCTGTGGAACTCCTGCCAGGTATGCAGTATCCGGTGTACCGCCTCGTCGTGCTCTCGATTGGCCTGTTAATTGCCCTTGCCCTTTACCTGATGGTTGTGCACACGCGCGGAGGGATGTGGGTTCGCGCCGGCGCCAGCGACCGAGTTGCCGCATCTGCTCTGGGTATCAACGTGGACCGGGTCTTCGCCATCGTCTTCATGGCGGGCGCCGCGCTGGCCGGCCTGGCCGGCGTCATGGCCGGGCCCATCCTGGCGGTGCAGGTAGGGATGGGCGAGCCAATTCTCATTCTAGCCTTGGTTGTCATTGTTATTGGCGGTGTCGGTTCCATCCGCGGCGCCTTCATCGCCGCATTGCTCGTCGGCATCGGCGACACGTTCGGCCGGGTGCTGCTCAGCCCGGCGCTCGGGTCGATGTTCATTTACATGATTATGGCTGCCCTGCTTGCCTGGCGCCCCACCGGACTCTTTCCCAGCCATGCTTGACGTAACCTCTCCCATCCTGCGCCCAGTTCGCCCTCACGTTCTGCGGACGTTGCCGAGCCTTCTGATCATCGTGGCTCTCGCCGTGCTACCGGTGCTCGCCACCGCGTTTGACCAGCCCTTCCTGGTTCGCGTCCTAACCCGGGTCATGGTGTTCGCGGTAGCAGCGGTATCGCTGAACGTCCTGCTCGGATTCGCGGGCTTGATAAGCGTGATGCATGCAGCCCTATTCGGGATCGGTGGCTATACGATTGCCATCCTAGCGAGCCACGTTGACATGCCGCTGACGATCTTCGGCCTGGCATTCAAGGGCACAGACAATCTTCTGGTCTCGCTCCCAATCGCGATGCTCGTGTCCGCCGCCGTGGCCGGGGTATTGGGCATCGTGGCCCTGCGCACGCGCGGTGCGTATTTCATCATGATCACGCTCGCCTTCAACCAGATGATTTACTACTTCTTTGTCTCGTTCGACGCCTACGGCGGCGACGAGGGCTTGCAGATCAGTTCGCCGCTTCGTTTGGGGAGCTTGCCTCTGGAAGATCGCACGACGATTTACTACCTGTGCCTAGGCGTCCTTCTCGTCGTGCTGGCCGGTGCCTCGCGCCTCGTCCAGAGCCGATTCGGTACCGTGATCCGGGCCGCCATGGGTAACGAGCGGCGCGTGGCGGCCGTGGGAATTTCCCCGACGCGATACCAACTGATGGTCTTCGTTATCGCTGGCGCGGTAGCCGGCCTTGCTGGCGTGCTCCTCGCGATCTCACAGCAGTTCGTCAGCCCAGCGGACATGGCATGGACCCGATCTGGCGAACTTATCGTGATGGTCGTACTAGGCGGTATGGCCACCGTGTGGGGACCGGTAGTCGGCGTGGCCCTGTATGTCGTGGTGGAAACGCTCCTTTCGGGACTCACTATCCATTGGCAACTTCCCTTCGGGATTCTCATCATCCTCATGGTCCTGTTTCTACGCCACGGCATTGCCGGTGTACTTACGGCAGTAGGGACTCACAAGGGGGAGAAACGTCATCATGCATGAGTCGATGCTTTCCGTTACCAAATTGCGCAAGCGCTTTGGTGGACTTCAGGTCACGAACGGACTATCACTTGACGTCTGGCGCAACGAGTTTCATGCCCTGATCGGTCCGAATGGCGCCGGCAAGACCACCTTGATCAACCAACTCCATGGAACGTTCTTCCCGGACGCAGGCGATATCCAGTTGGACGGAGTAGACATTACCCGTCTGCCGGTACACGCCAGGGCCACACTAGGCCTGGCTCGGTCATTCCAGATCTCGTCGGTCATCCCTGACTTCACGGCCCTGCAGAACGTGGCGCTAGCAGTGCAGGCGGGCACCGGCCACAGTTTCCGCTTCTGGCGACCGACGCGTGACGATGCCACCCTCCTCGCGCCGGCCCGCGAAGCGTTGCATCTGGCAGGCCTGGAAGCACGAGCCGACACAGCAGCGGTTAACCTTTCGCACGGCGAGCGCCGTCAGCTCGAGATTGCCATTGCCCTGGCAATGCGCCCCAAGGTCATGCTGCTCGACGAGCCGATGGCCGGCATGGGCCAGAACGAAAGCCGACAGCTGGTGGATCTCCTGCAGCGTTTGAAAGGGGAATACACCATCGTTATGGTTGAACATGACATGGACGCCGTTTTCGCGCTGGCTGACCGACTCAGCGTACTAGTCGCCGGCTCGGTTATCGCTACTGGCACGCCAGACGACATCCGACGCGACGCATCAGTACAGGCCGCCTATCTTGGCCATTCGGAACCTCGGAGTTAAAAATGCTGCTTGCTCTGCAGAATGTTTGTGCCGGGTATGGGGATGTCCCAGTGCTGTTCGATGCGTCACTCGTCGTTCAGGAAGGCGAGGCTGTAGGCCTGCTCGGGCGTAATGGCATGGGGCGTACCACCCTAATCAACGCTGTGCTCGGCATCTGCCCCCCAAGCGGGGGCCAGATCACGTTCCGTGGTGCTCGTATCGACGCCCTGGCGCCCCATCGCATTGCGCAGCACGGCATCGGCATCGTACCGGAGGGGCGGCGCATCTTCCCCAACCTCAACGTCCGGGAAAACCTGCTGGTGGCGGCCCGCCACGGCCGTCGTCCGGGTGCCTGGACGCTCGATCGCGTTCTCGCCTTCTTCCCGCGACTGCGCGAAAGGATGTCAAATCCTGGCAACCTCCTTTCTGGTGGCGAACAGCAAATGCTCGCGATCGGGAGGGCACTGCTGACCAATCCCGCCTTGTTGATTCTCGACGAAGCGACGGAGGGGCTGGCGCCGCTCATCCGCGAGGAGATTTGGACAATCCTTCGGCGCCTCAAGAAAGAAGGGATGTCGATGATCGTCGTCGATAAGGACGTCGATGCGATCTGCCGAGTCGTTGATCGGCACTACATCATGGAAAAAGGCCGGGTAGCGTGGCAGGGATCCAGCGACGATCTGATGCGCGACGAAGCGCTACGCAAGAGCTATCTTTCGGTCGCTTGAGTGGCGATAGTGGAAGCGGGCTTTGTCACGTTGGCGATTCGATGACGCAACGTCACAGAGAACACGAGTTTGCTCTCACGAAGACTTCAAACGGCAACTGTCACGGGGCGATTCCCATGGGATTGACTTGGAAGCCCGGCGTTGGCGACTGGGCGTTGGAGGCCGGCGATGCTGCGCTGGCGCCGTTTTCCTTCGTAGCGCTGATTCTCTGCCGGATGACATTGAGGAGGCCACGAAGCTGGCGGCGGGCATCGGCTATCCACTGATGCTTAAGGCTAGCTGGGGCGGAGGCGGCCGCGGCATGCGGGCGATTCGGCAGGAAGTGGAACTGGCCGACGCTATCACCGCGGCCCGGCGTGAAGCAAAGGCGGCCTTCGGCAACGACGAGGTGTACCTCGAGAAGTTCATCGTGAGAGCGAAGCATGTGGAGGTCCAGATTCTCGGCGACACCGAGCAAGTTGGGTATTCCTACTCACTTCCACACTCACGATACGAGCGGCGTGGCTGCACCGTCGGTGCTGGCGGCCGTGGAGGTGGGGTGGATGCAGTCGACAGCTCCACGGACTCCATGAGCGGGCTGACGTCCCAGCCAAGCCTGGGTGCCAAGCTTGTCGCGGGGGCAAGGATGGCCACCGCGGGCAATCCAATGCTTGTTGGCACGCCGATGCAAGGCGCCGTGATAACTGTCAGCGTCAGGGTCGGGTAGGTTGTCGCCAAGGGTGAAACCGTAGGGGCAATTGAGGCGATGAAGATGGAGACAAGCGTCGTGACCGAAGTCGGTGGGACGGTGAAGGAGATTCTCGTGCAACCAGGCGCTCAGGTTCGCGCTGGCCAGCTGCCGATTGAGTTGCAGTAGGACGTTCCAGTTTGAAAAGGGCTGCGGCACGCTGATGCTGCTGCCTAAAATTCTTCTGGCATTACTTCGGGTCCTCCATAAGCCATCGACATACAACTACAGCCCGTCCTCCCGCAGGCGGGAGACTGTCTGCAATGAAACGCCAAACCAGTCGTAGAAGGACGACTCAAGGTCGTGTGGACCCGCCCAGCCGATGCGGTCTTTCAGTTCGGCGATAGATAAGTTGAATTGCATCGACTCGAACAGCGCACGCATCAAGCGCTGCGTCCTGCATATCTGGGTGAAAGCCATGCCTCTGGTGAAAAGGGCGCTTCGAATGCGCTGGGGAGTTGTATTGAGGGCCTGCGCAACCACTTCGGCTGTCCAATTCCGCGTCGGGTCGTGGAATACAGTTCCAGATATCATGTCCCGTAACCATGGCGCCCCAGGCGAGTCCCCTAGCATTCCTTGAGTGATAAGGAGGCCGACTTCACTGTGCGCCTTGCCGCTGAGTTCCAGGCTGCAATTGGTCGCAGAGAACGCGTTGCCTGCAAGGTGCAGGTCAATGGATTCGAAGGCCGGGACTTCGATGGCATGGCCGGTCTTTAGGGGGCGCTCAAAGCCGCGTCTCGTTAGGCTGTGGTCACCGTGAGCCGGTGAAATCCTTAGAGGGAAGGCTGGCACGAGTCTACGGAGGGACACCCGGGAACGGCAACGAATTTGGATACGCATGGAAACCTCTAAATCCTGTTCTGTTTCCAAATCTTCGTCACAATCCCAAATGGCGTAAATTTGATTCTTCTGAACGCACCGTTCGGATAACTGCCGAAACCCAGCATTCTGTGTGAGCGAACGGCTATTCCGAACTTTCCCAGATGGAAGTGGCCTACCCCCGTACAGAGTGGGGACCTTGGAAACAGACTAGGGGACGCTCATGGACACCGTCACGCTGAAAGGAGTGGGTTGGTAAGTCAACCGAGTCCCAAGACGAAATAATTGCGTTCCCCGTCAAGGCGCTCTCCGCGACCCGCGACCGTGAGGAGCGAGTACAGGTTCCCGGCGATCCACTGGCCCCTCGTTGGTACCGGCTGTACATTCTGCCGCCGGTGCCGCTTCAGCGCTGCATGTGGGCCGGTGGACGATTGCGGTCCCTCCGCGTAGTGAGGTTGTATCGAAGAAGTCCACCATACTGGACGTGGGCGCCGAAACGGGAGGGACGGGGTCACTGGCTTTCGTTGCCGTGGAGAGTACTGCGCGCCCCAAGGCCTTCGGTTAGCCGAAGCGCAAGACATCGGGAAGAGGCCTCTCAAATGCGTCACCGGCGCCGCTCGTTGCGAGCGCGATCGAGGAATGGCCTCGCAAAATGGGGCCCGACCCGGTGCTTCTGCTCCGATTCTCTACCTTGACCTTCAACGGACACAGGATTCACTACGAGCGCCCGCGTGGAACCGCCTTTTTGGATCTCAGCCCGCGTCGATAAGTGTCATAATTCTGCCTCCGTGGTTGCGCACCAGAGCATAGTGGCATGGCCGGAAAAGCGACTGTCGGAGCGGTCGCCCTGAGAAACTGTTCATCCGCAAATATGCCGGCCGGTCGCCCGAGGCTTGGCCGCTGGCTACCAATATGGGCTCTCCATGGACCGTCTGCAAGCAATGCAAGTGTTTCGACGCATCGTTGAAACGAATAGCTTCACTAAAGCTGCCGAGACGTTGGGGCTGCCTGCATCGACAGTAACCAGTATCGTAAAGAATCTCGAGGCTCACCTGGGTGTCCGACTGCTTCAGCGCACCACGCGAAGGCTGAGCGTGACCTCCGATGGCGCCACATACTACGAGCATTGCAGACGGATCATTGACGCTATCGACAGCGCCGAGGCCGGCTTCCCCGGCGTAGCTGGCAAGCCAGCCGGCAAACTCAAGGTCGACGCCCCCACGTCGTTGGCCAGGGCGGTCTTGATCCCGGCACTGCGGGACTTTCGGCGGCGTTACCCCGATATCGAACTGACGCTTGCGCTGGGAGACCGCCCTGTCGATATCGTTCACGAAGGAGTCGATTGCGCGATTCGAACCGGTGTCCTGGCGGACTCGTCCACCCTGGTTGGGAGGCGGCTCGGCAGCTTTGAATGGATTGTTGCTGCATCGCCCACCTATCTCGACGCTTTCGGCGAACCCATGGACCTTAGTTCGTTGCGTGACCATGAGGTTGTCGGCTATACGCTCAGCCAGACCGGCCGCCCCATGGAGTGGGATTTTGTCGTGGATGGAGAGCCCCAGCATTTCCAGCCCACGGGCCACTTATTTGTGAACGACACCGAAAGCTATATTGCCTGCGGCGTCGAAGGGCTTGGCATCGTTCGTGCGGGGAATTTCCTGATGCTGCCACATATCGAGGCAGGACGCCTTCGTCGGGTGCTGGCTGGGTATGCATCGCCCCGGGTGCCCGTTTCGATGCTGTATGCCCGCAACCGGCACCTAGCGCCTACAGTGAGGGTCTTCTTCGATTGGGCATTGGCCTTGTTCACCGCGTCGCCCCTTTTCAATCCCCAAGCTCGAGGCTTGACTCGTAGCGAGAAAGGCTGAGGCCGGGGTTGCATTAGACCAATGTGTCACTTGGCGAGACGCATCACCGCTCGCTATTCGGCTTCAAGGATTGCGTCGGAATCAATGGTGGTTTTCGGGTCACTAGATCGCCCGCAAGCATCCATTCTTACTTGGCCGCGAACGCGAGGCTACGTCGGTCTTCCAAGGGATTCGTCTGCTCTTTCCGGACCACAAGTATGCTCCACGACTGCGTTGTGAATCCCTTGCTCCTCGTAGAATGCCACAGCTCCCTTTGCTGAAAGTATGGGTGCAGCTCCCGCTGATTTAGGACTGACGTAACGCCTACTACCCCTCGACGGGAACTACGTTGACAGGCAATCGATGATTGCCTGTACGAAGACCCCGCAAGCCTGGCTACACAACCGGCGGGTGCCACATAGGCATATTTTCTCCGGCAATTCTCGAAGGTGAAAGTAGGTTGCCGAGCTGGCCAGGACCGGGACCCGCAGCGGTATCGAACGTCCCGTAGTCGCCGCCATTGGCGCCATGTCATCCACTCGTCGATTCTTCGCCTACCCGGAATTCTGATCGCAGCTAGAGCTACTTTATCTTACCGTGCGTCGGCCCCCAAAATTCGTTCAATTTTCCCCGGCCCAGGAGCGACCATGACTCACTTCACTTTGAACGGCAAGCCAATAGACATGGACGGCGACCCAGAGATGCCTCTGCTCTGGGCGCTGCGCGAATCCCTGGACCTGACAGGTACAAAGTTCGGTTGCGGTATGGCGTTGTGCGGCGCTTGTACCGTGCTCGTGGATGGCTCGCCCGCCCGTTCGTGTCAGACCCCAATCGCCAATATTGCCGGCCGCGCCGTCACTACGATCGAGGGAGCAAGTGGCAAGGTCGCCGTGGCTGTTCAGCAGACGTGGATCCGCTTGGACGTGCCGCAGTGCGGCTACTGCCAGTCCGGCCAGGTGCTGGCCGCAACGGCGCTGCTGACGGTGAACAAGCGCCCGACGGACGACGACATCGACGCGGCGCTGAGCGGCAACCTGTGCCGTTGCGCCACATACCAACGTATCCGCGCGGCGGTGCACGAGGCCGCGAAGGCACTGGAGGCCTAGTATGCATATTCCTAAGATCTTTTCCGAACACAAGCCGCAGAACGCATCGCGCCGCCGCTTCCTTATCGGCGCCGTGGCGGTCGGGGGCGGGCTGGTCGTCGGCTTTCATAACGTGCCCGCGATTGGCTCATCGGGATCCGATGCGGCCAAGGTGGCCGGAGAAGCGATGAGCAACCCGTTCGCGGGTTACGTGAAGATCGACGCCGACAACAAGGTGACCGTGATCGCATCGCAGTTCGAAAGCGGTCAGGGAATTTGGCACGGAATCGCCACATTGGTGCAGGAAGAGCTCGATGCCGACTGGGCCGATATCGACGTTGTCGGTGGCTTCGGCAACCCGGCGCTGTACAGCAACAAAGTGCTCGGCATGCAAGCCACAGGCGGGTCGACCGGCACATCCATTTCGTTCGATCGCTACCGCCAGGCTGGCGCCGCCGCCAGGGCGATGCTCGTCGCTGCGGCAGCGCAAGCGTGGCACGTGCCGGCCGCCGAGATCCGCGCAGCTAAGGGCGTGCTGACGCATACCTCGGGGAAGCACGCAACCTACGGCAGCCTGGCCGCTGCCGCGGCGAAGCTGCCACCGCCGGCGACGGTTGCGCTGAAGGCACGAAAAGATTGGGTCTATATAGGGAACGAGACCCTACCACGCTTCGACACGCCGCCCAAGGTCAACGGCAAGCTGAAGTTCGTCATCGACGTGAAGGCTACAGGTATGTTGACCGCGGTGATGATCCATCCGCCGCTGTTTGGCGCGCGCCTTATCGGTGTCGATGCGAGCGCGGCACGCCGATTGGAGGGCTTCGTCGACGCCATCGAGACACCGCGAGGCGTCGCCGTAGTGGCCGATCATATGTGGACGGCACTCAAGGCGCGCGACTTGGTCAAGGCAGAATGGGACGATAGCAAAGCGGAGAAACGCGGCTCCGAGGAGATCATTGCCCAGTACCGCCTGCTGGCCGCCCGGGGGGGAGATGCCGTTGCGATAGAAAAGGGCGACGTGAATCTAGCATTCCGTGAGGCGGCGAAGGTCATCGAGGGGACCTATGAATTTCCTTTCCTGGCGCACGCTCCGCTCGAACCATTGAATGCCGCTGTTCGCATGAATGCAGACGGCACGCTCGAGGTCTGGGGCGGGCACCAGTATCAGGATACCTATCAGGCGCTGGTTGCTGAACTCGCTGGCGTCCCGCCGGAGAAGGTGATCCTGCACGTTATGCGAACGGGAGGCAGTTTCGGCCGCCGCGCTGTATTCAATGCCGACGTGATCTTCGAGGCGGTGAGCGTGGCAAAGGCGATGGGCTTCAAGGCGCCAGTCAAGGTGCAGTGGACACGCGAGAACGACATGCGCGCGGGCCAGTACCGGCCGATTTACCTGCACAAGTTCAAGGCCGGCATTGACGCGCAAGGCAAGCTGATTGCTTGGCGGGACACGATTATCGGGCAATCGCTATGCGTGGGCACTCCGTTCGATGTATGGATCAAAAACGGCGTCGATCCCACAACCGTCGAGGGTTCGGCGACGATGCCGTACGCGGTGCCGAATCGCCGCGTCGACGTAAGCGCTCCGCAGTTGGGCGTGCCGGTGACCTTTTGGCGCTCCGTCGGTATGAATCATGCTGGCTACGCTGTGGAATGCTTCTTCGACGAGGTGGCCGCAGCCGCCGGCAAGGACCCGCTGCAGTATCGGCTCGACCTGCTCGGCGAGCATCCACGCCAAGCCGCGGTGCTCAAGCTGGCTGCCGAAAAGGCAGATTGGGGCAAGACCTTGCCCGCTGGGCGCGCGCTTGGGCTGTCGATCACCGAAACATTCGGCACCGTCGTCGCGCAGGTCGCTGAGGTCTCGAACGACAACGGCAACCTCAAGGTCCATCGTATCGTTTGCGCAATTGACTGCGGCATTGTTGTAAGCCCGGACCAGGTCCGAGCGCAGATGGAGGGCGGTATCGGTTTTGGCCTCGGTGCGGCGCTCAAGTCGGAGATCACCCTTGACAAAGGCACCGTAGTGCAGGGCAACTATGGTGATTACGATGTTCTGCGCCTGCACGAGATGCCTTGTATCGAGGTGCACATCGTCAAGTCCGATGCCCCGCCGACTGGCGCAGGAGAACCAGGCGTGCCCGGTGCCGGTCCCGCTGTCGCTAACGCACTGTTCGCGTTAAGCCGCAAAGCGCACCGTGTGCTTCCCCTCCTGCGACACACTTGAGCAACCATTCCCTAGATCATTCAGGAGGCATCATGAGCACGATACCCAAGTTGGTCACCGCGATCACGTTACTTGTCGCGCTTCCTAGCGCGCAATCGCAGGACTCCGCGGCGTTGGCGCAGAAAAGTAACTGCATGGCGTGCCACGCAGCAGACAAGAGACTTGTTGGCCCGTCCTTCGCGGAAATTGCCGCGCGCTATAAGGACAAGCCGGATGGCCTGGCCGCCGTTGCGACAAGCAATCGCCAGGGCAGTAAAGGAACCTGGGGCGGCATGCCGATGCCCGCCAATCCAGGCGTCAGTGGCGAACAAGCTGCCGAGTTGGCGAAATGGGTGCTCGCGCGATAGCTCACGAGCGAGCGGTAGACGCAACGCCGGATGGCGCGCGCTCTCTGAAGGTGTCAAGTCACGGAACCCGTTGATCTCGACATCCTGCGTGCCTGCCGGCGGCGGCTGCGCGAACGACAGAAGCTGGTGCTGGTCACAGTTGTCTGTACCTGGGGCTCATCGCCCCAGCCACCGGGAGCAATGGCAATCCGGGAAGACGGCATGGTCGCAGGCTCCGTATCCGGAGGATGCATTGAGGACGACCTGATCGACCAAGTGCACCATTTCGGCGTAGAGACACTAACTGATGCTGGATCCCGACCCGCTTGACCAGATCGTCGAGCGCCTGGGTCAGAGGATTACAACGCGGCGCACAGTAGAGCTGACCACGGGTCGTGCCACGTACTTCGACGGTGCGCCTCAAGAGGGGATCGAATGTGACGGAGGCCCTGACCACCGTGCTTGGCCCTGCCTGCCGCTTGATCGTGATCGGGGCAGCCCAGCTTTCGCGATACCTCTGTCAGGGTGCAGTCAGCTTGGGATTCGATATGACGGTTTGCGATCCTCGCGAGGAGTACTTTGCGGGCTGGAACGTGCCAGGCGCTCGCCTGCTACGAGGCATGCCGGACTACGAAAAAACGACAGCCTTGCGGTGGGCCTAGCCGGACCATCACATGTTTGAATAGTTCGGTCCGCCGCCACCCTCAGGCGTTCTCCAAACAATGTTTTGCGATGGATCCTTGATGTCGCAGCTCTTGCAATGCAAGCAGTTCTGCGCGCTGACGACCAGTCTGTGCGTCGCGCCCACCGAACCTGTTCCGCCCGATTGCGCGAATTCGTAAACCGCAGCCGGGCAATAGCGTGATTCCGGACCTGCGTAATGGCGAAGATTCAACGCGACCGGCGTCATGCTACTCTGCAACACCAGATGTTCCGGCTGATCCTCAGCATGATTGGTGTTTGAGAGGAGGACGGACGAAAACCGATCGAACGTCAGTTTGCCATCCGGCCGGGGATAGACAATCGGCCGATGATGCTTGGCCAGGTCGAGCGTCTCGTGATCGGCATGTCGGTGCCTAAGCGTCCAAGGTACTCGACCGCCCATGAGTTTCTGCTCAATGCCCGTCATCAGTGCTCCTAGGTAGAGCCCCTTGCTCATCCATTGTCTGAAGTTGCGGGCGCGATGCAACTCTTCATAGAACCACGACGCGCGGAATGCTGCGGGATAGGCGCTGAGCGTATCGGAGGAATAACCGGCCGAAACGGCGTCGAATGCTGCGTCTGCCGCCAGCATTCCTGTCTTGATCGCGGCATGGCTGCCCTTGACGAGTGCGGGGTTGAGAAATCCGGCGTCGTCGCCAGCCAAGGCGCCGCCGGGAAATACGAGCGTCGGCAATGCGGTCAGGCCACCTGCGGCGATCGCACGCGCTCCGTAAGCCACACGCGTCCCGCCTTCGAACAACGTTCGGATAGCGGAATGTGTTTTGTATCGCTGGAACTCCTCGAAAGGCGAAAGCCACGGATTTGCATACCCCAGCCCCACAATGAATCCGACCGCAACCTGGTTGCCCTCTGCATGGTAGAGGAACGATCCGCCATAGGTGTCCCGCTCGAGCGGCCATCCGGCCGTGTGCATGACGAGTCCTGGCCGGTGCTTCGCTGGATCGATGTTCCAGAGTTCCTTGATGCCGATCCCATGAACCTGTGGGCTGGCGTTGTCCCGAAGCCCGAACTTAGAAGTCAGTTCGAGGCCCAAGTGGCCGCGCGCGCCTTCGCAGAACAGCGTATATCTCGCATGAATCGTCACGCCGCGCTGGAAATTTTCGCGGGCCTTGCCATCACGGCCGACTCCCAGGTCTCGGGTGGCAACGCCCTTGACCGAGCCATCATCGTGATAAAGGATCTCGGCCGCCGGAAACCCAGCGAAGATCTCGACACCGAGCGCCTCGGCCTGTTTTCCCAGCCAGCGAACAACGTTGCCGAGGCTGACGACATAGTTGCCCTCGTTGCGCAATATGCGGGGCAGCAGCCAGTCTGGCACGCTCACCGACGTCCTTTTAGTGAGGAACAGGAACCGATCTTCGCTGACTGGCACGTTGAGCGGTGCACCCATCGACTTCCACTCAGGCAGCAGTTCGTTCAGCGCACGCGGGTCCATGACCGCTCCGGAGATGATATGGGCGCCGATCTCCGAGCCTTTCTCCAGTACGCACACGGCGATGTCGGTACCTGCTTCCCGGGCGCGCTGTTTGAGCCTTATAGCGGCTGACAGGCCCGCCGGACCGCCGCCGACCACGACGACATCATATTCCATCGTCTCGCGAGCCGCGCCTGCTGTCTCTGCTTGTGTTGCCATCAGAAGGAGCGTGGCAGGCCGAGTATATGCTCCGCAACGTAGGAAAGGATCAGATTGGTCGAGATCGGTGCGACCTGGTACAGGCGCGTCTCGCGGAACTTGCGCTCGACGTCGTATTCACAGGCGAAACCGAAGCCGCCGAACGTCTGCAGGCAAACGTTGGCCGCCTCCCAAGAGGCTTTCGCGGCCAGGTACTTGGCCATGTTCGCCTCCGCTCCGCAAGCGGAGTGTGCATCGAACAATTCACAGGCGCGAAAGCGCATCAAGTTAGCGGCGCTGACTTCGATGTAGTTCTCGGCGATCGGGAATTGCACACCCTGATTCTGTCCGATTGGCCGGTCGAAGACGATGCGCTCTCCGGCGTACTTCGCTGCGCGATTCAGGAACCACCAACCGTCGCCAATGCACTCGGCCGCGATCAGCGTGCGTTCGGCGTTGAGGCCGTCGAGAATGTAGCGAAATCCCTTACCTTCCTCGCCGATCAGGTTCTCCGCCGGAATTTCCAGGTTGTCGAAGAACAGCTCGTTTGTTTCGTGGTTAACCATGTTGGTAATCGGACGTACGGTCAGTCCGCTGCCGATCGCGTCGCGCAAGTCCACCAGGAAGATCGAGAGGCCTTCGGATTTACGCTTGACCTGATCCGCCGGCGTCGTGCGGGCGAGTAGGATCATGAGTTCGGAGTGCTGCACGCGCGAGATCCAGACCTTCTGTCCGTTGATCACGTAGCGATCGCCCTTCTTGATGGCAACGGTCTTGATCTTCGTGGTGTCGGTGCCTGTCGTCGGCTCGGTCACGCCCATTGATTGCAGCCGCAGTTCGCCCGACGCAATACGTGGCAAGTACTTCCGCTTCTGCGCTTCGGACCCATGGCGCAGGAGAGTGTTCATGTTGTACATCTGACCATGGCAGGACCCGGAATTGCCGCCATTGCTATTGATCTCTTCCATAATCACGGATGCTTCGGTCAGGCCGAGACCGGAGCCACCATACTCCTGGGGAATCAGTGCGGACAGCCAACCGGCCTTGGTCAGCGCCTCGACGAACGTCTCCGGATAGCCGCGCTGCTCGTCGATTTTGCGCCAATACTCGTCGGGATAGTCGGCGCACAGGCTTCGAAGGGCGTCACGGATTTCCTGGTACTTGTCTTCGGTAGGGAATTTCATCGTCGTCAATGCATGGTGGAGAGGTTGGGCGAGTCGAGGAATCAATGTGCGGCGTCGCGAATCATGTTGCGGGCGATCACGAGTTGCTGGATCTGTGTCGTTCCCTCATAGATGCGGAAGAGCCGGACGTCGCGATAGAAGCGCTCGATGCCGTAGTCGCTGACATAGCCGGCGCCGCCGTGGATTTGCACGCATCGGTCGGCCACGCGTCCACACATTTCGGAGGCGAACAGCTTGGCGCATGACGCCTCGGTGCTCACGTTCTCACCGCTGTCCCGGCGGCGGGCGGCATCGATCACCATGCAGCGGGCGGCGTAGAGTTCGGCGCGGCTGTCGGCAAGCATGGCCTGAATCAACTGGAAATCGGAGATCGCTCGGCCGAACTGCTTGCGCTCCATGGCGTATCGCAAGGTGTCGTCGAGCATGCGCTGTGCGACTGCCACGCAGATCGCGGCGATATGAATGCGGCCCTTGTCGAGAACCTTCATGGCCGTCTTGAAGCCCTTGCCCTCGATGCCACCGATGAGGTTGGCAGCCGGCACGCGGCAGTTCTCGAAGATGACGTCGCACGTATGCGCGCCCTTCTGCCCCATCTTTTTGTCGCGCTTGCCGAAACTGATGCCGGGTGTGCCCGCGTCCACGATGAACGCCGAGATGCCGGCCGCACCCCGTTCTTCCGGATTGGTGCGCGCCATCAGCGTAAAGATACCGGCATGCGGCGCATTGGTAATGAAGCGCTTCGTCCCATTTACCACGTACATGTCGCCTTCCCTGCGCGCCATCGTGCGCAGCGATGCCGCGTCGGAGCCGGATTCGGGTTCAGTCAGGGCAAACGATGCGATGATCTCGCCCGTAGCCAGCCGAGGCAGGTAGCGCGCCTTCTGTTCGTCGGTGCCATCAAACAGGATACCTTGGGAGCCGATGCCGACCGTGGTGCCGAGCAGTGATCGAAAGGCCGGCGAGGCATAGCCCAACTCGAACATTGACAGCACTTCTTCTTCCATCGTCAACTCGAGGCCGCCATAGGCTTCCGGGATGGTTAGCCCGAACAGCCCCATTGCCTTCAGATCCGCRACAATGTCGTCGGGAATTTCGTCAGCTTCCGCGACACGTTCCTCATTCGGGATGAGGCGCTCGCGGACAAAGCGCGCGATGTTGTCGCGCAGGACGTTCATCGTTTCGATATCACGGATCATAGTCGTCAACTCAGTAAATCAAGTAATCATGCTGCGTTGTGGATTTCCAAGCGTCAACAAGTCGGCGCGCTTTGTTCCGTACTTCGACAGACGCGTATCCCGGCGCTCGATGGTGCACTGGCACATGAGGGCCGACGCTTTCCCCGCGCAAAAAGGGGCCGCCTCCCACGTGCGGTGTGGCCCAACCCGTTGCTGGTGGACACCTTGGCGATACTGGATGCGTCTGGCCAATTACGCGCACGTCGTCAACACCATCTGACTAAGCGATAGAGCCTCTGTGCGCCGCATTTCAAATAGTTACCACCATTGATTTCGAGGTACGGAACGTGCTGTGGTGGTGCGTTGACTTGTCCGTGCCCGCGTATCAGGATGGAATGCAGAAGTGCGTAGCTGCGGAAGCGTTCGCCGTTACGGATGCGACTACACCCCCCCTCGCCGGCGGTATCGCCAGTAACGGTTCCGTTGCACGCGCCGGATTCCAATCCATATCACTCGGGACGATGAGGAGTTACACCCATGAAGATGCCGCGTGCGCATATCGAGATGATGGCGCTTTCGCAAGATGAAGGCTGGTGTGTGTTGGATGGATTTCCGGCTGGGCTCGAGGTGAGAGTGCTGGCCGACGACCTGGACGAGGCCGCCCAATGCGGCGCCCGGACACGGCTTGTCCGGTTCGCTCCTGGTGCCGTCACGCAGGGCACGCTGGTGCACGGGTATTGGGAAGAGGTGTTCTTGATATCGGGAGACCTCCAAGCGCTCGACGAGTCCCCGCGGCTCTCATCGAACGCGGTCCCGCCGTTACATACATACTCGTGCCGGCCTCCCGGTACCCCGCACGGCCCTTTCGTTTCGCGGCGCGGCTGCATCCTGTTCGAAGTGCAGTATTTCCTGCCGCGCTGATGTTCCCATCCCATTCTTTCTAACTAGATCCTCAACAAGGAACCTTGAAATGTCCGGACTATTCGACTCATTGACGCTGCGCGGCGTGACGCTGCGCAACCGGATCGGGGTGTCCCCGATGTGCCAATACAGTGCAGTGGACGGGTATGTCAACGCCTGGCACCTGGTTCACCTGGGCTCCCGCGCCGTGGGTGGCGCCGGGCTCGTGATGACCGAAGGTACCGCGATCGTGCCCGAGGGGCGTATCACGCCATCCGATCTCGGCCTCTGGAAGGACGATCACATTGCTGGCCATCGAGATCTCGTCCGATTCATCGAAGCCCAGGGAGCCGTGGCCGGCGTGCAACTCGCGCACGCCGGGCGGAAGGCGTCGCGCGTGCCGCCTTGGGAATCCGACCCGGGACAGACGCAAGGTAGGCCGTTGACGATCGAAGAAGGTGGATGGGAGCCGGACGGCGCCAGCCCGCTCGCCTTTGATCACGGATACACCGTACCGCATGAACTGACGATCCAGGAGATTGAGCATGTGGTCGATGAGTTTGCCCTTTCGGCGCAACGCGCCGGGGAAGCGGGATACCGGTGGATCGAAGTGCATGCCGCGCATGGTTACCTCCTGCATTCCTTCAATTCAGTGCTATCGAACCATCGGACGGATGCCTACGGCGGTTCGCTCGAAAATCGCTGTCGAATCACTCTCGAGGTGGCTCGCGCGATACGCCGGGTCTGGCCGGCCGACCGGGTGCTAGCCTTCCGGCTGTCATACACCGACTGGGTAGAAGGCGGGTGGAGTGTCGAAGAGACGATTGAGCTTGCTCGCTGGCTCAAGGATGAGGGTGTGGACCTGGTTGACGTTAGCTCGGGCGGAGCCGTGCCCCATCCGACGATTCCGGTCGGACCGGGCTACCAAGTACCCGGCGCTGCGGCGATTCGCGAAGGAGCAACGATGCCGGTCGCCGCAGTCGGCTGGATCGACAAGGCCGAGCAGGCCGAGGCGATCCTGCGGGAGAAAAAGGCGGACATCGTTATGATGGCGCGCGAAATGCTGCGGGACCCCTATTGGCCACTTCGCGCCGCACTGCAACTGGACCGCACCGAGGAAGCTCGCATGCCCGTCCAATACAATTCCGCCTGGGCACATCTTGGCGCCTTCAGCTTCGATCCCATTACGGCACCGAGAATCACGAAATCGGGGATCGAAAAAGTGGACGGCGCTCGCCGCAATGCCCTCGCATAACCATGATCATGGGCAAGCGCCCGCATGCCCATCTGGGTAGTCCGCCTGCGGGGGGCCACCCAGACGGAGCGCATCGACATTGCCACATTACTGAGGCGGTCGTAGAGCGAAGTAATTTCGTCACTCCGGAATCCGGTTGGATCCCGCCTTTTATATAGAAGTCTGGCCGGTTAATTGACAATATTGCTCGAACTAATCGCGAATGACAGCCGATTGGCATGGAGAGTACAAGCGCAATGGCACATTGAGCCACTTTGCCGCGTTGAATACGGCCACCGGAGACGTGCTGCGCAAGACCGCGGCGCGTCACATCTGCGAGCAGTTCGTGGCGTTTCTGACCTATATTGTGGCCCTCAGCACGGTGGTCAGGAAATCCACGTGATCTGTGACAACGTGAGCAGCCACAAGACGTCGCACGTCCAGGACTCCTGCGGGCTCATCGATGCGTACACATGCACTTCACGCCCACCTATTCGTCCTGGCTGAGCAAGGTGGAGAATTGGCTATCCCGCATCCGGCGTGACGTAATTAGTCGCAGCATCGTTACTTCGGTGAATGACTTGGACCGGCCTGCGCTGCGCGCAAGAAGTAAAACCGTCGCCACAATTTAAAAACTGGATTCAGTATTTAAAAAATAAATGCACGCGGCAGATATGCATTCTTGTGTTAAGAAAAAAGCAATAGGATGCAGTTTTATGCGTGTTGGCCAGTTCCTGTGGATGGAAGGGCTTGTTCTCAGGCTGTGCTCCTATTTCTGGTGCCGTATTTATTGCATAGTGTTGACTCCAGTCGTGTGGATGACTTGACATGAAGCGCTTCTCTCTGACATTTCGTTGTCATGCGTAGTGCACGGCAACATAGTTTCCTGATGCCCCATGGACTACACCCCGATCAAATCCCTGCTGATTGCCAACCGTTCCGAGATCTCCATCCGCGTGATGCGCGCGGCTGCCGAGATGAATATCCGGACCGTGGCGATCTATTCGAAGGAAGACCGCCTCGCGCTCCATCGCTTCAAGGCCGATGAG
>NZ_JBFRFX010000051.1:0-43190 GCF_052115045.1 Cupriavidus sp. 2TAF22
AGCGTGTTGGCCATCGCCTGGACGTAGTGAATGCCGCAATGCACGCCGGAGGGGCCCAGCGGATAGAAGCCGTTGTCGGCCAGGCTGAGCGCCGTGTAGTAGAGCGCGGCGTCGCGCACCTCCTTGCCGGCCTTGTCTTTGAAGGGGAATTTGAACGAGGGCATGGTCACTCCGTGCGCTTGCGAATCGCCCGAGACGGGAAGAAGAAGTCGCCGGCCGTGTGCTGCAAGGAGAATCTCAGGTCGGACTGACCTGGCATCGTTGACCCCCTTTTTTGGGGACGCCGGGCAATGCCGCTGCATCACGCCGCGTTCGACGGGTCGAAGCCAAGCAGCCTGCCCCATGGGATCGGAGCGCCCGCACGCGAACGCTCAGGCATGCCGACACAAAGAGCCGGACTTCCTTTGAACAAAGCTTATTTGGAATGTTGGTCCAGCCAACTCAGCCTGGATGTAGGAAAAGGCTGGTTTTTACGGTGAAACGTCTGCCATGCGACCGAATACTTCTGCCATGGCAGCACGCGCCAAACGCAGTCAGGAGCGCGCTGCTCGGCAGATGAGCCGATGTCATTTACACCGATTGCGCGTGGTCGCAGGCGTATGGTTTTACCCCTTGGCCCATGTATCGGCGTCGACCGCTGTTGAATAGGGTCGTCACATGGCAAAAACCCCCGTCGCCTCAACGGCCGACGGGGGTTTTCAGGTGGTCTGGAACGACGGGAGCGGGTCGATTCAGCTCAAACGTTGATCAGACGTTAAACAAGAAATTCATCACATCCCCATCCTTCACCACATACTCCTTCCCTTCCGCCCGCATCTTCCCGGCTTCCTTGGCGCCTTGCTCACCCTTGAAGGCAATGAAGTCCTCATAGGCGATGGTCTGCGCGCGGATGAAGCCGCGTTCGAAGTCGGTGTGGATCACGCCGGCGGCCTGCGGGGCGGTGTCGCCCACGTGGATGGTCCAGGCGCGCACTTCCTTCACGCCGGCGGTGAAGTAGGTCTGCAGGCCGAGCAGGGTGAAGCCGGCGCGGATCACGCGGTCCAGGCCCGGTTCTTCCATGCCGAGGTCGGCCAGGAACACGGCCTTGTCCTCGTCTTCCAGGTCGGCGATCTCGGCTTCGATGGCGGCGCACACGGCGACCACCGGCGACTTGGTCTTGGCGGCGTGGGCGCGCACGGCGTCCAGGTGCGGGTTGTTCTCGAAGCCGTCTTCGCGCACGTTGGCCACGTACATGGTCGGCTTGGCGGTGATCAGGCAGAGCGGCTTGATGGCGGCCCATTCCTCGTCGGAGAGGTCGAGCGTGCGCACGGCCTTGGCTTCGTTGAGCACGGCCTGGGCCTTCTCCAGCACGGCCACCAGGCGCAGCGCTTCCTTGTCGCCGGCGCGCGCGGGCTTGATGTAGCGGGCGTGGGCCTTTTCGACGGTGGAGAGGTCGGCCAGCGCAAGCTCGGTATTGATCACTTCGATGTCCGACAGCGGATCGACCTTGCCGGCCACATGGATCACGTTCTCGTCTTCGAAGCAGCGCACCACGTGGGTGATGGCGTCGGTTTCGCGGATATTGGCCAGGAACTGGTTGCCCAGGCCTTCGCCCTTGGAGGCGCCCGCCACCAGGCCGGCGATGTCGACGAATTCGACCACGGCCGGCAGGATGCGCTCGGGCTTGACGATCTCAGCCAGCTTGGCAAGCCTCGAATCCGGCACTTCCACCACGCCCACATTGGGCTCGATGGTGCAGAACGGATAGTTTTCGGCGGCGATGCCGGCCTTGGTCAGGGCATTGAACAGCGTGGACTTGCCGACGTTGGGCAGGCCGACGATGCCGCATTTGAGGCTCATGGTAGAAGGCTTGAAATAGCAAAACCCCTATTCTAGCGGATGGGCGTCGCCGGGCCGTGCCTGAGGCGCCGTCAACCGGGGTGCTACGCCGCTTGCCCCGCGGCGTTGGCCGCCGCACGTGGCGCTCAGAGCCAAAGTGCCGGGGTGGCTATAATCTCCCCATGACTCGTCCATCCCCCTCCCGTTTCCAGGTTGCCGTGGTCGGCGGCGGCATCGTCGGCAAGGCTTGTGCGTTGTTGCTGGCCCAGCAGGGCATGCAGGTGGCGCTGATCGCGCCGCGTCCGCAGGCCCCCGCGCCGGAGGCGGACCAGTGGGACAGCCGCATCTACGCATTCTCTTCGAGCTCGCAGGCCTTGCTGGCGCAGTTGCGCGTCTGGGAGGCGCTGAACCCGGCGCGCGTGCAGCCGGTCTGCGACATGCGGGTGTTCGGCGATGCCAGCGCGGCGCGCGAGGATGCTGCCGCTGCCGGAGACCTGCATTTCTCGGCCTACGCGGCCACGGTGCCGCAGCTGGCCTGGATCATCGAGTCGGGCCATGTGGAGCGGGTGCTCGATACTGCCTTGCGCTTCCAGCACCAGGTGCACTGGTTCGACGATACCGCCGCGGCCTTCCTGCGCGATCACGATGGCGCCACGCTGACGCTGGGCGGTGGCGACAAGGTGCGCGCGGCGCTGGTGGTGGGCGCGGACGGCGCGCGCTCGTGGTTGCGCGACCAGTGCCATATCCCGGTTTCCAAGCGTCGCTACCGCCAGCTTGGCGTGGTGGCCAATTTCGAATGCGAGCATCCGCACCAGGACACGGCCTGGCAGTGGTTCCTGGGCGTGCCGCCCAAGCTGATGGCCGACGAGGAGCCGGCCAACGGCGAGATCCTGGCGCTGCTGCCCTTGCCGGGGCGGCGCGTGTCGATGGTGTGGTCTGCCGACGAGGGCCATGCCGCCGAGTTGCTGGCCCTGTCGCCTGAGGCGCTGGCCGACACCGTAATGCAGGCAGCCAGCGGCGCCGTGGGCCGCCAGTTCGGCACGCTGCGCTGCGTGACGCCGGCGCAGGGTTTCCCGCTGGTGCTGCAGCGGGCCGAGCAGTTCGTGCAGCCGCACGTGGCGCTGGTGGGCGACGCCGCCCACGTGGTGCATCCGCTGGCCGGCCAGGGCATGAACCTGGGCTTGCGCGACGTGGCGGAACTTGGCCGCGTGATGGCTGCCAGGGAATCGTTCCGCGGCGAGGGCGACCTGCGCCTGCTGCGCCGCTACGAGCGCGCGCGCGCCACGGACCTGTTGTCGCTGACGGCTGCCACCGATGGCCTGCACCGGCTGTTTTCGCTGCCCGGCGGCATTGCGCACACGGTACGCAATGCCGGCATGCGGGCGGTGGGCGGGCAACCGCTGCTCAAACGCTTTCTTATCGGCCGTGCGCTGGGCTGAGCCCTGAACACTGCGCGCCGAATCACCGAATTTCTGGAGTCATCATGTTGCAATTCCTGCGCCGCCGCCCCGCACTGTCGGCCACCGTCGCCACCATCGCTGGCGGCCTGGCTGCGGCCGGCTTCGCGCTGCACGCCATGGCGGCGGGCGAGCCCGGCACCGATCGCATCAAGGAGTCGATCCAGAAGATGCTGGGCGGGCGCGCCGAGGTCAAGAGCGTGTCCAAGACGCCGGTGCCGGGCCTGTTCGAGGTCAATATCGGCGGGCAGGTGGTCTATACGGACGCCACCGGGCGCTATGTCATCAACGGCGAGATGGTCGACACCAAGACCGGCACCAACCTGACCGAAGAGCGCGTGGCCGACCTGAACCGCATCAAGTGGTCGGACCTGCCGCTGGCGCGCGCCATCAAGTGGAGCAAGGGCGACGGCAGCCGCCAGGTGGCGGTGTTCTCGGACCCGAACTGCGGCTATTGCAAGCGCATCGAGCAGACCTTCCAGCAGATGGACAACATCACGGTCTACACCTTCCTCTACCCGGTGCTGTCGCCGGATTCGGAGGTGAAGGCCAAGCAGGTCTGGTGCGCCACCGACCGCACCAAGGCCTGGCGCGACTGGATGCTCAACCGCGTCGCGCTGACCGGCAACGGCAGCTGCAAGACCCCCGTGGACGAGAACCTGAGCCTGGGCCAGAGCCTCAATATCACTGGCACCCCGGCCGTGTTCTTCATGGACGGCACCCGCATCCCCGGCGCCGCCGACGCCGCCACGCTCGAGCGCAAGCTCGCCAGCCTCAAGAAGTAAGCTCCGCGCCGGCGGCCTTTCCGGCGCCGTGCGTGCCGGACCGGCCGGCGCCTCGTTCATCAGACTTTCGACATCCGCATATCCGGAGGGAGACATCATGACGTTCCAGGCATTGCTGCTGACCCAGGCCGACGGCGCCACCCAGGCCGCCGTTACCGCGCTCGAAGAATCCGCACTGCCGGCCGACGGCGACGTGCTGGTCGCGGTCGACTATTCCACCATCAACTACAAGGATGGCCTGGCCATCACGGGCCGCGCGCCGGTGGTGCGCAAATGGCCGATGGTGGCGGGCATCGACGGGGCCGGCACGGTGCTGGAGTCCGCGCATCCGCGCTGGAAGGCCGGCGACCGCGTGGTGCTCAACGGCTTTGGCGTGGGCGAGACGCACTGGGGTTGCCTGGCGCAGCGCGCACGGCTCAAGGGCGACTGGCTGGTCAGGCTGCCCGACGCGTTCAACGCGCAGCAGGCCATGGCGATCGGCACGGCCGGCTACACCGCCATGCTGTCGGTGCTGGCGCTGGAGCGCGCCGGCGTGAAGCCGGGCGACGGCGAGGTGCTGGTGACCGGCGCCTCGGGCGGCGTGGGCACGGTGGCGATCGCGCTGCTGTCCAGGCTGGGCTACCGCGTGGCGGCGTCCACCGGCAAGACCGCCGAGGCCGATTTCCTCAAGGCGCTGGGTGCGTCGGAGGTGATCGACCGGACCGAACTGGGCAAGCCGAACAAGCCGATGCAGAAGGAACGCTGGGCCGCGGTGGTGGACTCGGTAGGTTCGCACACGCTGGTCAATGCCTGCGCGCAGGTGCGCTACGGCGGCGCGGTGACATGCTGCGGGCTGGCACAGGGGCTGGATTTCCCGGCCTCGGTGGCACCCTTCATCCTGCGCGGCATCACGCTGTACGGGATCGACAGCGTGATGGCGCCGATGGCCCGGCGCGAGGAGGCCTGGCAACGGCTGGCGACCGACCTGGCGCCGGACCGCCTGCGCGCCATCACGACCGAGATCGGCTTGTCCGGGGCCATCGAAGCCGGGCGCAAGATCGTCGAGGGCGGCATGCGCGGGCGCGTGGTGGTCAACGTGAACGCCTGAACATCAGCGTCCGGAGCCGCGCCGGGCACGGGCGGCTCCGGAGGATCGCGCGGGCATGGCGCTACAATCACGCTCATGAAGCCGATCCACTACGCCATCGCCCCGCTTCAACCCGAAGCGCACCTGTTCGCCGTCACCGTCACGGTGGACGCCCCCGATCCCGCCGGCCAGCAGTTCTACCTGCCTGCGTGGATTCCCGGCAGCTACATGATCCGCGACTTCGCCCGCAATATCGTGCGCATCCGCGCCGATGCCGCCGGCAAGCAGGTCGCGCTGACCAAGCTGGACAAGCAGAGCTGGCAGGCGGCGCCCGCAAGCGGGCCGCTGACGCTGAGCTACGAGGTCTATGCCTGGGACTTGTCGGTGCGCGCCGCGCACCTGGACGCCACGCACGGCTTCTTCAACGGCAGCTCGGTCTTCCTCTGCGCCGAAGGGCAGGAACATCAGCCCTGCACGGTGGACATCCTGCCGCCCGCGGGCGAGGCGTATGCCGGCTGGCGCGTTGCCACCGCCATGCGCGAGGCCCCGGGCCGCGGCGGCGCCAGGCGCTACGGCTTCGGCCGCTACCAGGTGGCCGACTACGACGAGCTGGTCGACCACCCGGTCGAGATGGGCACCTTCACGCTGGGCAGCTTCCGCGCCTGTGGCGCCCAGCACGACGTGGTCTTCACCGGCCGCGTGCCGCAGCTGGACCTGGAGCGCGTGTGCCGCGACCTCAAGCGGATCTGCGAAGCGCAGATCCGCCTGTTCGAGCCCAAGACCGAGCGCGCGCCGTTCCTCGACAGCAACCGCCGCTACGTCTTCATGACGATGGTCACCACGGATGGCTACGGTGGCCTGGAGCACCGCGCCAGCACCGCACTGATGTGCGCGCGCGCCGACCTGCCGGCAATCGGCAAGGCAGAGGCCACCGAGGGCTATCGCACCTTCCTCGGCCTGTGCAGCCACGAGTATTTCCATACCTGGAACGTCAAGCGCATCAAGCCGGCGGCCTTCGTGCCGTACCGGCTGCGCGAGGAAACGCACACGCCGCTGCTGTGGCTGTTCGAGGGCTTCACCAGCTACTACGACGACCTGATGCTGGTGCGCAGCGGCGCCATCACCGAGGCGCAGTACGTCGAGCTGCTGGCCAAGACCTGGAACGGCGTGTTGCGCGGCAACGGCCGCACCAAGCAGAGCGTGGCCGACAGCTCCTTCGACGCCTGGACCAAGTACTACCGCCAGGACGAGAACGCGCCAAACGCCATCGTCAGTTACTACACCAAGGGTTCCCTGGTGGCGCTGGCCCTCGATCTCACCATCCGCGCCAAGACCCGCAACCGCCGCTCGCTCGACGACATCATGCGTGCGCTGTGGCAGCGCTACGGCAGCGGCTTCTATGCGCCGGGCGCGCAGCAGCGCGGCGTGACCGAGGCCGAAGTTCATGCCCTGGTCGACGAGGTCAGCGGCCTGCGCCTGGGCTCGTTGCTGCGCGCGCTGACCGAAGGCACGGGCGAGCTGCAGCTGGCGGCGCTGTTCAAGCCGTTCGGCATCAAGGCGGTGCCCACCAAGCCGGAGCGCAATGCCGCGCTCGGCATCAAGACCAAGAGCGAGGACGGCTGGGTGCGTATCACGCAGGTGCTCGACGGCGGCGCCGGCCAGGCGGCCGGGCTGTCGGCGGGCGACCTGCTGGCCGCGGTGGACGGCCTGCGCGCGGCGCCCGGGCAGCTGGACAAGTTGCTGGCGCGCTACCGCGCCGGCGACAGCGCCGAATGTCATGTATTCCGCCGCGACGAGCTGCATGTGCTGCCGGTGACCTTCGCGCGCGAGCCGGCGCTGCAGTACACCGTGACGGCCGAGGGTGGCCGCCAGGCCATGCGGGCGCGCTGGCTCGGCCAGTAGGCCGGCAGGCAGACATTCCGCCGACAAGGCCCAGCCCCCGAGCCGCCACATGCAATACGCGCACGACGCCCGCACCTTTATCTACTCGCACTATGTGTACCGTGGCCTGCGCTCGGCCACGGGGGTGATCGGCGCCACGCTGATCGCCATGCAGTTCGCGGACCTGCCCACTGCCATGGTGGTGTCGATGGGCGCGCTGTGCACCAGCCTGATGGACCTGCCCAGCCCGTTCAACCACAAGTTCAACGAGATGCTGGCCAGCGTGCTGCTGTGCACGGCAGTCACGCTGGCGGTGGCCATGGCCACGCCGTTCCCGCGCGTGATGCCGGTGGTGCTGGTGCTGGTGACGTTCATGGCCGGCATGATGACGGTGTACGGCAACAAGACCTTGCCGCTGCAGTTCTCGGCCTTGTTCGTCATGACGCTCACCATCAACGAGGACTTCGTGGTGCGGCGCGCGCTGGAGCATGCGCTGCTGTTCGGCGTGGGCGCGGTGGCCTACATGGCCTACGCCATGGTGGTGAGCTGGGCCACGCAGCGGCGTACCAAGCAGCAGATCCTGGCCGAAGCGCTGTACGAGATGGCGGGCTACCTCGACATCAAGGCCGGCTTCTACGACGCCGGCAACGACTACGAAGCGCAGTTCAACCAGCTGGTGCGCCAGCAGATCGTGGTGGCCGAGCGCCAGCAGGCCGCGCGCGACCTCGTGCTGCGCGGCAACCGCACCACGCATGACGGGCTGCTGGTGCAGGTCCACATGCGCATGCTGGACCTCTACGAGTACATCCTCTCCACCAACAACGACTACCCGCTGCTGCGCCAGACCTTTGCCGCCACGCCGGTGCTGGACCACCTGCGCCGGCTGGTGCAGCTGATGTGCGAGGACGTGGAGTCGATCGCCTACGACATCACGCGCGGGCGCTACTCCTATGCCGAGGTGGATTACCGGCAGGAGCTGCGCGCGGTCCAGGACGAGATCGCGCAGCTGCGCCATCACCACATCAATCCCGCGGCGATGACAGCGGTGGTCGAGACGCTGGACATGATCAAGGGCGCCATCGCGCTGGTGGGGCAGCTGCACGAGGCGTCACGCACGCCGGTGGAGCCTTCCAAGGTGCTGCCGGGCCCGGACATGACGCCGTTCCTCACGCGCCAGCGCTATGAGCTGAAGGTGCTGCGCGACAACCTCAACTGGAAGTCCCCGGCCTTCCGCTTTGCGCTGCGCATCACGATGGCGGTGTGGGCAGGGCTGTGGATCGCCGACCACCTGCCTTATGTCTCGCACAGCTACTGGATCCTGCTGACCATCATCGTCATCCTGAAGCCCAACTTCAGCATGACCAAGCAACGCTACAACGACCGCCTGATCGGCACGCTGATCGGCTGCGTGATCTCGGTGGCCGTGCTGCGGGTGGTGCACCAGCCGCTGGTGCTGCTGGGCGTGCTGTTCCTGGCGCTGGTGGCGAGCACGGCGTTCTCCACCATCAAGTACCGCTACACGGCCATCGCCGCCTGCGTGCAGGTGCTCATCCAGATCAACCTGCTGATGCCGGGCAGCGCCACGGTGGCGGGGGAGCGGCTGATCGACACGGTGATCGGCGGGGTGATCGCCTCGGTGTTCAGCTTCGTGCTGCCGAGCTGGGAGTACCGCGCGCTGCCCGCGCTGGTAGAGAACGTGCTGCAGTCCAACCGCCGCTATATCGCCGCCACGCGCGACCTGCTGCTGCGCGTGGCCAAGGACGACTTTGCCTACCGCGTGCAGCGCAAGCAGTTCATGGACAGCCTGTCGGCACTGATCGGCTCGTTCCAGCGCATGCTGGACGAGCCCAAGAGCCGGCACCGCGCGGTGGACAACCTGAACCGCTTTATCGTGCAGAACTACCTGGTGGCCGCGCATGTGGCGGCGATGCGTATCCAGGTGCGGGAGCACTACGGCGAGCTTGACCTGCCGGCCGCCGAAGGCGCCATCCGCCAGGCGACCGACGCCGCCACCAACAGCCTGGCGCTGGCAAGCGAGCGGCTGGTGGAAGATGACCGCGCGGGCGGCCGGGGGGCGGGGTTCGTGCGGGCGGCGGGGGAGCCGGCAACCGCCGTGGCGCATGCCGCGCCGCAATCCGGTGTCGAGGCCGGGCCTGCCCGCGCGGCCCCGCTGGCGGCGGCCGCGCTCAATGCTGCGCTCGAGGCCACCTCCACCGCAGACGAGGCCAGCGAGCGCCGGGCCCGCCTGGCCGATTCCGCCGATCGCCGCCGCGCCGACGTGCTGGCGCAGGCCGCCGCCTCGGGCGAGCTGTCCCGCGCCAGCAGCGCCACCCGCGAGCCGGGCGGCACCGCCAGCACGGCCAGTTCCACGGGCCGCGCAGCCAACGCCATCCTGGAGCGCCGCCTGCGCGCGCTGCGCGAGGACGCCGCCAAGATCGCGCTGCGCACCGGCGCCATCGGGCGCGCCATGCGCCAGCGCTAGCGTCGCGTGCGGCCGCTCAGGGCTGGGTACTTGTGCCGCCGGCCGGATGCTCCTCGCGCGGCAGCGTCAGCATGCCGCTGTTGTAGCTGTACTCGTACACCTCGCCATAGCGGCCCCATTCGATGGCGGCGGTCAGCACGCGCTCGGCTTCTTCCGGCTTGAGGAAGTCCTCGAGCTCGCGCAGCACATGTTCCTCGCGGATCTCGCCGTCCTCCGATTGCTCGAGCTCGCGGCGGATATGCGCGGCCAGGGCCACGTGCAGCAGCAACTGCTTGCCGAACAGCACCTTGCGCTCGGGCGGCTCGGTCTCGTAATAGACGCGGCCCAGGCCGGTGGCGCTGATGTCGCCGCGCTCGATGGTGGCCAGCTGCAGCAGATGCAGCGCCTCGCAGGCGGGCAGCAGGTCGTCGTCGGTGAGGCCGGCTTCCTCGGCCAGGTGCGGCAGGTCGGCGCGGCCGTGGAAGGGCGCCTCGCACAGCAGGTCGAGGATGGCTTCCATCTGGCTGATGTCGGCGTCCGGCAGGCGGTAGCCGATATTGCTGGCGGCCGCCAGCGCGGTGACGCGCGGCCCCAGCGCGGCGGGCGAGGTCATCAGCGTATAGACCTCGTCGATCAGCCCGCGCACTTGCGCCGAATCGCGGTTGCGCGGACGCGGGAAGGGTATTTTCACCTCGGCGCGGATACGGCCCGGGTCGCTCGACAGGATCACGATGCGGTCGGCCATCATGACTGCCTCCTCGATATTGTGCGAGACGATCAGGATGCACTTGATATTGGTGCGGCCGTCTTCCCACAGGTCGAGCATTTCGTCGCGCAGCGTCTCGCCGGTGAGCACGTCGAGCGCGGAAAAAGCCTCGTCCATCAGCAGCAGGTCGGGCTCGGTCACCAGCGCGCGCGCAATGCCCACGCGCTGGCGCATGCCGCCGGAGAGCTCGCGCGGCAGCGCGCTGTTGAAGCCGGACAGGCCGATCATGTCGATCGCCGCCTCGGCGCGCCGTGCGCGCGCTTCCTTCTGCACGCCCTGCGCTTCGAGCCCGAGCTCCACGTTCTGCTGCACGGTCAGCCACGGGAACAGCGCGAACGACTGGAACACCATGGCGATGCCCTCGGCGGTGCCGCGCAGCGGCTGGCCGCGGAACTGCACCTCGCCGTGGTCGGCGCGCACCAGCCCGGCCATGATGCGCAGCAGGGTGGACTTGCCCGAACCGGACTTGCCCAGCATGGCGACGATCTCGCCGCGCTTCAGGGTGAGGTCCACGCCTTCAAGCACGGCGCGGTCGGTGCGGTCCGCGGTGCGGAACATCTTGGAGACGCCGCGCAGTTCGACCACGGGTTCGGCTACGGTTGCGGCTGTGGTTGCGGGAGAGCTTGCCATGATGGAATTCCGGTACGGATGCTGAAAATCAGAGACGGGTGCGTTCCTGCGCTAGCAGGTAGAGGCGGTTCCACAGCAGGCGGTTGAAGCCCACCACGAACACCGCCATCACGCCGATGCCCAGCGCGATGCGGGGGAAGTCGCCCTTGGCGGTCATCTCCGCGATATAGCTGCCCAGGCCCGTGGCGACCAGCGTGCGGTCGCCCCAGGTCACGTATTCGGACACGATGCTGGCGTTCCACGAGCCACCGGCCGCGGTCACCAGGCCGGTCAGCAGGCTGGGGAACACCGCCGGCACCAGGAAGCGCTTCCACATCAGCCAGCCGCGCAGGCCGAAGTTGCGCGCGGCCAGCTTCAGTTCGGTGGGGATGCCGGAGGCGCCGGCGATCACATTGAACAGGATGTACCACTGCGTGCCGAAGATCATCAGCGGGCTGAGCCAGATTTCCGGGTTCAGGCCGAAGCGCACGATCAGCATCACCACCAGCGGGAACATCAGGTTGGCCGGGAAGGCCGCCAGGAACTGCGCCACCGGCTGGGCGATGCGCGCCACTTTCGGGTTCAGGCCGATGCGGATGCCGATCGGCACCCAGATCACCGCCGCCAGCGAGATCAGCACGATCACCCGCACCATGGTCAGCGTGCCCAGCCACAGCACGTGGCCGACCTCGCTCCAGCCCACCTCGGTGCGCACGAAGTGCATCACGCGGTACAGCGCCGCCACCGCGATCAGCGTAATGACGATGGTGCTGGCGCGCTCGAACCACAGCGTGCGCCGGCTGTCGCCGTTCTGCGATGCGGTTGCCTTGCGCGCGGAACCCCAGGCCAGCGTGCGCTCGGCCAGCGCGGCGGTGCGGCCCAGCAGCAGGCTGACCCATTCCGAGCGGCGCAGCAGGTTGAGCAGCCACGATTGCGGCTCGTTTTCCTGCGCCATGGTCTCGAAGCGGAAGCGGTCGGCCCAGGCGATGAGCGGGCGGAACAGCAACTGGTCGTACAGGACGATGCCGACCAGCATCGCCAGGATGGCCCAGCCGATGGCCGCCAGGTTCTGCTGCTGGATGGCCAGCGAGATATAGGAGCCGATGCCTGGCAGCTTGATATCGTTGCCAGACACCGAGATGGCTTCGGAGGCCACCACGAAGAACCAGCCGCCGGACATCGACATCATCATGTTCCACAGCAGCCCCGGCATGGCGAACGGCACTTCGAGGCGCCAGAATTTCTGCCATGCGGAAAGCCGGAACATGGCCGCGGCCTCGACCAGGTCGCTGGGGATGGTGCGGATCGACTGGTACAGGCTGAATGCCATGTTCCACGCCTGCGAGGTGAAGATGGCGAAGATCGCCGCGCATTCCACCCCGACCAGGCTGCCCGGGAACAGCGCGATAAAGCCTGTCACGGTGATCGACAGGAAGCCCAGCACCGGGATCGACTGCAGGATGTCCAGCGCCGGCACCATGACCTTCTCGGCGGTGCGGTTCTTGGAAGCCAGCGCCGCGAAGGCGAACGAGAACAGCAGCGAGGCGGCCAGCGCCAGCAGCATGCGGATGCTGGTGCGCAGCAGGTAGTACGGCAGGTAGGCGATGTCCAGGTGCACTTCCAGCGGCTCGCCGGGGCGGTAGGGCACGTCCATCCCCCGCGCGGCGAAGGCCACCAGCACGATCACCGCCAGGATGATGGGCAGCAGCGCCAGGTCGAAGCGGTTCGGTGGCGCGGTCAGCAACTGGCTGACGTAGCCAGGAGAGTTGATCGAGCTGGCCTGGTCGTGTTCGGCTTGCTGCATCTTGTTGGCTGAAGTTCGGTGGCCGCGGTTGCCGGCGGGATCGGATGGCCCGGCTGGCCCGGAAAGACCGGCGCGCGGGGCGTGCGGCGCTGCGTGGCCGCGGGCGGGTTGTGCACGGAACCCGGAGGCCCCGGCAGGGCGCCGGCGCGGCGCTGTCGGCGTTACCCCGGGTGGCATGCCCATACTGGTAACGCTCGGGGTGGCCGCCTAGTTTACCTGTATTGTGTTTTGCAGCCGTTTCAAGCAACGGCGAGGAGGGACCAGATGGATCGCCAGATGGAACAGCACACGGGACCCCAGTGGGCGCATCGGCCGGTAGCCTGGCGCATCGTTGTCACGGGGAGGGTGCAGGGCGTGGGTTACCGCGCCGCCTGCGAGGACCAGGCCCGCGCGCTGGGCCTGGGCGGATGGGTGCGCAACCGGCACGACGGTTCGGTGGAGGTGATGGCCTACGGCCCGCCCGAACAGCTGGCGGCGCTGCGCGAATGGATGCGGCGCGGGCCGCCCGCCGCGCAGGTCAGCGGGCTGGAGGTACAGGCCGGGGAGGGCGAGTTCGACAGTTTCGACTTCCGTCCGACGGCCTAGGGTCCAGGGGCCGGGGCCTGGCGGCTCAGCTCGCGCGCCAGTCCACCGGCGCCACGCCGTGCTTCTCCAGCCATGCATTGGCCAGCTTGAAATGGCCGCAGCCAAGGAAGCCGCGGTGGGCGGACAGCGGCGACGGGTGCGGCGCTTCCAGCACGCAATGCGCGCCGGCCAGCAGCGGCTTCTTGGCCTGCGCGTGGCTGCCCCACAACAGGAACACCAGGTTCGGGCGGGCGGCGGACAGTGCCTGGATCAGGCAGTCGGTCACGGCTTCCCAGCCGCGCTTGGCGTGGCTGGCGGCCTGGCCCTGTTCCACCGTCAGCACCGTGTTGAGCAGCAGCACGCCCTGGCGCGCCCAGCCTTCGAGGTTGCCGGAGGCGGGCGCGGGTACGCCGTCGCCGTATTCGGCGGCGATCTCCTTGAAGATATTGCGCAGGCTCGGCGGCACGCGCACCCCGTCCGGCACCGAGAAGGCCAGGCCGTGCGCCTGCGGGATCTCGCTGCCGCCGACGGTGCCGGTGCCGTGATACGGGTCCTGGCCCAGGATCACCACCTTGACCGTCCCGGGCGGGGTGAGATGCAGGGCGTGGAAAACGTCGTGCGGGAAGACCGGCTTGCCGGCATCGCGCTCGCCGTCGACAAAGGCGGCGAGTTCCTGCCAGCCGGCGCCGTGCATGCACGGCGCCAGCAGTTCACGCCAGGCGGAGGGCAGCGCCGCCGCCTGGGCGGCCAGGCTGGCCGGGGCCGATGGCGCCCTGGCGGCGGCCGGGGCGAACAGGTCGGCCTGTGCGCTCATTGGTTTGCTCATGCGGGTGCTTTGCGGAGGATAGGGGTTGGTGGGGCGCAGGGTGCACCCCGGGTGCGGCACGCCGGCGCGTCAGGCTCCGGCGACACCGGCAAGCCGGTAGCCACGCGCGGCCTTGCTCTGGTCGGATGCCGTGAGCGGCGCCACGTTCTGCAGGCGCCTCGCCAGCGCGCGCAGCGCGGCTTCGGCCACGGCCTGCGTGGGCGACTGGTCTGCCTCGCCTGGCAGCCATTCCAGCTCGAGTTCGTGGATGGTGTCGCGCGCAGTCGTGCCCGGCGCCGTGATCTCGCCCACGTCCAGCGCGGCTTCGATGCGCGCGCCGTCCTGCTCGACCAGCCAGGTACGCCGCGTGAAATCGGTGCGGAACACCGGGCCCAGCGTGGCTGCCAGCGGCGCCAGCAACGCGCGGGCCTCGGGCGGGAAGGCGTCGAGTTCGATGGCCTCGGCGGCGACCTTGGTTTCCCATTCATGACGGGCGGCCAGGCCGGCCTCGCTCTTGCCCGCCGTCTTCAGGGTTTGCAGCCATTGCTCGCCGCGGCGCCGCAGCCGCAGCGCGGCACGGGCGCGGGCCAGGTCGCGCGCGGGGGTGTCGAGGTAGACGTTGAGCAGCGTGTGCTCGCCGCGGGCCTCGCCGTGCGCGTCCAGCCATGCCGCCAGCGCGGGCATGGCGCCGTCCGGCACTGCCAGCTTGAGTTCGATTTCCTGGGCCATCTTGATCGAGGATTCCGGTGGGAGCCGCGGACGGGCGCGGGTCGGGCGAATGCCCGGGCGAACGTTCAGGCGAACATTCAGGCGAACAGGCGTGCCAGCTCGACGCCCGGATCGGGCGCGCGCATGAACGCTTCGCCGACCAGGAAGGCGTGCACATTGGCATCGCGCATGCGCTGCACGTCGGCCGGGCCGAGGATGCCGGATTCGGTCACCACCAGCCGGTCGGACGGGATGCGCGGCAGCAGTTCCAGCGTGTTGTCGAGCGAGACCTCGAAGGTGCGCAGGTTGCGGTTGTTCACGCCCAGCAGCGGCGTCTTCAGGCGCAGCGCGGCATCGAGCTCTTCGCCGCCGTGCACTTCCACCAGCACGTCCATGCCGAGTTCGTGGGCGCAGGCTTCGAGCTCGGCCATCAGGCCGGGGTCGAGCGCGGAGACGATCAGCAGGATGGCGTCGGCGCCCCAGGTGCGCGCTTCATAGACCTGGTACAGGTCGACCATGAAGTCCTTGCGCAGGGCGGGCAGCGGGCAGGCGCCGCGCGCGCGCTTGAGGAAATCGGCGTGGCCCTGGAAGAAATTCACGTCGGTCAGCACGGACAGGCAGGCCGCGCCGTGGCTGGCGTAGCTTTCCGCGATCGCCTCGGGCACGAACTGCTCGCGCAGCACGCCCTTGGACGGCGAGGCTTTCTTCACTTCGGCGATCACGCCGGCGTGGCCGGCGGCGATCTTCTCGCGCAGCGCGCGCTCGAAGCCGCGCGGCGCCAGGCCGGGCTCGGCGCGCAGGCTCTCGGCTTCGGCGCGCAGGCTGGGCAGGTCGCGCTTCTTGCGCGCGGCGCTGACTTCATCGGCCTTGACGGCCAGGATCTTCTGCAGGATATCGGACATGCGTGTTTCTCTTGCGGTGTGTCGGCGCGGCTCGCGGCCCGGCTTACTTGAACTGCTGGGTGGCGCGCACGAACTGGTCGAGCTTCTCGCGCGCGGCGCCGCTGGCGATGGCTTCGCGTGCGCGGCGGATGCCGTCCTCGATCGAGCTGGCCACGTTGGCGGCGTACAGCGCGGCGCCGGCGTTGAGCGAGACGATCTCGCGCGGGGTGCCAGGCACATCGGTCAGCGCCTCGAGCAGCATTTCCTTGGACTCGGTGGCGTCGGCCACCTTGAGGCCCCGGTTGGAGATCATCGACAGGCCGAAGTCCTCGGGGTGGATCTCGTATTCGCGCACCTCGCCGTCCTTGAGCTCGCCGACCAGCGTGGCGGCGCCGAGCGAGACCTCGTCCATGCCGTCCTTGCCGTAGACCACCAGCGCGTGCTTGGCGCCCAGGCGCTGCATCACGCGCACCTGGATACCGACCAGGTCGGGATGGAACACGCCCATCAGGATATTGGGCGCGTCGGCCGGGTTGGTCAGCGGGCCCAGGATATTGAAGATGGTGCGCACGCCCATTTCCTTGCGGATCGGCGCCACGTTCTTCATGGCCGGGTGGTGGGTGGGCGCGAACATGAAGCCGATGCTGGTCTGCTCGATGCAGTGGCCGACCTGCTCGGGCGTGAGCATGATGTTGACGCCCAGCGCTTCCAGCACGTCCGCGCTGCCCGACTTGGAGCTCACGCCGCGGTTGCCGTGCTTGGCGATGCGCGCGCCGGCCGCGGCCGCGACGAACATCGAGGCGGTGCTGATATTGAAGGTATGCGAGCCGTCGCCGCCGGTGCCGACGATGTCGACGAAGTTCTCGCGGTCTTGCACCGGCACCTTGTTGGCGAATTCGCGCATGACCTGCGCGGCCGCGGAGATCTCGCCGATGGTTTCCTTCTTCACGCGCAGCCCGGTCAGGATGGCCGCGGCCATCACCGGGGACATCTGCCCCTGCATGATCTGCCGCATCAGGTGCAGCATTTCGTCATGGAAGATCTCGCGGTGTTCGATGCAGCGGGTGAGGGCTTCCTGGGGCGTGATGGACATGGCGGTCTCGGTCTGGTGTTGTTCTTCGGCGTTCGCGTGAAGTCTCGGGTGGCCGCTGGCCGGCGTGGGCGCGCTGGGCGTGTCGGTGCGCCTCATCGGCGCGCCTTGACGAAGTTGGCCAGCAGCGCGTGGCCGTGCTCGGACAGGATCGACTCGGGGTGGAACTGCACGCCTTCGATGTCGAACTCCTTGTGGCGCACGCCCATGATCTCGCCGTCCGGCGTCCAGGCCGTCACTTCCAGGCAATCCGGCAGCGTCTCGCGCTCGATCGCCAGCGAATGATAGCGCGTCACGTCGAAATGCCTGGGCAGCCCGGCGAACACGCCTTCCTGCGTGGTCTCGATGCGGCTGACCTTGCCGTGCATCACCTGCTTGGCGCGGATCACCTTGCCGCCGAAGGCTTCGCCGATGGCCTGGTGGCCAAGGCACACGCCCAGCAGGGGCACGCGGCCGGCGAAGTGCTGCAGCACTGCCACCGAGATGCCGGCTTCCCTGGGGCTGCACGGTCCGGGCGAGACGCAGATATGGTCGGGCGCCAGCGCCTCGATTTCCTCGAGGGTGATTTCGTCGTTGCGATAGGTGCGCACGTCGGCACCGAGCTCGCCGAAATACTGGACGATGTTGTAGGTAAACGAATCGTAGTTGTCGATCATCAGCAGCATATCACACCTAATTACTTGATTTTAAAGGGGAAAATTCTAGCAACTACTGTTTGATATGCGCCTTGATATACACAGCGGTAGCAAAAGGGCGACCGAAGGCATCCGCGGGTGCTGATCTCAGCGTGTCGGAGAGCCCACGGCAATCCATGGCCGTTGCAGGCAATGCCGGAGCGGCATGCCAGGCGCTGGAAGTGGGCCATGCCATGCCTGCCGCTGCGGCACGCCAAGCCCGGCCACGGAACGCGCGCAACGGGCGTCCTGGAGCAGGTTTGCAGTACAGGGAAGACTTGCTTGGCATGGGGCGATCTCCTAGAGATTGGAGCCGCCACATCGGTGAGCTATCGGGGTCCTGGAAACCTGCTTGCCGATGATGGCGGCAGGGTTCGGTTTCAAACCGCAACGACGTGCCGCTTCCTATTGGAAGCGCCACCACTGAGCGAAACGGTTCGTTGCGATGCAGGTCATGCTACCTAGCCATAGAGGGGAAAACGGGACATGGTCGACGGCCATGCCTGATCAAACACACGCGTGATTGTAGCGTCGATTTTGTCGTCTCGTCGATTCCTATTTTTCGCCATTGTGGCGGGGTCGGCGCCCGTCTCCATGGCGGCCCCGTCTGCACTTGTGCGTTCGCCCAGGTGTGGAGACGGCAAATCGGTAACGCCGTTCTTCCACGCCAGGCAAAGGATGCCTCCGGGGCAGAAACGAGGAACTACAAAACGAACAGCAAACTATTTGCTGCCGGTGCGCCGGAGGACTTGGCAGATGTGCCGCATCCTTTCGTTGTTGGTATGTCCCGCGCGGGCTGGTCAGCGATCCGCCCGCCGCTGACCGCACCAGGCGACACTCGGCCGACGCCACGGCAGCCCTCAGAAAGAGCGCCCGCAACGCACGACTCCTGCCCTATACTGGCGATTGATTGTTCAACAATCATTGCCAGCAAAGCCAAGATGATTTCAGGAGGCAGACCATGTCGAATTACCCTGCGGCGTACCAGGTAAGCAAGGGCTCGGTATTGCATGTGGACCGGGACTTCTACCGTGCCATCGCCACCGATGCGTCCCAGCGCAAGCTGATCGCTTCCCACGTTGTCCCCATCCGCAGCGGCTTTGCCTGGAAGGTCCCCGCGGGCCACGTCTTTCGCATCGTGACCCTGGAAGGCCCCCAGGTCGCGGACTTCAATATGTGGAATCTGCACAATCCGCGCGAGCGCATGTGGGCCTCCCGTACCCGGCAGCTACAGCAGGCGCATGTCAGTACGTATGACCGACTCTGGTCCACGCTGCCGTACCTGCGTCCCATGGTCACCATCACCGATGACACGCTGGCCGACTACGGCAAGGATGGCGATGGCGGCCGCGTGCATGACCTGCTGGGCACCCGCTGCGACCCCTACGTCAACAAGCTGCTGACGGGCGAGGACTTCCACTTCCACTGCCACTCCAACCTGACACGCGCGGTGGCACCGCATGGCCTGACGGAGTTCGATGTACATGACGTGCTCAACGTATTCCAGGTAACGGGCCTGAACGACGACGACAAGTACTTCATGAAGGCGTGCCCCGCCAAGCCAGGCGACTACCTGGAGTGCTTCGCGGAAATGGACCTGCTGTGTGCGTTGTCCACCTGCCCGGGCGGCGATCTCTCCGTGCCGATGTGGGGACCGGATGCGCGCGATCCCATCGACGTGTGCCGGCCGTTGGGCGTCGAGGTCTATGAGCTGGATCCCGCCTTGCTTCAAGGTTGGGCCTCACCCGAAGTCTCCCCGTATAAGGGCGTCCACGGACTGCACCCCGAAAAGATCGAGTGGAAATAACAACCGGAGCCACACCTTCATGCCTGCAGAACGCGAGAACGGGATCTCAATCGCCGAGCGCATCAGTCATCAACTGCGCGACGACATCATGGGAGGGAAGCTCCCTCCGGGCACGCAACTGGTCGAGGTGGACCTGGCGGCCCTCTACGGGGCCTCGCGCAACACCGTCCGCGAAGTTCTGCACCAACTGGGACGGGAGGGCCTGGCCACGTTTATCCGCCACAAAGGCGTTGTCGTGCGGCGCATGGAACGCAAGGACTTGCGCGAAATCTATGCCGCGCGCCGCGCACTGGAGCTGCAAGCCATCAACGGCGATCTACCCTTGCAGCCCGCCCTGCTCGACAAGATGCTCACCGCCATCCATGCCGCCGAACGCGCGCTGGCCAAGAAGAACTGGCGCCATGTCGGCACGCTGAGCCTGCAAGTTCACCAGCACATCGTGGCGCAGTTGGGCAGCCGATTGCTGGACGAATTCTTTCGCACACTGTGCGCGCAGCTACGCCTGGTGTTTGCCTCGGAGGCCGATGAAAGTCGCATCCAGACACCCGACTGGATCGAGCGTGAACACCGGATTCATGACCTGCTGGTGCGCGACCAACGCGGAGAAGCGGCACAAGCCCTGTCAGCCTACCTCGACGATTCCGAGCGCACCCTGATGGCCGTGCTTACACGCCTGAAAAACCAGCCAGCCAAGTAGGGCAGAGGTAGGGTGCGGAGGCTTGGCGGCATGCCACCGGAGATCAAGCGCGCGTCACCCATCACGCGGTGCCGGATGCCAGGGCAATCCGGCCACCACACCCTGTCCGCTTGATGGGTTGCACACGACCGGCTTCACGTCGGCGTTGCATCCTCCGGCTCCGCGTAGCTGCCGTCTTCGCGATGTGTCTCGCACCCGCTCAAGGGCGGGTTGAATATGCACACCAACCGCAGGTCGCCCTTGGTCGCCCGCAACACATGCTTGTCGTTCTTGTCCAGCGCATACAGCGTGCCCGGCCTGATGGCATGCACGGCGCCGCTGGCCACGTCCAGCACCTCGCCTTCGCCGGCCATGCAGTAGTTCGCCTCGTAGTGGTGCTTGTAATGCAGGTGCAGTTCCGCGCCTTCAAAGACTCGGGTTTCATGTACCGAATAGCCGATGCCATCACGCTTGACGACGATGCGCCTGCTTTCCCAACCGGGCCCCCGGGCATGGCGTTCGGTATCGGTCAGGTCTTCGCTGTGAATGACGATCATGGAGACGCTCCAGAGGAAAAGTAGTGACGATGACTCAATGCCGCGACATGGGCTGCGTCCCGGGACGCAGCACGCACTCGATCGCGCGCGCCATCTGAAGCAGCCCACGGTCGCGCCTGGTGCGGCCCGTCACGAGTAGCCCCACTGCCTGCCTGGCATTCAGGTCGCCCGGCAGGGAAATGCTGGGCAGATCCAGGCGGTTCGCAAATTCGGTCAGGCTGAACGCCCTGGCGTTCTTGCTCAGGTACGTGCTGTCGTCACGCAGTTCGGCCAGCGACGGCGGTAGCATCGGCACGGTGGGTGTCAGCACGGCATCGGCGCCGCCCAGTTCGTCTTCGTACTGCCTGCCCAGGGCAAGCAGCCGTTGTTGGGCAAGCGCATAGGCGTGGGCCGGCACCTGCGCGCCCAGCAGCATGCGCGGCCCCACGCGAGGGTCATAGGCCGACGCCTTGGCAGCCAGCCGGCCGGCATGCAGGGCGTAGGCTTCCGCCGCGATGATGCCTCCCTCCCGCGCCACCTTGCCGGCCAACGGCAGGCTGGGCATGGGCGCGCGGCGCAACACGGCGCCCGCCGCGCCCAGGCGCTCCATCCATGTTGCGAACACGTGCCGTACCCCAGGCTCCAGTTCATCATCCAGGTGGTCCGGTATCACGAACGATGTTCGCGCCAGCGATGTGCCGGCAGTCGGCGCCGAGCGGTCCCACGGCGCCAGGGCCTGATCCACCCGCAAGCATTGCGCGACGTCCGCGGCGATCACCCCGGGAACGTCAAAGCTGGGAGACAGATGCATCATGCCCGCATCGTCGTAACGGCCCCGCGAAGGCTTGAAACCCGCGACGCCGCAGAACGCGGCCGGAATCCGGACGGAGCCGCTGGTGTCCGAACCGAGCGCAAGGCTCACCATGCCCAGCGCCACCGCCACTGCGCCGCCACTACTTGAACCGCCGGCCACGCGAGGCACGTCGCTGGGCAACGGCGATACCGGCGTACCGAACCAGGGGTTCAAGCCCAGCGCGCCATAGGCGAACTCGGTCATGTTGTTCTGCGCCAGCAGCACCGCGCCCGCCTGCCGCAACGCGCGCACCAGCGCCGCGTCCTCGCTTGCGGCAGGAGCGTCCGCCAGCACCTGCGATCCCGCGTGGGTGACCCATCCGCGCACGTCAAAGCAGGCCTTCACGCCCAGCACCACGCCCGCCAGCGGCGCATCATGTCCAGACAGCCGTGCCATCGCATCGCGCGCATGGGCTTCACGCCGCGCGTCGTCGTCGCGGCGGGCCAGCAAAGCGCTCGACGCGCTAGTGGGATAGGCCTCGATATTCCGCAGGCATTGCGTCAACGCGCCGGCATGCGTGCCCGTGCGTTCAGGACACATGGACATGGCTCAGAAAGTCCTTGATACGCGCATCCTGGCTTGCCTGCACGGCGGCGGGCGGGGAATCCAGAAGGATGCGACCGTTTTCCATGAAGACCACTCGGTCGGACACCTTGACGGCAAAGGCCATCTCGTGCGTCACGATCAGCATCGTCATCCCTTCGCGCGCCAGCGTTTCCACCACCTTGAGCACTTCCGCGACCAACTCGGGGTCGAGCGCCGACGTGGGTTCGTCAAACAACATGATGGATGGCCGCATGGCCAGGGCCCGGGCAATCGCCACACGCTGCTGCTGGCCGCCGGAGAGTTGGTGCGGGTATTTATGGGCGTGGTCGAGCATGCCCACCTTGTTGAGCAGTACCAGCGCCTCGCGCCGCAATGAGGCCGGCTTGCCCCGACGGTGGTAGGCGGGCGCCAGCATCACGTTCTGCAGCACGGTTTTGTGCGGGAACAGGTTGAAGCTCTGGAACACCATGCCGATGTCCAGGATGCGGTCCCCCTGTGCGGCCGTGGTGCCGGTCTCGGGCGACCCCAGGAATGGCTTGCCGTGTAGCAGCACCTGACCGCCATCCAACGTCTCCAGGCCGTTGAGTGTACGTATCAGCGAGGTCTTGCCCGAACCGGACGGACCGATGATGCTGATGACTTCGCCGGCCCTGACCCGCAAGTCGATGCCCTTGAGCACCTCGTGGTCGCCAAAGCGCTTGCGCGCCTGCCGCACCTCCAGTGCCGCCGCGTTGCCGCTGGCGGTCAGCGTGGGCTGGGCCATCCCCTCCTGCACCTGACGCCGGGTTTCCGCATCCAATGCCAGGGGCTTGGGCGCGCGGCGCAGGATGTTCATGTGCGACTCCAGCCAACCCAACAGCTTGTCGAACAGGGTGACGATCAGCACGTAGTAAAGCGCGACCGCCAGCATGGTCTCGAACACCAGAAAGTTCTGTGTGTACAAACGCTGCCCCACCAGCAGGATCTCGGCCAGAGAAATCACCGACACCAGCGATGTCAGCTTGGCGATGGTAATGAACTCGTTGCTCAGCGCCGGCAGGGCAATGCGCAACGCCTGTGGAATGACCACCATGCGTTGTATGCCGGTGTAGCGAATGCCCAGCGCGCGGCCCGCTTCGATCTGCCCGCGCGGTACGCCGAGAATGCCGCCGCGGTGTATCTCCGCAATGAACGCGGTCTCGCTCGCCACCAGCGCGGCCAGGCCCGCGTAGAACGGGTCGCCCAGCACGGCGCCAGTCGCGGGGAAGACCTGGGGCAGGTTGTAGATGAACACCAGCAGCACCAGCAAAGGCAGGCTGCGGAAGAACCAGATATACAAGCCTGCCAGACGCCTGAGCACAGGGTTCTTCGCCTGTTTGCCCAGCGCCAGCAGAAAGCCCGCCGCGACCCCGACGAACCAGGTGGCCGTGCTCAGTTTCACCACTACCCAGCATGCATGCCAGAAATCGGCATCCCAGAACAAGCTGACGGTATAGTCCCAATCAAAACGCATTTGTCCTGCCTCCCCTTCCGCTGCGGCGTTACTGGCTCGTGCCGATGAGCGCGCTCTGGACTTCTGCGGCGGTAGGCGCTTCAAGCCCGTAGCGGGTGAGCAAGGCCTGGTATTCGCCGCTATCGTGGGCGCGCTGCAAAGCCATCTTTAGCTCGCCCTGCAATTGCTGGGCCTCCTTGTGGAGACCCAGCCCTATCACGATGGGGTAAAGCAGCGAGGTGGAGGTGACTTTCAAGCTGTTCTGCGACTGCGCAAGCATGCCGTGGACCACGGCCGCATCCTCGATCATGACGTCCGCTGCCTGCGAACGCAGCGCCATCATGGCCTCGGGCGAAGTAGGAAACTCCAGCACCTTGATCTCGTCCTCGCCCTTCGGCCGGCAAGTCTCGCGCGACACCTTGCGCAGCTTGGGCGTCCAGGAGGCGCCCTTGATCGATGCCACACGCTTGCCACAAAGCGCCTCGGGCGACGGCGGCGCATACGGGCTTGCCGCCAGCACCACCAGAGACGCGCCCGTCTTCAGGTAGGGAATGAAATCGATCAGCTTCGAGCGCTCCGACGTCACGTAGAGCGCCGAAGCAATCGCATCGAAACGGCGCGCACGCATCCCCAGGATCAGGTCAGGAAAGCGGGTATCCACGAATACGGGTTTGAGCGACAGCTTGGCCGCCAGCAAACGGGAGAAGTCGGCATCGAAGCCAACAGGCTTGCCAGCCTCCATGTAGGCATAGGGGGGATAGGTAAGGTCCGAGCCGATCGTCAGACTGTCGGCCTTGATGGTGGAGGCGGCAAGCGCCCATGTGGAGGCCGCGCACAAGATCAGCGCGGCCACGGCGGCCGTGCGTCGGCGCCGCGACGACGCCAAGGTCGAAGTGGACATGATTACTCCTGCTGAACGCACTGGAACCCGCAAAAAACTCGGTCTTCCTTGCACCGAGAGGCATTTTGCTGCCGAGGATTGTTGAACAATTTCGATGATTCTGGGACAGTGGATAAGCAGGAGAAATGGGTATTTTCCCTAGCGCATCGACAGACGGCGGCACAAGCCCGTGGGGGGACTCCTTTCACCAAGGCCTTTCGGAGCAGGGCGGGAAGATAAGCGCCGAACGCGATCACGTACCCCACACCATGCCAACCGGCATCACCTGGCCGATCACGCCGGGCCCGGGGCATCAAACTGCGCTCGCGGGTCCCGGATATGGCGTTGGTGGTGCCGGTGCCCGCACCGGCTAGCCAATACGATGCGGCCGGCCATTACTGTCGCCGGACGCGCTTTGAAAACCTTCGCTTCTTCACGGCACGCGCGGCCCGAAGGTTGTGCATTTTTCATCACGAGCCTCGACCGATGTCCGTTGCTGCCGGCTGCATCCCGCCCCCGGATTGCAGCGGAAATGACGTCAGCAAATGACGCATTTATCCTCGCGAAAATGCTTGCATTTGGCGTCCGGAAAACTACCTTAGACATACAAAGTGAACCGTATCTCGGCACTGGAGGAGACCATGCCGGCGACACGTATGATGATTGCGCGCCGGGCTGGCGTCAGCGTCGCCACGGTCGATCGTGTGCTGCGCGACGATGCCTCCGTGCGTGCCGAGACGGCTGCCCGCGTCCACCAGGCCCTCGCGGACCTGCGTGACGAACGGGCCAGCCGCGGGCGCCCGCCGAAGGCGGCTGCGTTTCGCATTGCATTCGTCCTCCCGCAGATCAATTCCCGCTTCCTCGACCAGGTCGAGCGCGACATCGCGCTGTCTGCCAGTTTCTTTCGCGAGCACCGCGTCATCCCTTCGTTCTACCGCTGCGACTTCGCCAGCCAGCGCGACACGTCGCGCTTTGCCGAGCAGGCGGCGGGGTACGACGCGCTGGTCCTGGTGCCGCTCGACTACCCGTGGGTCGGCCGCCTGATCGAGGAACTGAGCGACGCGAGCGTGCCGGTCGTCACGGCGTTCTCCGATCTGCCGGGCAGCCGCCGCGCCGCCTACATCGGCGTGGACAACCGCATTGCGGGGCGCACGGCCGGGCTGCTGATGGGCGGCTTTCTCGGCTCGCGGATCGGCTCGGTCGCCGTGCTGTCGGGGTCGTCGCGCCTGCATGACCAGGTGGAGCGGCGCACCGGCTTTTCGCAGGTGCTGGAGGAGGATTTCCGCAATCTGCGCGGCATCGCCGAGCCGGACTTCACCGAGGACGACGACGGCGCCGACCTGGCCGTGCAGGGCTTGCTGGCGCGTCACGCCGACCTGGTCGGCATCTACGTCACCGGCGGCGGCATCCGCGGCATTGCCTCGGCCTTGCAGGATTCCGGCGACAAGGCCCGCATCTTCCTGATCGGCCACGAGCGCACGGCGGACACGCGCGAGCAACTGTCCGGGCGCGCGATCGATGTGATCCTGGACCAGGACGTGCGCGGCATCGTGCATCGCGCGGGTCTTGCCGCGGTGGACTTCCTGAACGATGTGCGCGGGGCGCTTGCGATCCCCACGCCGGAAACCCGAATCTATCTTCGTGAGAATGCGCATGCCTGATGCTCGCGACACCCGGACTGACGCTTGAATTTGCCAGAGCCGAAATACAGCGCCCGGCGCATGGACGTTGCTTGTCAGCAGGAATGGAGACAACTGGGAAGTAAAAGGAGAAGACAAATGTTACGTCTATTAGCAAGGGTGATGGCGGCGGCCGCCTTGTCACTGGGACTGGCAACCGGCGCGCACGCGCAGGCGAAGCAATTGACGCTATGTTGGGCGGCGTGGGATCCGGCCAACGCGCTGGTCGAGCTGTCGAAGGACTTTACGGCCAAGTCCGGCATACAGATGAAATTCGAGTTCGTGCCCTGGACCAGCTATGCGGACCGGTTTCTCAACGAACTCAATTCCCACGGCAAGTTGTGCGACCTGATCATCGGCGACAGCCAGTGGATCGGCGGCGCGGCGGTGAACGGCCACTACGTCAAGCTCAACGATTTCTTCGCGAAGAACAATATCTCGATGAACGACTTCGTGCCGGCCACCGTGGTGGGGTATGCCGAATGGCCGAAGAACACGCCCAACTACTGGGCCCTGCCCGCGATGGCGGACGCGGTGGGCTGGACCTATCGCAAGGACTGGTTCGCGCGGCCGGAGCTGCGCGCGGAGTTCAAGCAGAAGTACAAGAGGGAACTGGAGCCGCCCACCACGATGGATGAGCTCAAGCAGACCGCCGAGTTCTTCCAGGGGCGCAAGATCGACGGCAAGACCGTGTACGGCGCGTATATCTTCACCGAACGCGGCTCCGAGGGCATCACGATGGGCGTGACCAACGTGCTCTATAACTTCGGCTTCCAGTACCAGGACCCGAAGAAGCCCTATCGCCTCGAGGGCTTCGTCAACTCGCCGGGTGCGGTCAAGGGCCTGGAGTTCTACAAGGCGCTGTACAAGTGCTGCACCGCGCCGGGCATGACCAACGCGTACATGCAGGAAGGGCTCGACGCGTTCAAGTCCGGGCAGGTGGCGATGCAGATGAACTGGTTCGCGTTCTTCCCCGGCCTCTACAAGGACCCGAACGTGGGGGGCGACAAGATCGGCTTCTTCGTCAATCCGAAAGAGGTGCAGCAGTTCACGCAGCTTGGCGGGCAGGGCATCTCGGTGGTCTCCTATTCGGATCACAAGGCCGATGCGCTCGAGTACATCAAGTGGTTTGCCCAGCCCGCGGTGCAGAAGAAGTGGTGGGAGCTGGGCGGCTACTCGGCGGCCAAGTCGGTGGTCGATGCGCCTGACTTTCCCAAGAGCCAGCCCTTCGCGCCGGCGTTCCTGAAGTCGATGGCAATCGTCAAGGACTTCTGGGCCGAGCCTGCCTATGCCGAACTCCTGCTCGACATGCAGAAGCGCGTGCATGACTACGTCGTCGCCGACAAGGGTACGGCGAAGGAGGCGCTCGACCTGCTGGTGAAGGACTGGAACAAGGTGTTCAAGGCGGAAGGAAAGAACTGAAACCGAGACGAGCGGGCATTGCGGCGACATGCATCGGGCTTGCCGGCCGCCGCCGGCCCGCGACAAGGAGTCAGCCATGCTGGCAGACAAGCCTTTTCCCGCGCAGAACCTGGCAGCCGCTGCGCCGGTGCACGGTGCCGCGCGCCTGCGCGGCCTGTCGGACCGCACGATCGCATGGCTGTTCATTCTCCCCACGATCCTGCTGCTGCTCGCGGTCAACATCTTTCCGCTGATCTGGGCGCTGCGGCTGTCGTTCACGAACTTCAAGTCGAACATGCCGAGCATCCCGGCGCGCTTCGTCGGCATCGACAACTACGTCGACATCCTGACGGACGAGGACATCTGGTACGCCATGCAGGTCACCGCGCGCTTCGTGTTCTGGTCGGTCGGGCTGGAGGTGCTGCTGGGCTTCGGCCTGGCCTTGCTGATCAACCGGCGTTTTCGCACGCACAGTTTCTGGACCACCCTGATCCTGCTGCCGATGATGCTGTCGCCGGCCGTGGTCGGCAATTTCTGGACCTTCCTGCTGCAGCCGCAGACAGGCCTGTTCAACGATATCGTGAGCTTCTTCACGGGCGTTGCGCCAGGCTCGTTCCAGATGATCGGGGACGTCTCGCTTGCGCCATGGACCATCGTGATGGTCGACACCTGGATGTGGACGCCCTACGTCATGCTGATCTGCCTGGCCGGGCTGCGCTCGATCCCGGAATACATCTACGAAGCCGCGGAAGTGGATCGCGCCACGCCGTGGCGGCAGTTCTGGTCGATCACGCTGCCGATGACGCTGCCGTTCCTGATGCTGGCCGTGCTGTTCCGCGCCATCGAGAACTTCAAGATGTTCGACCTGGTGAACCTGCTGACCTCGGGCGGCCCGGGCTCGGTCACGGAAACGGTGTCGATCACGCTCAAGCGCGCCGCGTTCGAGAAGTGGCAGACCGGCTACTCGTCGGCGCTGGCGATCATCCTGTTCGTCACGGTGTTCGGCGCGGCGAACATCTACATCAAGGCACTCAACCGGGTGAAACAGCGATGAGCAAGACAGCACAGCCCGCCGGCGCGCATTCGGTGGTGGCCGCGTCGACGCGCGGCAAGACCTTCGCGGCGATCGTGGTCATCGCCTATGCGCTGATCGCGACCTTGCCGATGGTCTGGATCATCATGACGAGCTTCAAGACGCAGGAAGACGCCATCGCCTATCCGCCCGTCGTTTCGTTCCAGCCGTCGCTCGAAGGCTATGTCAACCTGTTCACGATCCGCTCGCGGCAGACGCCCGAGTTCATCGCGAGCCTGCCGCCCGCGCAGACCTGGTACGAGCGCGACGTGCGCAAGCGCGGCATGGTGATCGCCGGGCCGTCCAAGGTCCTGCCGCGCTTCGTCAACTCGCTGGTGATCGGTTTCGGCTCGACCTTTCTCGCGGTCTTCCTCGGCACGCTGGCGGCGTACGCGTTCTCGCGCTTCAAGGTGCCGTGGGCGGATGACCTGCTGTTCTTCATCCTGTCGACGCGGATGATGCCGCCCATCGCGGTGGCGATCCCGATCTACCTGATGTACCGCGCGCTGGGGCTGAGCGACAGCTATCTCGGCATGATCGTGCTGTACACGGCCGTCAACGTTTCGCTGGCGGTGTGGCTGCTCAAGGGCTTCATGGACGAGATCCCGCGCGAGTACGAAGAGGCGGCGCTGGTCGACGGATACACGCGGCTGCAGGCCTTCGTGAAGGTGGTGCTGCCGCAGGCGATCACCGGCATCGCGGCGACCGCGATCTTCTGCCTGATCTTCGCCTGGAACGAATACGCGTTCGCGCTGCTGCTGACCAGCGGCGATGCGCAGACCATGCCGCCGTTCATTCCCTTCATCATCGGCGAGGGCGGGCAGGACTGGCCGGCGGTGGCGGCGGCCACCACGCTGTTCGTCCTGCCGATCCTGTTCTTCACCGTCGTGCTGCGCAAGCACCTGCTGCGGGGCATTACCTTCGGAGCGGTCCGCAAATGAAAAACCCGACAGTTGCGCGCCGGCCCCGCATGCTGCGCCGGCGCTTCGGCGAAGGTGCGGCGACGGCAGTGATCGGCACTGGTATCGCGATGCTTGTGCAGCCGTTTTCGCTGGCGCTGTTCACGTGGTCGTTCCCGGTGATCCTCGTGGGCGCGGCCGCGTTCGTCGTCACCAGCCATTTCCCGGACTGAACCATGGCCACCATCGCGCTGGCGAACCTGCACAAGCGCTTCGGCGATTTCGTCGCGGTGCGCAACACCAACCTCACTGTCGGCGCCGGGCGCTTCGTGGTCCTGCTCGGCCCTTCGGGCTGCGGCAAAACCACCACGCTGCGCATGATTGCCGGGCTGGAGCTGCCGAGCGCCGGTCAGATCCTGATCGACGGCGAGGACGTGACCGCCTTGCGCGCTCGCCAGCGCGACATCGCCTTCGTGTTCCAGATGTTCGCGCTCTACCCGCACATGACGGTGCGCGACAACATCTCCTTTCCGCTGCGCAACGAGCATTTGCCTCGCCATGAGATCGCCGCGCGCGTCGGCGCGGCGGCGCGCATGCTTCGCATCGAAGCCATCCTGGACCGCAAGACCGGCGGCTTGTCCGGTGGCGACCGCCAGCGCGTGGCGCTCGGCCGCGCCATCGTGCGGCAACCGAAGGCATTCCTGATGGACGAGCCGCTGGGCACGCTGGACGCCGATTTCCGCGAGCTGATGTGCCTGGAGCTGCGCAAGCTGCACAACGCGCTCGCCGCCACCACGGTGTACGTCACGCACGACCAGAGCGAGGCGATGGCCATGGCGGACGACATCGTGGTGATGAACGAGGGCGAGGTGCTGCAGGCTGCCGCGCCGCACGAGATCTATCATTTTCCGGCGACGGTGTTCGTGGGCAACTTCATCGGCAGCCCGCCGATGAACTTCCTGGCGGTCGACGGCGCCGTCGCCGCCGGCCAGGAACAGGTCTTCCTGCGCGGCGCGCCGGTGCCGGTCCCGCGCTGCGCAATGGCGGCCGAGCGCGCGCTGCTGGGCATCCGCCCGGAGCATATCGTCATCGACGAGCGCAGCCCCTTGCGCGGGCGCGTGATCGCGGACGAGTACCTCGGCTCGCACCAGGTGCTGATGATCGAGACGGCGCTGGGCGTGGTGCGCGCGCGGGTCGGCAAGGACGAAGGCCTGGCGGCGGGCGCGCCGGTCGGCCTGTCGTTCCGCAAGGAGCGCACGCTGCTTTACGACGAGGCGTCGGGGCGCCTGCTGCCCGGCGCGACGCAGGCGGGAGACCGGCATGGCTGAAATCCAGTTGCGCAATGTGTCGAAGCACTTTGGCGACGTGAGCGCGGTCGACGATCTTTCGATCGACGTGAAGGACGGCGAGTTCGTCGTGCTGCTGGGGCCGAGCGGTGCCGGCAAGACCACCACGCTGCGCCTGATCGCGGGGCTGGAGCGGCCCGATGCCGGCGATGTGCTGATCGACGGCGAGGTGGCCACCGGCGTGCACCCGTCCGATCGCGATGTGGCGTTCATTTTCCAGCAATACTCGCTGTATCCGCACCTGACGGTGTTCGGCAACCTGGCTTTCCCGCTGCGCGCGCCGCGCCGGCGCACCGGCGAGGCGCAGATCCGCGCGCGCGTGCAGGCGGTGGCGGAGATGCTGCATATCGGCTCCAAGCTCGACAATATGGCAACGCACCTGTCGGGCGGCGAGATGCAGCGCGTGGCCATCGGGCGCGCGCTGGTGCGCGAACCCCGCGTGTTCCTGATGGACGAGCCGCTGTCTTCGCTCGATGCGAAGCTGCGCGAGGAACTGCGTATCGAGCTCAAGCGCCTGCACCGCACCATCGGCGCGACCATCCTCTACGTCACGCACGACCAGGTCGAGGCCACCACGCTGGCCGACCGCATCGGCATCCTGGAGCACGGCCGCCTGGTGCAGATCGGCACGCCGCGCGAGGTCTACGGCAACCCGGCGTCGCTGAGCGCGGCCCAGCGGCTCGGCTCGCCCCCCATCAACCTGCTGCCGCCGGCCTTGTTCGACTCGGTGGCGGTGCCGGCGGAGACGGCCACGGTGGCCATCCGCCCGGAAGACATCGTGGTGCACGAGGCGCAGGAGAGCCACGTGCTCGATTTGAAGGTGCTCGAGTACTCGCCGTTGCGGCACCTGTTGATCCTGGATCACCAAGGCACGACCGTGGTCGCGACCAGCGTGGGCGAGCGCAATTTCAGCCTCGGGCAATCCGTTGGCGTTTCGCTGCCAGCACGCAGCCTCTTATATTTCCGCTCCGACGGCAGGAGGATCCCGACATGAACGGCAAGACGGTCATGGCATGCATCGACGCAGCGCATGCGGCGTTGCGAGAGAACATGGACGAGATCGCGTTGCTCGACCAGCAGATCGGCGACGGCGACCATATCTTCAACCTGCTGCGCGGCATGGAGGCGCTGCGCTCGCTGCGCGCGGAGATCGAGGCGGCGGCACCCGGGGCGGCGCTGGAACTCGCCGCGGCCAAGGTGTTGTCCACGGTCGGCGGATCGGCCGGTCCGCTGTTCTATTCGCTGCTCAGCGGCATGGCGAAGGCGGTGCCCGCGCAGGCCATGGATGTCGCGGGGTTCGCGCGCATCTACGCCGCCGGTGTCGACGCGGTCGGCCTGCGCGGGAAGACCGGCGTGGGCAGCAAGACCATGATGGATGTGCTGATTCCCGTGGCGATGCGCGGCGAGGAGCTCGCCGCGGCGGGCGCGTCCGCCCGCACCGTGCTCGACGAACTGCCGCGCGTGGCGGAGCAGGGCATGCTGGCCACCCGCGACATGGTCGCCACCAAGGGCCGCGCATCGTTCCTCGGCGAGCGCTCGCGCGGCCACCTGGACCCCGGCGCGCGCTCCAGCCAGCTCATGATCAAGGCGGTGTGCGAACGACTGGCTCAATCGATCGACGGCAAGGAGTAGAGACCATGAAAAAATTCATCAATCACGTCGACGATTTTCTGACCGAGAGCCTGGCCGGGTTCGCCGCCGCGCACGGCGAGCTGGTCGCGCTCAATACCGAACCGGTGTTCGTGCGGCGCCAGGCCCTGAAGCCAGGGAAGGTCGCGCTGGTGTCCGGCGGCGGCGCGGGGCACGAGCCGCTGCACAGCGGCTTCGTCGGCTACGGCATGCTGGACGCCGCCTGCCCCGGGCAGATTTTCACTTCGCCCACGCCGGACCAGATGATGGCCGCGGCCAAGGCGGTCGATACCGGCGCCGGGGTCCTGTTCATCGTGAAGAATTATTCCGGCGACGTGATGAACTTCGAGATGGCCGCGGAGATGTCGGAAGTGCCCAACGAGATGGTGCTGATCAACGACGACGTCGCGGTCGAGAACTCGAGCTACACGACCGGGCGGCGCGGCGTGGCGGGCACGGTGATCGTCGAGAAGATGGTCGGCAGCATGGCCGAAGGCGGCGCCAGCCTCGAGCAATGCAAGGCGTTCGGCGACCGCATCAACAAGCGCACGGCGACCATGGGCGTGGCGTTCACGAGCTGCACCGTGCCGGCGGCGGGTACGCCCACGTTCAAGATCGGCGAGGACGAGATCGAGGTCGGCGTCGGCATTCACGGCGAGCCGGGCAGGCGCCGCGCCAGGTTCGCATCGGCCGATACCATTGCGGGCGAGTTGCTCACGGCGATCGTCGACGACCTCCGGCCGCCGGCTGGCACCGAGTTGCTGGTGCTCGTAAACGGCCTGGGTGGTACGCCGCTGAGCGAGCTATACCTGCTCTTCAACTCGACGCGCCTGTGGCTGCAGCAGCGGGACCTGCGGGTCGGGCGGGCGCTGGTCGGCGCCCTGACGACTTCGCTCGAGATGGCGGGCGCGTCTGTCACGCTATGCGTGCCTGACGACGAGATGCTGCACCACTGGGACAGCCCGGTGCATACGCCGGCGCTGCGCTGGGGGATGTAGCGCGGCAGGGGCAGGACGCCGGTGCCGGGGTCCTGCCCTCTGCGGCCTCTGCGGGCCCGCCGCGGCCCGCCGTGTCGAAACCGTCAGATATCCGAGTCCAGTCCGTCCTGGACCTGCTCGGCGGCGCGGATCACGGCGCGCGCCTTGGCTTCGGTTTCCCTCCATTCGGCTTCGGGGTCGGAGTCGGCGACGATGCCGGCGGCGGCCTGCACATACAGGTTGCCGTCCTTGACGATGCCGGTGCGGATAGCGATGGCCAGGTCCATCTCGCCGCCGAAGGACAGGTAGCCCACCGCGCCGCCGTAGATGCCGCGCTTGCGCGGCTCCAGCTCGTCGATGATTTCCATCGCGTGCACCTTGGGCGCGCCGGAGAGCGTGCCGGCCGGGAAGGTGGCGCGCAGCACGTCGAGGTTGCTCATGCCGGGCTTGAGCGTGCCTTCCACCGAACTGACGATGTGTTGCACGTGCGAGTATTTCTCGATCACCATCTGGTCGGTGACCTTGACCGAGCCGATCTCGGCGATGCGGCCGATATCGTTGCGCGCCAGGTCGATCAGCATCACGTGCTCGGCGATTTCCTTGGGATCGTTCAGCAGTTCGGTGGCCAGCTGCGCGTCCTTCTCCGGCGTGTTGCCGCGCGGGCGGGTGCCGGCCAGCGGGCGAATGGTGACGATATGGTCTTCGCGCTGCTCGCCGTTGGTACCGGTGCGGCGGCTTTCCTGGCGCACCAGGATCTCGGGCGACGCGCCCACGATCTGGAAGTCGCCGAAGTTGTAGAAATACATGTACGGCGACGGGTTCAGCGAGCGCAGCGCGCGGTACAGCGTCAGCGGCGAGTCGCGGTACGGCTTGACCAGGCGCTGGCCGATCTGCACCTGCATCATGTCGCCGGCCATGATGTACTCCTTGGCCTTGTGCACGGCGGTGAGGTAGTCGGCCTTGTCGAATTCGCGGTAGACGTCGGTCTGCACCGAGGGGCTGGTGATCGGCACATCCACCGGCTGGCGCAGCTTCATGCGCAGCTCGCGCAGGCGCTGGCGGGCGCGGGCATAGGCCTCGGGCGTGGTCGGGTCGGCGTAGACGATCAGGTAGAGCTTGCCCGAGAGGTTGTCGATCACGGCCAGCTCTTCGCACAGCAGCAGCTGGATGTCGGGCAGGTTGAGGTCGTCCGGCTTTTGTGTGCTGGCCAGCTTCTTCTCGATGTAGCGCACCGCGTCGTAGCCGAAGTAGCCGGCCAGGCCGCCGCAGAAACGCGGCAGCCCCGGGCGCAACGCCACCTTGAAACGCTTCTCGAAATCGGCGATGAAGTCGAGCGGGTTGCCCTCGTGGGTTTCCACCACGCGGCCGTCGGTGACCACCTCGGTGCGCATGCCGGAGGCGCGCAGCAGCGTGCGGGCGTGCAGGCCGATGAAGGAGTAGCGGCCGAAGCGCTCGCCGCCCACCACCGATTCGAGCAGGAAGGTGTTGACCCCGCGCGTTTGCGACTGCGCCAGCTTGAGATACAGCGACAGCGGCGTTTCCAGGTCGGCGAAGGCTTCCGCGATCAGGGGGATGCGGTTGTAGCCCTGCTCGGCCAGCGATTTGAATTCCAGTTCGGTCATGTCGATCCTCTTGTGCGGCGGCGCGGGTGCCCTGGGCTGTGCGCTCGGCCGCGGTGTCGGCAGTTTGGGGCTGGAAGGTCGTCAGACCCGCCCCGGGGAAGGACCTGGCACGGACAGCAGTCCGCGCACGGCCGGGGTGGGCGTGCAGCGCGTTCGGGTGACAGCAGGCGCAATGCCTGGGATGTCGGGCGGCTGGAAATTCTGTGAAGGTCCGGCAACCTGCCGGCCTGGCCGGCCCCGTTCCATCTTAGTGCATCGGCCGGTACCGCGGCGATGCAGGAAAACGGGGGCGGTCAGGAGACTCGCGAACGCACTTTACGCCTGTTGGGAGGCGCGCCAGCGACGCCAGGGCCAGGCCTGCCGATCACTGCCAGAAGAGATGCGTTTGCGGTTCAGAAACATGAAATCGTGTTCAGCGATTTACGGTTTGGATGCGGCGGTTCGGGTGGTGCCTCGGGCCGCGGGGATCATGCCCGGTGTGCTGCAAACACCTCTGCAGCCTGGGCAATGGAATCGACTATACCATCGGCGTCGACGCCTTGTACAGGATTGCCATGGTTGTAGCCATAGGGCACCAGCAGCACACCCATGCCGGCCGCGCGTGCCGCCTGGGCATCATTCTCCGAGTCGCCGATGGCGGCAATCTCGGCCGGCTCGAGCCGGAATGCATCGGCCACCTTGAGCAGCGGCAGCGGGTCGGGCTTGCGCAGGGCGAAGGCGTCGCCGCCGTAGACCAGTTCGAAAAAGCGCGCCAGGCCGGTCTTGGCCAGCAGCGGCTCGGTGAAGTTGTGTGGCTTGTTGGTCACGCAGGCCAGGCGCAGGCCGGCCGCCTTCAGCGCTGCCAGCCCCTCGCCCACGCCGGCGTAGACCTGCGAGAACTGGCCGTTGATGCGCAGGTACTCGCGGTCGTACAGGGCCAGCGCATCGGCGAACATGCCATTGGCGTGGGCCGGCGGGAAGCGCGCGTCGAGCACGCGCCGGATCAGGTTTTCCGAGCCCTTGCCGACGAAGCTGACGATTTCTTCCCGGCCCAGCGGCGCCGCGGGGCGGAGCTGCGGGTGCAGGCGCACCAGCGCGCTCAGCATCGCATTGACCGCGGCATGGAAGTCGCCCGCGGTGTCGACCATGGTGCCGTCCAGGTCGACGATGACGGCGCGGATGCCGTGCCAGTCGGTGCGCTTGAGCCGGGCCGCGCTCATTGGCCTGCCTTGCCGGCCTTGGCCAGTTCGGCGCGCAGGGCGCCCAGCACGCCCTTGTAGCCGCCGTCGGCGTCCGGCTTGCCGAACACGGCCGAGCCGGCCACGAAGGTATCGGCCCCGGCCGCGGCGATCTCGGCGATGTTGTCCACCTTCACGCCGCCGTCCACTTCCAGCAGGATGCGCCGTCCGCTGCGCTCCGCGTATTCGTCGATGCGCCGGCGCACCGCGCGCAGCTTGTTGAGCGTCTCGGGGATGAAGGACTGGCCGCCAAAGCCGGGATTGACCGACATCAGCAGGATCACGTCGAGGCGGTCCATGACGTGGTCCAGGTAGTTCAGCGGCGTGCCCGGGTTGAATACCAGGCCGGCCTGGCAGCCGTGGTCGCGGATCAGCGCCAGGGTGCGGTCGACGTGCTCGCTGGCTTCCGGGTGGAAGGTGATGATGTTGGCGCCGGCCTTGGCGAAATCCGGGACGATGCGGTCCACCGGGCGCACCATCAGGTGCACGTCGATGGGCGCCGTCACGTGCGGACGGATTGCCTCGCACACCAGCGGGCCAATGGTCAGGTTCGGCACGTAATGGTTGTCCATCACGTCGAAGTGGATCCAGTCGGCGCCGTCCGCGGTCACGCGTTTGACTTCTTCGCCCAGGCGGGCGAAATCGGCGGACAGGATGGACGGGGCGATGCGGTAGTCGGGGGTGCTCATGGCGGCGGGCTCGTGGGGTGCGTTCAGCGCAATTCCAGCGCGAAGTCCGCTATTTTACCCTTCCCGGGCGGGGTTTCGCTGCCGGGCGGCCCCGCCGCCGGCCCTCCTGCCGGCGGGGCCCGGCTTGCCGCCCCCCCGGCCTTGCCGCACAATGCGCCTACCTTAGCCCGCCGTGATGTGCCGACAATGAGCGAATACGCGTTTTCCGTGGCCGTGCGTACCCAGTACCTGGCCGATCAGTCCGACCCCGAGCGCGGGCGCCACGCCTTCGCCTATACCATCACCATCCACAACACCGGCGAGGTGGCCGCGCAGCTGATCTCTCGCCACTGGGTGATCACCGATAGCGACAACGGCACGCAGGAAGTGGCGGGCCTCGGCGTGGTGGGCCACCAGCCGCTGCTCAAGCCGGGCGAGCATTTCGAGTACACCAGCTGGGCCACGATCTCGACGCCGATCGGCTCGATGAAGGGCGAGTATTTCTGCGTGGCCGAGGATGGCCATCGCTTCGAGGTGCCGATCCCGGAGTTCGCGCTGGTACTGCCGCGCATGCTCCACTGAGAGCGGCCTTCCGCCCGCGCGGTGCGAAACCTAGCGGCCTGGCGTGCTGTCCTGATCCTGTCGGGCGTGGGCGCCGGACTGGCTGTCGCCCTGGCCGGCGCGCGAAGGGTGATCGTCCGGCGCGCGGGTGGGGCGGGGGTTCTTCTTCGCCGTGCCCATGGTCCAGACCACGATGAAGATCAGCAAGAAGAGCGCCACTCCGGCCTCGAGGGCGAACAGCAGCATGGGATGGGCTTCGAAAAACTTGCTCATGACAGGACCACGTGGAGGCGACGCTGGGCATTGTAGGGCATCCGCAGATGCGACCGGCCGCCTGTCTCCGCGTACTCACCCAATCAAGATGGCATACCTGGATTCCTTTTTCCGCTTACCCATTCCTCCCGCGCGCGCTTCGCGCGGCGCCGCAGGGGCCCGCCGGCTCGGCTGGCTCGGGCTGTCCGCCGCGGCTGCGCTGCTGGCCGGTTGCATGAGCGGCCCGCCGCCGCGCATCGAAGGCCCTGGCACGCAGCCCGTGACGCCGCCGGCCGCCTCCGCGCAGAAGGGGCAACTGCAGGCGGCCAGCTGGGCCGAAATCGGCGGCTGGGGCCAGGACGACGTGCGCGCCGCGTGGCCGGCGCTGCAGGCCAGCTGCCAGGCACTGAAGAAGCGCGCCGAGTGGAACCGCGTCTGCGCGATCGGCCTGATGGTCGACGCCGGCGACCTGGGCGCCATGCGCGCCTACTTCGAGTCCAACTTCCAGCCGTTCCGCGTGGTCAACGGCGACGGCACCGACAGCGGCCTGATCACCGGCTACTACGAACCCATCCTGCACGGTTCGCGCACGCGCCAGGGCCAGTACCAGGTCCCGCTCTACCGCAAGCCGCCGCAATGGGGCAACCGGCCGCTGCCGGCGCGCGGCGAACTGCTGCAGAACCCGGCGCTGCGCGGGCAGGAACTGGCGTGGGTGGACGACGCCGTGGAGGCCGCCTTCCTGCAGATCCAGGGCTCGGGCCGCATCCGCCTGGCAGATGGCACCGTGATGCGCGTGGGCTTCGGCGGCACCAACGACCAGCCGTTCCGCTCCTTCGGCAAGTGGCTGCTGGATCGCGGCGAGATCACGCCCGCGCAGGCCACCATGCAGGGCATCAAGGGCTGGGCGCGCGCCAATCCGGGCCGCGTCGAGGAAATGCTCAACGTCAATCCGCGCTTCGTGTTCTTCCGTGAGCTGCCGCCGACCAATGAAGGCCCGGTCGGCGCGCTGGGGGTGCCGCTGACGGCCGAGCGCTCGATCGCGGTCGACCCGGCCACGATCCCGCTGGGGGTGCCGGTCTTCCTCTCCACCACCAGGCCGCTGTCGGCCGAACCGATCCAGCGCCTGATGTTCGCGCAGGATACGGGATCGGCCATCAAGGGCGGAGTGCGCGCGGACTTTTTCTGGGGCGCCGGCGATGCGGCGGGCGAAGCGGCCGGCCGCATGAAGCAGGGCGGGCGCATGTGGGTGCTGATGCCGCGCAGCTGACGCGAGTACGCCCGGCCCGCCGCGGGCCGGGCTGCCTCGTCAGCGCGGGCGCTGGTCGACGATGCGGCGCGCCTTGCCCACCGAGCGTTCCACGCCGCCCGCGGGCAGGATCTCGATGCCCACGGTCACCCCGATATATGCCTTGATGTCGTAGGTCAGCTGCGCACTGGCCTGCTGCGTGGCGCCAGGCTCCACGCCGTGTGCGCATTCCACGCGCACGGTCAGCACGTCGAGATGGCCGTCCCTGGTCAGCACGCACTGGTAATGCGGCGCCAGCTCAGGGTGCTTGAGGATCATCTCCTCGATCTGGGAGGGAAACACATTGACGCCGCGGATGATCATCATGTCGTCCGAGCGGCCGGTGACCTTCTCCATGCGGCGGAAGGCGGCGCGGGCGGTGCCGGGCAGCAGCCGGGTCAGGTCGCGGGTACGGTAGCGCACGATCGGCAGCGCTTCCTTGCTCAGCGTGGTGAAGACCAGTTCGCCGAATTCGCCGTCGGGCAACACTGCGCCGGTGTCCGGGTCGATCACCTCGGGATAGAAATGGTCTTCCCAGATGGTCGGGCCGTCCTTGGTCTCGGCGCATTCGCTGGCCACGCCCGGGCCCATCACTTCGGACAGCCCGTAGATATCCACAGCCGAGATGCCCATGCGCTTCTCGATGGCCAGGCGCATTTCCGGCGTCCACGGCTCGGCGCCGAAAATGCCCACGCGCAGCGAGGTGGAGGCCGGATCGATGCCCTGGCGCTCGAACTCGTCGGCGATGGCCAGCATATAGCTGGGCGTGACCATGATCACCTCGGGCTTGAAATCCTGGATCAGCTGCACCTGGCGCTCGGTCTGGCCGCCGCCGAAGGGAATCGCGGTGAGCCCGGCCTTCTCCACGCCGTAATGCGCGCCGAGCCCGCCGGTAAACAGGCCATAGCCGTAGCTGATGTGCACCTTGTCGCCGCGCCGCGCGCCGGCCGCGCGGATCGAGCGCGCCACCACCGTGGCCCAGGTCTCGATGTCGCGGAGCGTGTAGCCCACCACGGTCGGCTTGCCGGTGGTGCCCGACGAGGCATGGATGCGCGCGATGCGGTCCTGCGGCACGGCGAACATGCCGAACGGATAGTTGTCGCGCAGGTCTTGCTTGGAGGTGAACGGAAAGCGGGCAAGGTCGGCCAGCGTGCGCAACTGGTCCGGATGCACGCCGGCCTCGTCGAACTTGCGCCGGTAGACCGGCGAATTCCCGTAGGCGTGGTTGAGCGACCATTTCAGCCGTTCAAGCTGCAAGGCCTGCAATGCGTCGCGGCTGGCGGTCTCGATCGGCTCTAGCGGCAGATCTGTGAGGCGCGTGCTCATATTGTCTCCTGCGCGGGGCTTATGTTTCTGGCTTGCGTTCGACTGGTATGCGTTCGATTGGTATGCGTACGGATAGGGAGCTTACCGCGCGGGCCCGGGCGGGGCGACCACGTGCCCCTTGATCTGGGCGGATTTGCCGCGGAACATCGCCACCGTCTCGCCGGCGCGGTTGGTGACGCGGATATCGTAGATGCCATGCCGCCCGGACAGGACCTGCTCGGTAGCCTCGGCCGTCAGCAGGTCGCCGCCCTGCACGGGTTTGAGGAACTCGATGCTGCAGCCGGCCGCGACCGTATTGATATTGTGGCTGTTGCAGGCGAAGGCGAAGGTCGAGTCGGCCAGCGTGAACATCAGGCCGCCGTGGCAGATGCCATGGCCGTTGAGGAACTCCTGCCGCACCGGCATGGACAGGCGCGCATAGCCGGGGCGCACGGCTTCGAGGGTGATGCCGAGCCAGCGGCTGCAGGCATCGGCTTCGTACATGCTGGCGGCGGCCGCTTCGGCGAGGGCCTGGGGAGTCTGGGGAAGCTGGGTCAAGCTGGTCTCCTGGTGGGGCGGGGGACGAAAGCCGTGGTGCTAGCGCCCGCTGAAGCGGGGCGCGCGCTTTTCCAGGAAGGCGTTCACGCCTTCCGCGTAGTCGTGCGAGGCGCCGAGCTCGCGCTGCAGGTCGCGCTCGAGGTCCAGCTGGGCATCGAGCCCCTGCGTCGCCCCGGCGTGCATGGCCTGCTTGATGGCCGCCAGCGCGCGCGTGGGTTGCGCCGCCAGGTGGGTGGCCAGCGCCAGCGCCTGCTCGGGCAGCAAGGGATCGTCCATGACCTCCCAGATCAAGCCCCATTTTTCGGCCTCGTCGGCGCTGAGCTTGTCGCCGGTCATGGCCAGGCCCATGGCGCGCGCCATGCCGATGCGCTTGGGCAGCAGCCAGGTGCCGCCGGAATCCGGCACCAGGCCGATCTTGACGAAGGCCTGGATAAAACTGGCCGAGCGCGCCGCCAGCACCATGTCGCAGGCCAGCGCCAGGTTGGCGCCGGCGCCGGCGGCGGTACCGTTGACGGCGGCAATCACCGGCAAGGGCAGCTTATGCAGGCGGCGGATCAGCCGGTTGAACCAGACATCGATCAACTCGCCCAGGTCAGTCATGGCGCCCGGGGTGAAGTCCAGGTCGGCCAGGTCCTGCCCGGCGCAGAAGCCGCGGCCGGACCCCGTCAGCAGGAGGGCGCGGGCACCGCCGGCCTCGACATGGTCGAGCGCCTGCTGGAGCACGCCATGCATCTCGCGCGTGAAGGCATTGAGCTTGTCGGGACGATTGAGGGTGATCACTGCGACCTGGCCATGCCAGGCTAGCAATACCGGGCCGGAAGTCAGGCTGGCCTGAGGGGGCGTATCTGGCATCTTTGTCTCCTGCCTTGATGGTGGCTGGTAGTCCTGGCCGCGGTGCGATCGCGGATCGGGGCCGATGGCGCGGATCCCGGTACCCGGCACGCGGCCGCGGTTCCTCTTCTATATAGAGGGATCTGCCGCACATTAAAAATTAACCGACCAGTCGGTCGGGCAATGGTAGCATTATTTCGGCCGGGTGAGGGATGGTGTGGCACGGATGAAAACCCAGGGCCGCCAGGTATGGCGCGAGGCGGACTTCGGCGCACCGCACGGCCCGGATGAGCACGACGAGGCAAGCGCCGAGCGCCCCCGGCAAACCGACCAGTAGCGTAATACTGCCGGGCGCCACGCTGAGGCGGCGGCGCCACGATCTGGGGCAAACGGGTTGGCCATTTCCGGCTCCGCTCGAAGCGATCGGGCGAGCGTGCCTCAGCGGCCGGCAGGTGCCAGCATGGCCCGCGCGCCGTATAGCCAGCGATTCCCGGAGCGAGTATCGTCTCGCGGACGACTGATATATCCCCATCCCGATCCATATCCAAAGAGGAGAACACATGCCGTACGAGAACATTCTGGTGGAGACGCGCGGACGCGTGGGCTTGGTGACCCTGAACCGGCCGAAGGCGCTCAACGCGCTCAACGATGCCCTGATGGACGAAGTGGGTGCCGCCCTGCTGGCGTTCGACGCCGATGACGCCATCGGCAGCATCGTCATCACCGGCAGCGAGCGAGCCTTCGCCGCCGGTGCCGATATCGGCATGATGGCCAAGTACTCCTATATGGATGTGTACAAGGGCGACTACATCACGCGCAACTGGGAAACCATCCGCCGCATCCGCAAGCCGGTGATTGCCGCGGTGGCCGGCTACGCGCTGGGCGGCGGCTGCGAGCTGGCAATGATGTGCGACATCATCATCGCGGCGGACAGCGCCCGCTTCGGCCAGCCGGAAGTCAAGCTGGGCACCATGCCGGGCGCCGGAGGCACGCAGCGCCTGCCGCGCGCCGTCTCCAAGGCCAAGGCCATGGACCTGTGCCTGACCTCGCGCATGATGGATGCGGCCGAAGCCGAGCGCGCAGGCCTGGTGTCGCGCGTGGTTGCTGCCGACAAGCTGCTGGATGAAGCCGTGAGCGCGGCGGAGACGATTGCCGGCTTTTCCCTGCCTGTCGTCATGATGATCAAGGAGTCGATCAACGCCGCCTACGAAACCAGCCTGAGCGAAGGCGTGCATCTGGAACGGCGCCTGTTCCATTCGACCTTTGCGACGGACGACCAGAAGGAGGGAATGGCGGCGTTTGTGGAGAAACGAGCACCCGAGTTCCGCCATCGCTAAAAACTTGATAGGGAAATACCCGAGTAACTCAATTGGGTATTCCTTTCTCCGCGACTTTCTGAAAAGCCATATTTCCTTTGAATATCAAAGGCTTGCTTCCCGCGATCGCGGATGCCACTCATGATTCTGTGACAAAACGGTTGCCAAGGCGGAGTCGGGACCTTAATATTCGCTCCCTCGCAACACGAAGCGCGGCTGCAAAGCAGACGGGACAAGGGTTGCGGGGTGAACGGGTGAGGTTGGCGGTGCGGATAGCGCGGCGAACCGGAGCAAAAAAAGATTGCGAAACCTGTTGACGAAACGTAGAAAGTTCTTCATAATCTCGTTTCTCTGCTGCTGACAACAAAGCAGCGACGCGGTAAGCAAAGCGAACCGCGGCAAGTTCTTTAACAAACAAACAACCGATAAGTGTG
>NZ_JBFRFX010000052.1:0-42419 GCF_052115045.1 Cupriavidus sp. 2TAF22
GGCTGGTGGTCGATGACGATCAGCTGGCTGTTGCGCGGGGTCAGGACTTGCAGTTTGGCGTTCGACACGATGTTCTCCAATTAAGGTGATTCAATGATTTTGAGTTTTATCCGGTAGCGCCTGGCTTGCTTCGTTGCCTTGTTGCGCTGTCCATGTGCAGAACTATAACCAGCGTCAGACCGCGGAAAGTGGCCCATCACTGTCATAGTTATTCAAAATATCTGAATATTGCGACGGCTGGYGGAAGAAGATTGGTCACTGGCCGCTTGTGGTCTGACAGACGGAAACGTGGCCGGCGCTGGCCCGCCAGCAAGTCGATCTGCGAGTGTGCAGGGAAGTGGGGGTTTGCGCGCTAATGAGCGCATTTTGGCCATCGTTTTACCGATAATTATTCGTGGACTATAATTATTCCGTACAAATAATTTGCCATAAATGCCCCATGACGAACATTTACAGGCGCCCGCAGCTTGCGGAACAGATGGCCAGGCAACTCCTCAATCCTGGTGTCCTGGATGAGGGGCTGCGGTCAGGGCTCTTCCTGTCCGGCTTGCGGCGCACAGGAAAAACCACGTTCCTGCAGAACGACCTCATCCCTGCTCTAGAGAATGGCGGGGCGATCGTGATCTACGTCGACCTCTGGAGCGACACTCAGCGAAGCCCGGCGGCGCTGATTCTGGAGGCGGTCAAGAAGGCGCTCAAGGACCTTGAGACCGCACCTGCATCGGCAACCAGAAAGCTGCGGCGCCTCACTGGGGCGGATGTCGGGGCGTTCGGCTTCAAGTTTGGCTTTAAGCTCGACAGCCTGGGCCAGCCCGGCGGAGCAACGCTCGCCCAGGCGCTGACGGAAGTAGTCGACCAGGCGAAGACCGATTTAGTGCTGATCGTTGATGAGGTGCAGCACGCCATCACCTCCGATGAGGGCAATCAGTTGTTGTTTGCCCTGAAAGCGGCGCGCGAGGCCATCAACCTCCGTCCGGATACGCCCGGCTACTTCCTGTTCGTCGGGACGGGGTCGCATCGAGCCTTGGTCAGCGAGTTGACGGCGCGACGCAATCAGGCCTTCGCTGGTGCCACGTCAGTTGCGTATCCGGTCCTGGACCAGGAATACGTCGCGTACCTGCTTGATCGCCTGGCTACGGAGGGATTCTCGTCACTGCCGTCATCCGACGTCGCTGTGAAGGCATTTCAGGCGCTCGGCAACCGCCCGGAAGAAATGATCAAGGCTCTGAGGCAACTACACTTTCACCTACCGGCTGGGGCCAACCCAGATGAGCACTTGCCGGTGATCGCCAACACGCTACGGTCGGCCGCCGCGGACATCGAGATCATGAAACTGGAGCAGCTTGGCAGCGTCCCGACAGCCGTCTTTGATCGGATCGCCTCGACAGAGGGCGACGCCCGAGGCCTGTTCTCTGGAGAGGCAGCGGCAAGCTACTCTAAAGCCGTCGGACGTGAGGTCAAGGTGGAAGAGGTTCAGCCAGTCATCAATGAACTACTGGCGACCAACCTGATCATGCGTAAGGGACATGGTATCTACGGCGTCACCGACCCCTTTGTCCAGGAGATCTGGCGCGAGCGGAAGTCCCTCGAAGGCAAGATCTAGTTCTGTCCGCAACGCCAAGCGCTGTCCGGCCAATAGGAGGGTCGGCCGCTAAATGCGTGCAGGATCACGAGCCGCGCCCCAGCGCGGCATATCAATACTTGTTAGGAATTGAGCCGAGAAGCTGGATTACCGCCGGTACTGCTGCGCTTCCAGGTATGCGTCACGGGATGGGAGAAGGTGGCCAGCACAAAGAGTGACGAGCGTGTCGATATCGCCCTCCTTAAGCGCTTCTATCATCAGCCAGTGTTCTTTGCGGGCCCGTTCTCTGTACTCAGCCGAAACAAGCGAGGCAAAGCGGATGGGGTGTGTCTGCCGCGCGAACTCAGAGATCGCCTTCTGCAGTGTGTTGTTGCTGCACAGGGCAAAGAGTTCGCGGTGGAAGGCAAGGTTCACTCGGAAGACGGTGCGCGCGTCGCCAGCTGCGACAGCCGCGTCGTGTTGCCGCTGAATGGCAATGAGGTGGTCGATGCGTGACGGAACGATTTCCAGATCAATTCGCCTGGCTGCCTCAGTCTCGAGCATGGTTCGGACTTCGTACAGTTCCTTCACTTCCTGAACTGAGAACGACCGAACCAGGGCGCCAATATTCTTGCGGCGTTCAATCAAGCCCATGCGGTCCAAGGCAGCGAGGGCGTCCCGGACAACGTGACGCTTGACGGCAAATCTCTCCATCAGCTCGTCTTCGACCAATCTCTCTCGAGGATGCAGCCGGCCGAAGACGATGTCTTCTTCAAGCGTCGCGACCATGTCGCTCAAAGAATCTGGCTGGGCGAAATCGGATTTGGCGCTATCGTCAAAAGCGGCGGAGAGCATCTCGGAGCTGGGCATCGGGCTAGCCGCACCGGCGGGCGAGCCCGGTGCGGTTGTACGATTCGGAATGAAAGCTGTCATTGTGAACTATTTTCCCGAGCCCTTGGCTCCTGAGCCCTATTCGCCCTTGCCAGGCACCTTGCCGCGATTCTCCACAGCGCGCAGGAAGTCGAAGTCGACCCCCTGGTCTGCCTGGTTGACCGTCGTGAGGAAGAGCTTGCGGTAACCGCGGTCCGCCGTCGGTACGACCACAGGCTTTTCCTCGGCCCGACGCTTCAGTTCCTCATCACTGACATGAAGCTTCAGTTCACGGCGCGAGACTGACAGGCTGATGCGGTCGCCATTCCGAACATGCGCTAGCGGCCCGCCGACTGCAGCCTCCGGCGTTACGTGCAGAACAATGGTGCCGAAGGCTGTTCCACTCATGCGGCCGTCCGAGATGCGGACGATGTCCTTTACACCTGCGCGAGCAAGCTTGCGCGGGATTGGAATGTAGCCGGCCTCAGGCATGCCGGGCGCGCCCTTCGGGCCGATGTTCTTCAGCACCAGGATGTCGTCGGCCGTGACATCGAGGTCGTCACTGTCGATACGGTTAACCAGATCTTCGGCGTTCTCAAACACCACAGCGCGCCCTTCGTGCTCCATAAGCTTCGGATGGGCCGCGGACTGCTTAATAATGGAGCCACCCGGGGCAAGGTTGCCGTTCAGTACGGCGATACCGCCCTGCGGGTAGATGGGATTTTCGCGAGAGCGGACGACGTTCTGGGCGAAGCCGGGGCCGGAGCGCTCGATTTCCTCTCCCAGAGTACGGCCGGTGACCGTCATGGCGTCCAGGTTCAGAAGAGGCTTCAGTTCGCGCAGCAGGGTTGCCATACCGCCAGCGTGATGGAAGTCCTCCATGTAGTGGTCACCCGACGGCTTCAGGTCCAGCAGCACCGGGGTGTCACGGCCCATGCGATCCAGACCAGCGAGGTCGATGTCATAGCCCAGACGACCCGCAATTGCGGCCAAGTGAACGATACCGTTGGTCGAGCCGCCAATTGCCAGCAAGACGCGCATGGCATTTTCGAAGGCGGCGGGAGTGAGAATCTTGTCGATGGTGAGGCGTTCCTTCGCAATGCGAACAGCCTCGGCGCCGGTCTGCTCCGCCACGCGGATGCGGTCAGCAGTCACTGCGGGGGGTGAGGCACCGCCAGGCACCGTCATACCCAGCGCTTCGGCGATACAAGCCATGGTGCTGGCCGTACCCATCACCGAGCACGTGCCCACGCTGGCCACCAGTTGGTTGTTCACGTCCGCGATTTCTTCCGAATCGATTTCTTCTGCGCGGAACTTGCCCCAATAGCGGCGGCAGTCCGTGCAGGCACCGACGCGCTCGCTACGGTGCGAGCCGGTCAGCATGGAGCCAGTAATCAGCTGGATAGCCGGAATTCCCGCGGACGCGGCGCCCATAAGCTGGGCCGGAACCGTCTTGTCGCAACCTCCGATGAGCACCACGGCGTCCATCGGCTGCGCGCGAATCATCTCCTCAGTGTCCATCGACATGAGGTTGCGCAGATACATGCTTGTCGGCGCCGAAAAGCTCTCGTGGATCGAGATCGTCGGGAAATCCATGGGCAGACCGCCCGCCAGCATGATGCCGCGCTTCACGGCCTCGATGAGCTGGGGTGCATTGCCGTGGCACGGGTTGTAAGCGCTCCCGGTGTTGACGATGCCAATGACCGGGCGATCCAGCGCCGAATCCGTGTAACCCGCCCCCTTGATAAACGCCTTGCGCAGGAACAGCGAAAACCCGCGGTCCCCGTAGTTGGTAAGGCCCTTTGAGATGCCCGTGGCCGCGGCTTCGGGTGCGATGTCATGGCGCGGAGTAGCGCCTTTGGGGGTTTGGTCTTCGTTGGACATGAGTTTCCTGCTGAGTACTGGGACAGAAACGTCGCACCTTGCTGCTACGTAGGTCGTAAGGATAGCCCAGCCCCTCGAAAATTGTTGCTAGTGATATCACCTATATTATTAATAATCTGATTGTCTAGAGTTCGGACCTAGTTCCTGGCGGGCGGCCAGGCACAACTAATCACACGACCCACATGGAAGGAGACACTCCGTGAATCTGTCATTCGGTTACCTTGGCGCGCGGCGCCGACGCCTACTCATAGCAGCCGTTGTCATTGGTGGAAATATGCTGTTTCCTGCTCTTGCAAGAGCGGATTACCCGGACAAGCCTATCAAGCTCGTCGTGCCGTACACGCCTGGCGGCGCGACCGACGTGATTGCGCGGGTCATAGGTCAAAAGCTCTCGATGTCCTTAGGCCGGCCAGTCGTCGTCGAAAATCGGGTTGGCGCGGCGGGCAACCTTGGTGCGGCTTACGTCGCCAAGGAAAGGCCGGACGGCTACACGCTGCTGCTCGGCGCCCTGACGAGTCACTCCATCAACAGCGTCTTGCTGCCATCTACAGCAGGGTTCACGATGGATAAGAGCTTTGCGCCTATCGCAGTGCTTGGACGCGTGCCACTCGTGGTCACTGTGGGGCCGGCATTCAAGGGGAAGACTCTTGCCGAGTTCATCGCCGCGGCGAAAGCCAAGCCTGGCGGCATGAACTATGGATCTTCGGGTAACGGGTCGCCGCAGCATCTTGCAGCCGAGCTATTCAAGCGCCAGGCTGGTGTCGATCTCACTCATGTTCCGTACAAGGGAAGCAGCCCGGCACTGAACGATTTGATGGGCGGCCAGGTGGACGTCGTCTTCGACACATTGCCCGCCACCCAGTCGTTTATCAAGGGCGGCCGTCTGCGTGCCTTGGCTTCGGCTACGCCTCAACGGGTCTTGCCGGACGTGCCCACGGCAAGTGAAGCTGGCCTGTCAGGGTTTGAAGTCAGCTCCATGTTTGGCCTGCTGGCGCCAGCAGGCCTGCCTGCCCCGATTGCCAACAAACTGAGCGCGGCGCTAAAGGACATCCTGGCGCAGGCAGAGGTGAAGAACGCGCTCACCGAGCAGGGAGTCATTCCCGTCTACACCACTCCGGATGAAGCCCGCTCGCAGATCACCGCGGAAGTAGCGCGATGGTCCAAGGTTATCAAGGAGGCGAACATCAAGGCCGACTGAACAATCGATTTCCGCAATCAATGTCGTTCGGATTGCTACTTCGCTTTGGTTGCGGTCCGCGTTATCTTCGTGCCGACAGAGTCGATCTTTGATGGGTGCAGCCCGGACCGCTTCCAAGGATCGCTCGAATTCTAGACGTCTTCGCACAGCGTGCGATGTCCGAAGAGAGGCGAAATGCCCCGTCGTCATGCGGTGGCATGAACCGACGTAGACCGATGGCTTCGCGCTGCCTGTGCTGCTCGAACCGAGTGCACGACTACGTCAGCGCGCATGCTTCTGGTAGGTCCCGATGAGTTCGGCATGGGCCAGTATGTGCCCCCGCATCGCCTGTTCCAGCGCCGCCTTGTCCGGCTTGCCGAGATCTGGCAGCACGACGTCCAGGGCGTATAGCTTGTGGAAATACCGGTGCCGGCCAGTTGGAGGACACGGCCCGCCGTAATCGGCACGGTGCCAGTCGTTGACACCTTCGCGAGCGCCGGGCGGCAAGCTATGCCGGCTCATACCTTGTGCAAGCGAGCCGGGCCGCGGAGGTAGGTTGTACACGAGCCAATGGACCCATGTCATTTGCGGTGACGCCGGGTCTGGCGCATCCGGATCATCGACAATCAAGGCCAGGCTGGCAGTGGAGGGCGGCAACCCTGACCACGCCAGGGGCGGTGACACATCGGCGCCTTCGCACGTGTGCACATTGGGAATCTCCCCGCCTTGGGCAAACGCGGGGGATGTCAGTATGAGCGGCATCGATGGCCTCTGCTGGGCAAGCAGCGCTGGTCCGAACAGCATGGCCGCAAAGGCCAGCAACCTCGGTAGAAGTGCAAATCGCACCATATCTGCCCCCGCCGGCGCATGACGGCTGTTCCAACCTAGCCCGGATTCAACCCCTGTGCAAGGGACCGTGCAGTTTTCCGAAGCCGACCCACTGCGGCCCTTCGACGCGCGTTGAGCGAACGGGCACTTCCGAGGTCGAGCGGTCCGTGGATGGCCGGATACCGCCGTTGCGTATCCCGTCCACTCGAATAAGCACGGGGTCCCTTAGCGAGCGGCGCTCGGATAATCGTAACGCAGCAACGCAGGAGGAGGCGGTAAGGCACGATAGCCGTTGCCTTATTGGCGGAGTGGGTGCTGCCAGGAATCCAGCCCCGCGCGACTTGGGAAGCCTTGTCGCAGGTGCTTTAAATTACACTTCTTGCTTTGTAATTTGATAACTATTATGCAGACCAAAATCTCTCGATGGCGGAATTGGTCGGTCGCTGCTGCGATGAAGTTCGCATCAGAACCTCTAAGGCTCACTTGTCGCCATAGTGAAGCCGACAAGCGATAATGGTCAGTTCATCGTCGTTGGCGAAATACACTAGGCGGTTGCTGTCGTCGATGCGCCGCGACCAGTAGCCCGACAGGTTGCCTTTCAGCGGCTCGGGCTTGCCGAGCCCGTCGAACGGTTCGCGTTGGGCGTCTTGGATTAGGGCGTTGATGCGCTTGAGCCTTTTCTTGTCTTGGCCCTGCCAATAGACATAGTCTTCCCAAGCGTCGGGCATAAAGGTCAGCTGGCGCGTCATTCACTGGCCGGGTCGATCAGGTCGTGCTTCTCGGCCATGCCAGCGCGGTGCTGCTGAATCGAACGCAGCAGGCGCGCGGCGTTAGCCGGCGAGCTGAGCAAGTGCATCGTTTCCATCCAGCTGTCGTACTGCTCTTGCGACATGATGACCACGTTCGGCGCGTCCCGGCGCGTGATGAGGACAGCGTCGTGGTCGTCGATGGCCTGGTCCATGACTGCCTTCAGGTTGCTGCGGGCGTCGGAGAAATGGATGGTGCGCATACCGCCCTCCTTGGATAACTCGTACTGGAACTTGTACAAGTATAGCAAGTCTGCGTGAAGGAGGGTAGTTTGCGGACGCCAGTGAGTGTGCCGCCGCGCTTGGTCAGCGGTTCGTCTTAACGCACGGCGTGGCGTAATGCGCCGGCTTAGCCGCAAAATATGCAGACCGAAGTCAAGCCGGCATGAAGATGACCATGGATCACATATCTGTTACATAGCCGCGCCGCTCGATTGGAACGCTCGGATCAATCCCCAGCATCCCGAATTCAGGTCTCAGCGCCTGTGCCTGTGGGATGCCAGGCTCTTCCCGAGCCAAGAGGGATGGCCCTTTGGGCAGAGATAGTCTCCGCTGCGGACAATCCAGCCGAGCTGTTTGCTTGTCGTTTTCATGTTTGCCTAGACGTGGAGCATTGAAAGGACAGCGAGCACACCGCCAACCGCGCCTATCCCGTACGATGCCACCTGCAACCACCGGCGCCGCGTGAGCAGCGTGATCGCCGCCAAGGCAATAGAAACCTGAATGGCAACCACGGCCTGGGCCCAGCGGTGATGATGATGCACGGCTGTCTCACTGGCCTCGTCCGCGTCCTTGGCGGCCCGCTCTTGCGCCTCTGCTTTCTGCCGGACTTGCTCTTTCTCCGACGCGTAGCGCAGCGCTTCCCGTTTGGCGGCGGCTTGATCCACGCCGGGCAGCTGTGCGGTCAGTTCAGCAATGGCCTGCTTCTGTCCTTTCGCCTGGTAGTAGGCCCATTGATTGGCGGCTTCGGTCTTGTGAATGGCGGCTTCGTTCTTCAGAAGAAGCGCTTCGTTCTGGGTCGCTCCGCCCTGATAGCCGAAAACTGCCCCGGCCGTCGACAAGATCGCTGTCATCACAGCGATACGACCTGAAAAACCGTCGGTGTGACCGACTTCCGCCGCGTGCTCAAGCACGTGGTCGTGGGCACCGTGTACATGGAATCCGTCTGACATTGCTCTTCCGTTCTTTTATCTTCTGTCCGTTGCGGTCTGCGATTTTGCCGCTCCGCCAACGGCGTTCAGTTTTGCTTCGACTACGGCGAACTCACGCCTCCGGGCGTCCCGCAACGCGAGACTGACGGCGGTCGGACTGCCAACCAGCTTTCTGTCGATGTTCGCGATCTCGGAATGAAGGCTTAGCTCTTCGTGCCTCAGATCCGGGATGCGCCGCTCATGGTCGCTGGCATCTACCCACTGTTGCATCCCTCCCTCTTGTTCTACTTAACCCGTTAGCTGTCCAACAGTGTTCTATCGGCCGGATCACCCGTTTTCTTGACCACCGGCATCTCATGGACCAGGCGAAAGGGCGCGTCGTATGTATTTCGTTGAAAAGGTTGGATCGAGGCTAGAGGCTCCGGAAAAATCCACCCGTGATCATAACGGTTGTACCCGGGCGCCAAGCAGAAATTGCGACCGTTGGTCTCCAGCCCGCCCGGCATTGGCGACAGATCCACCACGCGCTGTGCCACCAGGTGCGCACCTTGCCCTCACACTGCCATTGCCCATGCCAACGGTAACGATAGTCATGGACTTCCCCGTCTCTGGTTGTGTTGCAGCCATCATGGCACTTCGGTGCCAACTGGTGGCTTCCGCCGCGACCTCGGGACGGGGAAGTCCCTTCCATTCGATTCCGCGGCCTGCAAAGGTAGTACGCGCCCGCGCGTGCTCAACGAAGCAAACCGGATATGCGTAGACGATAAAGTTCGTTGGGCGCGCGCGGTGACCGCCTTAGTCTGTCAGATTTGCATTCCTCCCCAGACAGCCCCTCATGAGCCTCTCCTGCCTCCCCGTGGAAACCGCGGGTAACGATATTGCCGGCGCTCAAATGCGCGCCATCGACGCTTTTCTCCGCGTTGTCGCCCTAACCACGGTTGCCCCGCACCCGTCTTTGGTCACAGGCGCCCAAGATGCGCTGACCTGCGATGACGACCACTGCCGCAGCCTACGCGCGAACACCGACCTGACCAGGCGCGATGCCGGCTACCAGCAATACCTGGACTGGGGCATCGGCCTGGTGGCACAAGTCGAACGCAAAGGCGAAGGCGACTTGGGCATCCGCCTTGTCAGGCCGACCGAGGCGGCGGCGTCATGAACCTGCGCAATGCGGGTCGCACGCTGGTGCGCACGGCATGGCAGGCCGTGCCGACCGTCATCGGTGTGATCCTTGTCAATTTCATCCTGATGCAATGGATTCCTGGTGACGCCGCCGATGTTGTGGCGGCAGAGTCGGGCTCGGCCACGGCGGAGAGCATGGCGCAGCTGCGCGCGCACTTCGGGCTCGACCTGCCCGTGGCCCAGCAACTGGTCGCCTATCTGAACAACCTGGCGCACCTCAGCCTCGGCGTTTCGCCACGCTACAACATGCCGGTGTTGTCGCTGATCGGCGCGCGGCTTGGCAACACGCTGCTGCTGATGGTCTCGGCGCTGGGGTTTGCCCTGGCCATCGGTATTACCGCGGGCACGGTGATGTCCACGCGCGTGGGCCGCTGGCAGGACCGCACGCTTTCCGTGCTGGCGCTGCTGCTGTATTCCACGCCGGGCTTCTGGCTGGGCCTGATGGCCATCGTGCTGTTCTCGGTGCACCTGGGCTGGCTGCCGACAGGCGGCAGCGAGAGCATCGGCGCGGGCTACACGGGCTGGACCCATGTGGTCGACGTGGCGCGGCACCTGGTGCTGCCGGCGCTGGCCATGGCGGGCTTCTATATCGCAATCTTCTCCCGGCTCACGCGCGCCGCGATGCTCGAGGTAGCGCGTCAGGACTTCGTGCGCACCGCACAGGCCAAGGGGCTGCACCCGTGGACCGTCAACCTGCGCCACATCCTGCGCAACGCGCTGATTCCGGTCACCACGGTGGCCGGGATGCACTTCGGCACGCTGCTGGGCGGCGCGGTGGTGGTCGAGACCGTGTTCAGCTGGCCCGGACTGGGGCGGCTGGCCTTCGACTCGGTGGCGGGGCGCGACTACACGGTGCTGCTTGGCGTGTTGCTGATGTCGTCGCTGCTGGTCATCGTGTCCAACATGCTGGTCGACCTGTTGCAGGCATGGCTGGACCCGCGCATTCAGGTGCGCTGAGAGGTCCCGTCAGCCCCTTCTTTCTTTCCGAAATTCCAGGCTTTCAAAGCTCTCGATGTCCACACCTTTCCCATCCGATTCCGCGATCGCCCATCCGCCGGCACTTCCGCCGGCACTTCCGCCGGTGCCCGTGGCGGCCCGTGGTCCTGAACCCGCTGCCGCCCCAGTCGCCAGGGCCGCGGCCGATGCCAGACCTGTCTCCAGCCGCCATGCCGCGCTGCGCGCTTTTCTGCGCAACCCCGCCGCCGTGGCGGGCGTGGTGCTGCTCCTGTTCATGCTCGTACTGGCGCTGGTCGCGCCGCTGCTCTACCCGGGCGACCCGCTCGACATGGTCGCGCCACCGCTGCTGTGGCCGGGCCGGGACGCGGCATATCCGCTCGGCAGCGATTCGCTGGGCCGCGACGTCATCGCGGGCATTGCGCACGGTGCGCGCGTGTCGCTCGCGGTGGGCGTGGTGGCCGCGGTGCTGAGCGTGGTGATCGRCGTGCTCCTGGGCGCCACCGCCGGCTATTTCGGTGGCCGCATCGACGACGTGCTGGTGCGCATCACGGAGCTGTTCCAGACCATGCCGTCGTTCCTGTTCGTGATCGTGGTGGTGGCTATCGGCCAGCCCTCGGTCCCGATGATCGTGTTCGCCATCGGCCTGGCTTCGTGGCCGGTGATCGCGAGGCTGGTGCGTGCCGAGTTCCGTGCGTTGCGCGAAACAGAGTTCGTGCTCGCCGCCCGCAGCCAGGGTTTCAGCCATGCCCGCATCATTTTCCAGGAGATGCTGCCCAATGCGTTGCCACCGGTGATCGTGACGACGTCGGTGCTGGTGGCGAGCGCCATCCTCATCGAGTCGGCGCTGTCCTTCCTCGGCATGGGCGACCCGAATGCGGTGTCGTGGGGCAGCATGATCGGGCAGGGCCGGCAGCTGCTGCGCACGGCGTGGTATCTCACGGCGTTGCCGGGTGCGGCCATCGTGTTGACGGTGCTGGCGCTCAACCTCGTGGGCGACGGGCTCAACGATGCGTTCAATCCTCGGTTGAGGGGGCGCCACTGAAATGGTACTAGATCAAGCCACCGCCAAGCCGCCGCTGCTCGACGTGCGCGGCCTCGATGTTTTCTTCCACGGATCGGACGGTCCCATCCGGGCCGTTCGTGGTCTCGACCTGACGTTGCAGCGTGGCGAGAGGCTTGCGCTGGTGGGCGAGTCCGGTTGCGGAAAGTCAACCACCGCGCTCGCGCTACTTCGCCTGCTCGCGCCCGGTACGGTGCTCCGCGGCAACATCCACTTCGACGGGCGCGACATCCTTGCGCTGTCTGCGGCCCAGTTGCGCGAAGTGCGCGGCCGGGAGATCGCGATGATCTTCCAGGAGCCGATGACATCGCTGAATCCGGTGCACACCATCGGCGCGCAGATCGAGGAGACCTTGCGCAGGCATGAAAAGCTCTCGGCCCTGGCCGCCCGCAAGCGCGCGATCGAACTGCTCGACCTCGTGCGCATTCCCGAGCCGCACCAGCGCATCGACGACCATCCGCACAACCTGTCGGGCGGACAGCGACAGCGCGTCATGATCGCCATGGCCGTGGCCTGCAAGCCGCGCCTGCTGGTGGCCGACGAGCCGACCACCGCGCTGGACGTGACCATCCAGGCACAGATCCTCGAACTGCTCGCCGGCCTGCGCCGCGAACTCGACATGGCGCTGCTACTCATCACGCACGACCTGGGCCTGGTCGCGCAATGGGCCGATCGCGTGGCTGTGATGTACGGCGGCGAGAAGGTCGAGGACGCGCCGACCTCCACATTGTTCGACGCACCGTCGCACGCCTACACCAGGGGCCTGCTTGGCGCCTCGCTGCACGCGGGCAGTGCGTTGCATTACGCCGATGCGCGCCTGCCGGAGATCCACACACGCCTCGACCCGGTCACTGGCGTGCGCGACTTCGCGCTGCACGTACCTGCTCCCAGGGCCTCAGAGCCTGCACGTACAGCAGCCGCGGCCGGCGAGCCCCTGCTGTCCGTGCGGGAGTTGCGCACCGATTACCCGAAGCGCGGCGGCGGCGTGCTACATGCGGTGGACGGCGTGTCCTTCGACATCCGTGCGGGCGAGACCGTGGGGCTCGTGGGTGAGTCGGGCTGCGGCAAGTCGACACTCTCGCGCACGCTGCTGCGCCTCGTGAACCCGACGTCGGGCCGCATCGTGTTCGACGGCACCGACATCGCGTCGCTGTCGGAGAAGGCGCTCAAATCCTGGCGTCGCCGGGTGCAGATGGTGTTCCAGGATCCGTATGCCTCGCTGAATCCGCGGCGCAGCGTGTTCGATATCCTCGAAGCGGTGCTCAAGGTGCACGGCGTGGCCGACCGCGCCGAGCGCCGCAACCGCATCGCGGCCATCCTGGAGCGCGTGGGCCTGCCGGCCGACGCGGGGCGCCGCTTCCCCAACGAGTTCTCGGGCGGGCAGCGCCAGCGCATCGGCATCGCGCGCGCCCTGGTGCTGCGGCCATCGCTGGTGGTGCTCGACGAGCCCGTGTCGGCACTCGACGTGTCGGTGCAGGCGCAGATCCTGAACCTGCTGGTGGAGCTGAAGGAAGACTTCGGGCTCTCGTACCTGTTCATCTCGCACGACCTCTCGGTGGTACGCTACATCGCCGATCGCGTGATGGTGATGAACAAGGGCCAGATCGTGGAGACCGGCAGCCACCGCGACATCTGGGACCAGCCGCGGCACCCGTACACGCGCAGCCTGATCGCGGCCGTGCCGGGGGCGGAGCAGCGCAAGGCCGCCTGAGCTTCTCGGTGCGGCGGGCGATGCACCCCGATCCCGGACGGATGCCGGGTGCCCTGGCTTAGCCGGCCAGCGCACCCACGGCGCTCCCGCCTACTTCTTCGGCTCGTCCACCCACACATCCGCCAGGTTCGACTCCACGCCATCCGCCGTCAGCGAATGGTCATGCACGCGCTGGTTGGCGATGGTGATGAACAGCGGCTGGTAGAGGTTCAGGTCGGGCACGTCGCGCGCCACGGTGTCCTGGAACGCCTTGAAGAGCTTCACGCGCTTGGCCGGGTCGTTTTCCACGGCCGCATTCTCCAGCAGCTTGTCCACCACCGGGTTCTGGTAGTGCGTGCCGTTGGAGAAGGGCACGCCCTTGATGAAGTTCTTCGACCAGTACAGCCGCTGCACGCCCACGGTCGGATCGAACAGGTTGCTCGCGCCATTGGTGGTGAAGACGAAGTCGCGGTCCGTGTAGATGCGCTTGATGAAAGCGCTCGGGTCTTGCGCGCGCACCGTCACCGCGATGCCCACGCGCGCCAGCGCCGCGCGCAGGTAGTCCGCCAGGCGCTGGCCATCGGCGCTGATGGGGTTGAAGTCCAGCGGCACGCTGAACCGCACGCCCGCCTTCTTCGGGTAGCCCGCTTCGTCAAGCAATGCATTGGCCTTGTTCACGTCGAGGGGGTAGGGCGAGCGCGCCGGGTCGTGGAAGGCCTTGAGGCCGGGCGCGATCGGCGAGTAGCTCACCTGGCCGTAGCCGTAGTTGACGACCTTCACGATCACGTTGCGGTCCACCGCGTGGGCGACGGCCTGGCGCACCTTCTCGTTCTTGAAGTATTCGTTGTCGAGGTTGAACTCCAGCCGCGTCACGTTCGACGAGTAGCTGTTGCCCTTGGTCTCGAAGCGCAGCGAGGGCACCTTCTTCAGGCGATCCAGGTCGGCCAGCGGCACGGGCGTGCGGTAGCCCAGGTCGACCGTGCCCGTCTCGAAGGCCACGGCAGCGGCGGCAGGGTCGGTGATGAAACGCACGATCAGCTGGTCGACGAAGGGCTTTGGCTTGTCCCAGTAGTCCGGGTTGCGCTCGTACACGATATGGCTGCCGCGCACCCATTCCTTGAACTTGAACGGGCCCGTGCCGATGGGCGCGTTGTTGTTCCGGTTGCTGGCCGGGTCGGATCCCTCGTAGATGTGCTTGGGCACGATGGGCGTCTCGGTCGCGACGAGCGCACGGATCAGGTACGGCGCGGGCTTCGACAGCCGCAGGATGGCGGTGTACTTGTCGGGCGTGTCGATGGCCGTGAGGTTGGCGAAGGTGTTGCGCCCGCGCGGGTGGATCTTCTTCAGCAGTTCGATGGAATAGGCGACGTCGGCCGAGGTGAAGTCCTTGCCGTCATGCCATTTCACGCCGTGGCGCAGCGTGAACGTGTAGTTCAGGCCGTCGGGGCTGATCGCCCACTTCGTGGCCAGCTGCGGCTGCGGGTTGACGTCGTAGTCGTACTTCAGCAGGCCTTCGGTGACCTTGGCGCTCACGCTCAGGATGGGCGTGGCGACATTGCCGATGGTGACGAGCGCGGTCGGCTCGCTGGTCGATAGCAGCGTGAGGGTGCCGCTGTGGTTGGGCGGAGCGGCGTGGGCGGCAACGCCCACGGCAAGCAGCGCGGCGAGGAGGGTGCCGCGAAGAGGGAATGATGGGTTCGAGAGGAACATGGTGTGGAAAACAGGGTCAGGGAAAGGGTAAGGTCACGGGTTGACGGGGTCGGCCGGCGCGCCATCGGCATGCGCCGCCGAGACATCGGGCGATACCAACCGTTCACGAAGGTCGCGTGCCACCAGCGCGGGGTCGCGCTTTGCAGGATCACCAAGGCCGCCGCCGCCGGGCGTCTCGACGATCAGGCGGTCGCCCGCCGGCACAATCTGCCGGCCCTTGGCGCGCAGCGTGGCGCCCGAGGCCAGGCGCAGCCGGCCCGGTGCGCCGTCGCCACCGCCGAGCGCGCCACGCGCGGGGTTGGCCACGCGGTCGAAGGCTGCCGCGATCAGCATGGCGGCGTCTTCCTGCGCATGCCGCACCTCGATCACCTGGCCCAGGCCGCCGCGCGCAGCGCCGGTACCGCCGGAGTCGGCGCGGAATTCCTTGCGCTCGAAGACGATCGGAGCCTGCGTCTCCAGGATCTCAAGCGAGACGTTGCGCACGCCGCTTGGGTAGGCGGTGACGGATAGCCCGTCCTTGCCGGGCCGTGCGCCGGTGCCGCCGGTGGAAAAGCTGATGACGTTGAAGCGCGCGCCGCGGCGCACGGCCTCGGCGTCGGCCTGGCTGGTGCCCGCCAGCACTTCACCGCCGACCAGTTGCAGGTTCCATAGCGACGAGGCGCCTTCGGCCGGCACGCGGTCGGGCCGGGCCTGGCGCAGCGCGCCGAACACGGCGTCGGGCAGCAACTGCCCGACCACATGGCGCGCCGTCACGGCGGCGGGATGCAGCGCGTTCAGGATGCAGCCCGCGGGCGCTTCCACGCGAATGGGTGCGAGGGAGCCGGCATTGTTCGGCACGTCCGCACCCACCAGGCAGCGGATCCCGAAGGAGGTATAGGCGTCGGTGTAGGCCTTGGGCACGTTGATGCCGCGCGCCACGCTGCCCGAGGTGCCGGCGTAGTCGACCGTGATGCCGTCGTCGGCAATGGTCACCGACACCTGCAGCGTGATTGGCGCGTCGTAGCCGTCGGCCACCAGGGTGTGGTGCCAGGTGCCGCGCGGCCAGTCGCGCAGTGCTTCGCGCATGGCGTGGGCCGAGCGCGCGATGACGAAGTCGCCCAGCGTCTCGAGATCGGCCAGCTTGAACTCGCGCAGCAGCGTGCGCAGCCGCCGGCCGCCGACCTCGTTGCATGCGACCAGCGCGAACAGGTCGCCTTCGACCTGCTCCGGGTCGCGCACGTTTGCGCGGATGATGGCGCGTACGGCCGGGTCCACCGTGCCCTGGCGCACGAAGCGCAGGATGGGCAGGAACAGGCCCTCGTGGTAGATTTCCAACCCGTCGGGGCTGGATCCGATGCCGCCGATGTCGACCACGTGCAACGTGGAGGCGAACAGCGCCACGGGACGCTTCCTGTCGCCCTCGCCATGGAAGATGGGCGTGACCATCGTCATGTCGAACAGGTGACCGGTGCCTTTCCAGGGATCGTTGGTGAGGAACACGTCGCCATCTGCCATCGTGTCGATGGGAAAGCGCTGCAGGAAGTGCTTGACCGATTCGGCCATCGAGTTGACGTGGCCCGGCGTGCCGGTCACGGCCTGCGCGATCATCCGGCCGTCGGGCAGGAATACACCCGCCGACAGGTCGCCGGCCTCGCGCGTGGAGGTGCCGAAGGCGGTGTGGATCAGCACCTGCGCCTGTTCCTCGACCACGGAGAGCAGCCGGTTCCAGGCAAGCTGGTTGCGGATGAGCTGGTTACCGGCCAGCGCCTTGGGAGTGGGAGTCTTGCTCATGCAACGGTTCCTGCTGGATCTTTGGTAGGAGTGGCCACGGTCTTCGTGACAAGACCGGCCGTCAGGTCTCGTGCGACCAGTGCCGGGTCGCGCGCTTCAGGGTCGCCCAGCCCCGCGCCGCCGGGGGTCTCGACCACCAGCACTTCGCCGGCGGGAATGACCTGCCGGCCCTTGCCGCGCAGCGCAGTCCCCGAAAGCTTGAGCCGCGCGGCGCCGGGCGCACCGTCGCCGCCGCCGAGCGCGCCGCGCGCGGGAAAGCGCACGCGGTCCCAGGTGGCGGACAACACCATCGGGTCGCCGTCGGCGTTCTCGATCTCGATGACCTGGCCTAGGCCGCCGCGCGACGCGCCGACGCCGCCCGAGTCGGGCCGGTACTCCTTGCGGCGGAACAGCAGCGGCGCCTGCGTCTCGAGGATTTCCAGCGACACGTTGCGCACGCCGCTCGGGTAGGCCGTGGCCGAAAGACCGTCCTTGCCCGGCCGTGCCCCGGTGCCGCCGGTGGAAAAGCTCACGATGTTGAAACGCTGTGCGCGCCGCAACGCCTCGTTCGGCCCGCCCTCGATTGGCTGCCCGCCGAACAGGCGGATGTTCCAGAGCGACGATGCGCCTTCGGCCGGCACGCGGTCGGGTCGCGCCTGTCGCAGCGCGCCGAATACCAGGTCGGGCAGCATCTGGCCGATGGCCGCCCGCGCGGCGACAGCGGCGGGCGGCAGCGCATTCACGATGGAGCCTTCTGGCGCCACCACGCGAATGGGCGCGAGCGAGCCCGAGTTGTTGGGCACGTCGGCGCCCACCAGGCAGCGGATGCCAAAGGAGGTATACGCATCGGTATAAGCCTTGGGCACGTTGATGCCGCGGGCAATGCTGGCCGAGGTGCCTGCGAAGTCGACCAGGATGCCGTCGTCCGATATGGTGACGGCCGCATGCAGCTCCAGCGGCATGTCGTAGCCGTCTACCGTCATGTGGTTGCGCCACGTGCCCCTGGGCCATTCGCGCAATGCCTCGCGCATGGCCAGCCGCGAGCGCTCGATGATGTAGTCGCCCTGCACCTGGAGGTCGGCCAGCCCGAACTCTTGCAGCATTTGCCGCAGCCGTACCGCGCCCACCGCATTGCAGGCCACCAGCGCATGGAAGTCGCCCTCTACCTGGCCGGGCTCGCGCACGTTGGCGCGCACGATGTCCAGCACCGCTTCCTCGACCACACCCTGGCTCACGAAGCGCAGCGGCGGCAGGAACAGGCCCTCGTGGAAGATCTCCAGCGCATCCGGCCCGGCGTTGACGCCGCCGATGTCGACCACGTGCACGGTGGAGGCGAAGAGCGCCACGGGGCGCTTCGTGTCGCCTTCGCCATGGAACACCGGCGTCACCATGACCACGTCGAAGAGGTGGCCCGTTCCTTTCCACGGGTCGTTGGTGACGAAGACATCGCCTTCGCGCATGGTGTCGACCGGAAAGGCGCGCAAAAAGTGCAGCACCGAGTCGGCCATGGAGTTGACGTGGCCCGGCGTGCCGGTCACGGCCTGCGCGATCATGCGTCCGTCGGGCAGGAACACGCCCGCCGACAGATCGCCGGCCTCGCGCGTCGGCGTGCCGAAGGCGGTGCGGATCAGTGCTTGCGCCTGTTCCTCGACCACGGCGAGCAGGCGGCTCCAGACCAGTTGGTGGCGCAATGCCTGACGGCCTGCAGTGGTGGTCATACGACCTCCGCTTCGGCGGGCTGCGCGTGGTGCCGCTGCGCGACGGTGATGTCGTCTAGCACCAGCGCGCCCAGTTTGCTGACGCGGGCCTCGAAACCGGCAATGACGTGCGTCGTCGTCTCGTCTTCCACCACCAGCGCTGGGCCTTCGATCCACTTGCCCGGGCCGAGCGCGGCGCGGTCGTAGACGGGCACGTCGGTCCACTGGCCCGCGTCGGCGTCGTACAGGCGGCGCGAGCCTGAAGGTTCGGCGCGGCGCGTGTCGGCGACCACCTCGTCGGCCTCCGGCGCCGCGCGGTCACCGGCCTCCACGGCGACCGACCAGCTCACCACCTCGGCCGCAATATGTGGCAGGCTCCGGCCGTAGAGCGCGGCATAGCGTGCTTCGAAGCGCCGGTGCAGCGCCTTGCTGCTGGCCGCATCGAACGGGCCATCGGGCAGCTCGACGGGAATCTCGTGGCCTTGGCCCGCATAACGCATGAACGCCTGCCGATGGCGCACCAGCGCGGCACCGGGCGCGGCGCGCAGCACCACGTCGTCGGCGGTGGCCGTGAGTTCGCCGAGCAGCTTTTCCACGGCCCCTTGGTCGATACRATCGAGCCGCTGTGCGAGGCTGCGCACGGTCTGGTAGGCCACCGGCGCCCACAGGAAGCCGAGTGCCGATCCCACGCCGGCCGACCTGGGAATAATCAGCCGCGCCACGCCCAGCTTGCGCGCCAGCAACGCGGCATGCAGCGGCGCGGCACCGCCGAAGGCGATGAGCGTGCTGTCTTCCGCCACCTTGCCGAGCTCGCTCGCATGCACGCGCGCGGCGTTGGCCATGTTCTCGGTGACGATGTCGACCACGGCCTGCGCGGCGGACTCGACGCTGAGGCCGGTCTGCGCGGTCAGGCCCTCCAGCAGCGCGTCGCGCGCACGCTGCGGGTCGAGTTCCACCTTGCCCACGGCGAAGCGTGCCGGGTCGATGGTGCCGAGTACGGCGTGCGCGTCAGTCACGGTGGGCAACTGGCCGCCCAGGCCATAGGCGGCCGGGCCGGGCGAGGAGCCCGCGCTGTCGGGGCCGACCTGGACCACGCCGAGGTGGTTGACGCGGGCAATGGAGCCGCCGCCCGCGCCGATCTCCACCATCTCGATCACCGGAATGCGAATGGGCAGGCCCGAGCCTTTCAGGTGCCGGTGCACGCGGCCGAACTCGAAGCTGCGGCTGATCTGCGGCTGGTAGTCGTCGATAAAGCAGATCTTGGCCGTGGTGCCGCCCATATCGAACGAGAGCGCGCGCGAGGCACCGATCTGCTCGGCCACCTGGCGTGCGAGCACCGCGCCGCCCGCGGGGCCGGATTCGACCAGCCGCACCGGCTCGTCGATACCCGCCTGCAGCGTGGTGATGGCACCGCCCGAGGTCATCAGGAAAGGCTCGGCACGCAGGCCGCGCGCGGTGGCCCCTTGCTGGAGGCGGCGCAGGTAGCCAGCCACCTGCGGCTGCACGTAGGCGTTGGCGCTGATGGTCGACAGGCGTTCGTACTCGCGGATTTCGGGGCACACGTCGGAGGCCAGCGACACCCACAGGCCCGGCGCATGTTCGCGCAGCAGTTCGCGCACGCGGCGCTCGTGCGCGGGATTGGCATAGCCGTGCAGGAAGCACACGGCCACGCTCTCGATGCCGTCGGCCAGGAGCTGCCTGGCCAGTTCGACGACCTGCGCTTCATCGAGCGGCGTGATCACGCGACCGGCCGCATCCGTGCGCTCGACCACGCCATGGCGCCAGTGGCGCGGCACCAGCGGCGCGGGCTTGTCCAGAAACACGTCGTACTGCGCGAAGCGGTCTTCGAGACCGATTTCCACCAGGTCGCGGAAACCGTGGGTGGTGAGCAGCGCGGTGGGCGCACCCTTGCGCTCGATCAGCGCGTTGGTGGCCAGCGTGGTGCCGAGGATCAGCAGGTCGACGTCGGCCCAGCCAGCGTTCGCCAGTTGCAGTACTTCTTCGACGCCGCCGAGCACGGCTTGCTCAGGGGCCGTCGGCGTGGTGAGCACCTTGAGCGTGTGCTTCTCGGCACCGCGTAGCAGCACCACGTCGGTGAAGGTGCCGCCGACGTCGACAGCGACACGCAGGCGCGGGTCGTGCGCCACGGAAGAGGAATTGGAGTTCGAAGACATGAAGGAGGGAGGTGTCTCTCTTGTTGAAAGAAGTCAATGCCGGTGTCAATGCCGGAGTCAATGCGGCAGTCAGCGCGATGCGGCTCTGGGATACAGGGGGATGCCGCGCCGGAGGCGTCCGCTGAAGTCGGACAAAGCGTGGCGAGAGCGCGAGATCATCGAATGGGAAGGCCGGAAAGGCGTAGCAAGGCAGTCGGCAATCTTCCGAGGTCGCGCCTGCCCGAGCAACGAACGGCTTCAACTATCGTTATGCGTTACGCCGCGCGAATCGGGGGAAGGGGGGCGCACCCGCTGGAACGCATGGGCTGGCCGGCCCGTGATTGCGTTCGGCGCCGGGCCATGGGTCGATGACGACCACCCGGAAACCACGCAGTCGCGCGTGGCGCGCGGGCGGCAGGTGGCCTCCCATGCGTTGGCGGCCAGAAGCTCGAGTTTGGGCGGCAGGACCCGCGCACTGGTGCCGAGCGCACGCCTGAATGCCGATCCGTCCCGCCATCACCGACAAGGGCGCGCGCGGCCAGGTGGCGGTGGCGTAAACGGCTGCAGGGGCCGGCCGGCCCGCCCGGTCTGCCGCTAGACTGCCGACGCCGCTGGCTGGGGTGCGTCTCGCCCAGGTGCGGCGATGCGGAACACACCAAGCTCATCCGGCGCGCACTGCGCGATCAACCCGGTTTCCCACGCCAGGTAGGCGCGGGCCGCGTCCCGGTTGCCTTCGTGGCGGTCGTGCACGAAGAACAGGTAATCGATGCGCGCCTGCGCCGGCAGCGGCTGCGGCGCAAGCGCTTCCGGGAGTCCGGCCGACTGCCAGGTGCGATAGCCATCGTCGGTGCGGTACACGTGGCGATAGCCGGCCTCCAGCAGGTCTTTTCCCGCAAGTGCCGCTACGCCTGGCTCGCTGGCGATCAGGACCACCGGTTCGGCATGCGCCACGCCAAGCTCCTGCAGTTGTTGCAGTAGCCTCGGCCGGATCGACCAGGCCGCGCCAGAGGCATGGCCTCGCTCGAATGCCGCGCTCTCGCGCAGGTCGATGACTGCCAGCCGCTGGGCTTCGATGCTCAGTGCTTTCAGCAGGTTGGCATCGAGCACGGGCAGGGCGGATGTTGTCTCCGCCTTCGGCCACGCGCGCACCTGCAGCGCGGCGTCCACGCCATCGGCAAGCACGGCCGTCTCAAAGCCCAGCTGGTGCAACCAGCTGGCGACCACCGGCGCGCGCACACCGTCATCGTCGAACACGATGACGCGGCTGCCGCGCACACCGATATAGTGATCCGTTGCCTGCACCAACTGCCCGCCGGGCGCATGCACCGCACCTTTGATCGTGCGCAGGGCAAATTCGTCCGCGGAACGGATGTCGAGCAGGTAGGCGGTGCGTTGCGCATCGTCCAGCCATTGCTGCGCTTGCGCAGTCGACAGCGAAGGCAGGCCAAGGCGCTGCAGCAGCTTGGCGGAGCGCTCGCGCGCCGCGGCGAGTACCGGGCCAGACGGAACCTCCACAGCGAAGCGATCGCTGCCATGTTCCAGCGCGTGGCCCGCCAGGTACCAACCTTGCGTGCCATTCTCCAGCGCTAGTACCGCATTGGGCAAGCCCAGGTTCAGCAGCGTCTGCGCGCCCACGATGCTGCGCGTGCGCCCAGCGCAATGCACCACCACCGGCATGTTCGGATTCGGCACAAGCGCGGGCAGCCGCAGCGCCAGCTCGCCGTTGGGGCAGCTCACAGCGCCGGGGATGGTCATCTTGCGGTGTTCTTCCTCGGTGCGGCCATCCACCAGCAAGAAGTTCTCGCCGGCAGCCCGGCGCGCGGCGAGGTCGTCGGCGCTCAGGCGGGGCGTGTGCTGGATCTGCTCGACCAGCTCGCCAAACGTCTTCGAGGGGACATTGACTCCCTTGAACAAGGTGTAACCGGCGGCAGCCCAGGCGGGCGCGCCGCCGTCGAGTACCGTCACGTTCAGGTAACCAAGACCGGCAAGGCGCCGCGCCGCGCGCGATGCCACGGCATTCGCCTCGTCACCGTCGTCGAACAGCACGATGCGTTCCGCACGGCGCGGTGCCAGCTGGCCGACCTCCAGCTCAAGGCGGCTATAGGGCAGGGGCACCGCGAAGAAGGGATGGCCTTCGCCGTATTGGCCATGCTCGCGTACATCGAACAGGGCGAACGGCTGGCCATCGTTCAGCCAGTTGCGAAGGGTGGGGGCGTCGATGGTTTGGGTCATGTCAGTCATTGTTTGGTTGTGCGGGTCAGCGCAAGGCGATGCCGGATGCGGCGATCACCGAGGCGTACCGGGGCAGGTCGCGCGACAGCGTTGCACGGGCTCCTGCGCCGACGAGGCGACCACGACATAGCCCGCATCTTCCAGCTGGCTGTGTCTCGCTGGTGCGTGCAGCACCGCGGGCACATCGCGGCTCATACGGTCGACCACGAGGGCCGGGCCGCTGCGGGCGCGAGCAGTCCTTGCCAGCTCTCCACGGCAAAGTCCGGCGCGCCGGATTCGTCCAGCGTGGGAACCAGCAGCGAGGGGAGCTTGCAGGGGGTCCTTTGCGCGAAAGCACCGGAGCCTGATCAGGCGACCAAGCATACGAAGCCGGCCGCCGTCTACCAACGAATGTTTGAGCGTATGCATATGCGGCCCGCGCCGGGCCACGGGCGGCCCCGATTGAAGCCGCCCTCATGTCGATACTCGAAAGCCTTCTTTCTCGCCGCGCGGTGGCGGCGTTACATTCGGCGCATGACCAGACAAGATCTCTCCTTATCAGCAGTGTCAGGCAACGACGTTGCCAGCCTGCGCCACGCGGCCGTGGCCGCTTTCATCGCCGAAGCACGACAGTTGCCGGAGCGTGTTGCACAGCACGAGCGGGAAGCCGACATCGGCGTCCGGTTGTTGGCGGACTGAGCGATGGGCGCTGACCGCCAACCCCCGATCGCCTCTCCGATCCATTGCGAAATCGACTTCGAGCGCCCCGGCAAGCAGGTCGGCTGCCTGCGCCTGCCGCACTCGGTGCATCGCTCGGCCTACGGCTGGCTGCCCATTCCGATTGCCTCGATCGGCAACGGCGACGGACCGGCCGTGCTGGTCATGGCCGGCAATCACGGCGACGAGTACGAGGGCCAGATCCTCGTCTCCCGCCTGGTCCGAGAAATTGCACCCGAGCAGGTGCGGGGCCGGCTGATCCTGCTGCCGATGGCGAACTACCCGGCCGCGCAAGCCGGCCTGCGGACCTCACCGCTGGATGGCGGCAACCTGAACCGCAGCTTTCCCGGCGATCCGCGCGGCACGCCGACGCAGGTGATTGCGGACTATATCGAGCGCAGCCTGTTGTCGCGTGTGGACGTGGTGGTCGACCTGCATTCCGGTGGCAGCTCGCTCCAGTACCATGGCGCGACGCTGTTTGCTCAGGCCGAGCCTGATCCGGCACGCCAGCAGCGCCTGCTGGCCGCGGTGTCCGCATTCGGCCTGCCGTACAGCCTGGTCAACGAGAGCGCCAATCCGGTCGGCCTGCTTGCCGCGGCACGTCGCAACGGCGTGCTGGGATTGTTGACCGAGCTGGGCGGTGCGGGCACTGTGGACGCCGCCGTGCTCGGCAGCGCCTGGCAAGGTCTGCTGCATCTGCTCGGGCACATCGGAGCGCTGGAAGGACCGCTGGTGCCGTCCGGGCCGCCGCATGACACGCGGCTGCTGCGGGTGGATCGCACGCGGCACTACGTTTACGCGTACGACGACGGCATCTTCGAGCCGCTCGTGCAACTCGGCGAGCGTGTCGAAGCGGGGCAACCTGCGGCACGGCTGCACACGCCCGAGCGGCCCGAGCGCGAGCCGGTGACCGTGTATTTTCCGGCGGCGGGGCTGGCCATCTGCAAGCGCGTACCGGCGCTGACCCAACGCGGCGACTGCCTGTACCAGCTCGCCGACGATCCCACGCCTCATCGTTCCTGAACCGGCTTCCTGATGAAACACACTCCCCGATTTGGGCGCCGCATGGCGCTTGCCGTGCTGCCGCTCGCACTCTGCGGTGCGATGCCGGCCGCCAAGGCAGACGCCACACTCGATCGGATCCGCGAGCGCGGCAAGATCACCATCGGCGTGATCATCAACGGCAACAGCGCCTTTGGCTCCATCGATCCGGGCACCGGCAAGCCCTTCGGCTTCAACCCGGAACTGGCACGCAAGATCGCCAGTGAACTGGCGGTACAGGCCGAGCTGGTGCCGGTGCTGCCCACCAACCGCGTGCAGTTCCTCCAGCAGGGCAAAGTGGACCTGCTCGTTGCCAGCATGCTGCTGACGCCGGAACGCGCCACGCTGCTGGACTATGCGCCGACCCCTTACTACCGCAACGGCGGCACCGCCATCTTCCTGAAGCGCAGCGGTATTCGCCGCTGGGAAGACCTGCGCGGCAAATCCGTGTGCCTGTCGCAGGGCAGCAGCTATGCCAAGCCGCTGGCGGCCACCTACGGCGCCGAGCTCAAGGGCTTCAAAGGCATGCCGGAATCGCTGCTGGCGCTGCGCGGCGGTGCGTCCTGCGTGGCCGCGGTCCATGAGAGCCTGACCCTGGGCCAGTTGGTGGCCAAGGATCCGGAGTGGCGCGACTACGCCGTGCTGCCCGACGAGGTCGATCCGGCGCCGCAGGTGGCATGGGTGCGCAAGGGCGACAAGGACACGGCAGCGGCGGTCGATCGTGTGCTGCAGCGCCTGCACGGCTCGGGCTGGCTGGTCGGGCTTGAAGCCCGGCTCGACCTGGTTCCGCGCTCGCCGCTGCTGGCGCAGCTGCAGAAACAGTATGGCGGCAAGCCGTAACGCTTAGCCGCCGGGCCGGGATATCGCGCCGCATGCTTGGCGCATCGCCCAGCGGCGTGCCGACGGTGGCATATCCCGCGGGGTTGTACACATGGTGGCGCGGCCAGGCTCGGGGCGCTGCCGGTGTCGCCCACCACGCATGCGTTCCTGCGTGAACGGGGCTTGACGGGCCGTCAACGCGGGCCGCCGGCGCTAGCTGCCCGCGGCGCAACTGCTGGCCGCAGTTGCCAAGGTGTACGCAGGCAGCGGATCGGTCGCGCGGCAACCGTTCGCGGTGATCTCTCGCGGCCCAGGCGCGCACCTCTTCCCGAAAATCCTGTTTTCTCTCGGCAAGAGTGGAAAATCCGGATATGTATATCCTCAATACTTAGTTCCTGTTGGCTCCGGTGGAACATAGGATTGGGGCCGTCACAATTCTAGGTTACGCCCATGTTGGACTCCCTCAAAGCTGTAATAGCCGCTAGCCTTGCCGCTGGCATGTTTGGCGCTCACGCGCAATCGGCAATTCCGCAGGAGGTGCGCGTCGCCTACAGCGGTGGGGCACAGTTGATCGTGAATGCCAAGGTTGACCATTCACTGGAAAAGGCGTTTGGGACAAAGGTGAAGTGGATCCAATTCGCGACGGGTGCTGACGTATTAAATCTGTTCGCCACAAAGAGCATCGATATCGCAAATTTCGGATCCAGCCCTACAGTTTCCGCCGTGATACGCAAGTTGCCCATCGAGATCGTGGGTGTTTCTGCAGAAATTGCGACCTACGAACGATTGGTGGGTCGAGACTCCATCAAGACGCTTAAGGATCTGGAAGGCAAGACGGTCGGATATCCGCCGAATTCCACGGCTCAATATGCGCTGGATACCGCCGTCAAAGTCCATGGGATCGATCGGACCAAAATCAAGTTTGTTCCGCTGCGTCCGGATGAACTCGTGGCGGCGTGGCGCCGTGGCGATATCGATGCAGGGTATGTATGGGCACCCTTCAATTCTGCGCTGGAAGATGCAGGTGGCCATGCGGTCTTTGCCACGAAGGACCTCAAGAAAGACGGCTACCTGATCTATAACAACTATGCGGTGAGCAAGGATTTTGCGTCGAAGTATCCGGAATTGGTGGCAAAGCTCTTGACTGTCCACGAGCAGCAGATTGCTATCTATCGGAAGACACCAGAAGTGGTTGCGGAGGCAATTTCGAAGGAGTTGGGTGCTTCGGTGCCAGCTGTTCGCAACTCTCTCGCAGGCAACCAGTATCCCTCCATCACGGAGCAGTTGACCCCGGCGTGGTTTGGCGACGGGTCAAATACAGACAGTGCCGGGCTTTCCCTTGCGGTGCGAAGGACGGCAGAATTTCTGGCCGATATCGAGCAAGTAAAGCGGCAGGATATCCCGTCATCGTTCGCTAGCAGCATCAAGCCAACCTATCTCAGGCTCGCCCAGCAGCAAGTTCGCTGAGTCTGGACGAATCATGAAATCAAATGTAAGCGCACTGATTAGTATCGCGGCGGTGCTTGGCGTCGCCACCGCCTGGCAGTGCGCAGGTACTTTCGGATGGGCTGACTCGCTCTTCTTGCCGGCGCCAAGCGAAATCATCGGCACGGCAAGGGGTCTCTGGGAGCACGGCTACGGACAGGTGCCGCTATGGCAGCACATAGCAATCAGCCTCGGGCGCGCACTAGTTGCCTTCGTAACTGCGGTGGCGCTGGGCGTACCAATTGGCCTCGCGATGGGACAAAGCCGGGTGCTGGCTGCAATGCTCGATCCCTTCGTTCAATTCCTCAGGCCACTGCCCAAGATTGCCCTGGTACCTCTTGCCATTGTCTGGCTAGGCATCGGCGAATCGTCGAAGTTCGCCTTGATCTTCGTTGCCACCGTCTTGAACGTCGTGGTGGGCTCGGCAGCCTCGGTGGCGAACATACCTGGGTCCCGCGTTCGGGTGGCTCGGTCGCTAGGGTTGAGCAAGCGAAAGGTATTCCTTCACGTCATCCTGCCAAACAGTCTGCCAGATATTTTCACCAGTATCCGAATCGCCGTGGGAATCGGTTGGACGTCGCTTATCGCAGCAGAGATGGTGGCTTCCACGACCGGTGTGGGCTGGATGATTGTCAACGCAAGTTCATACTTGCGAACCGATGTCGTGATACTTGGGATTCTGATCCTTGGCGGTCTGGGGTACGCCTTGGATTGGATGCTTGTGCGAGCACAGCAACGCTATGTTCCTTGGGCTGGGAAGGAGTAGTCTGCGATGAACGCGATTCAACTGCTGAATGTGAATTTTCACTACGCTGCGGGGAAGTCAGGTGACGCGCCCAACATACTGGATAACGTATCCCTAACGCTGAATCAAGGTGAGTTTGGCGTACTGCTTGGTCCTTCCGGTTGCGGGAAGTCAAGCATCCTGAACCTGGTTGCGGGTTTCGAATCTCCGATCACGGGCGAAGTGCTCTGCGATGGTGCTCGTGTGGTCGGACCTGGACCGGCGCGTGGCATGGTATTTCAGCAACCGTGTCTGTACCCTTGGCTATCGGTGATTGACAACGTGACCTTTGGCCCTCGCATGGCAGGCGTCCGAAGGGAGCAGTACCTGCCTGAGGCGAAGGAGTTCCTGCGGCTTGTTGGGCTTGGCGCGTATGAGAACGCCAAGCCCTGGGAGCTATCAGGCGGCATGCGCCAGCGGGCAGCCCTGGCGCGCGCGTGGATCATGAAGCCGCGGGTCTTGCTCATGGACGAGCCATTCGGTGCGCTCGATGCTCAGACGCGAACGGTGATGCAGGAGCTGCTGGTCGAGATCTGGTCGCGCACCGGGACAACAGTCTTGTTTGTCACGCACGATGTTGATGAAGCACTGATCCTGGGAAGTCGGGTGCTCCTGATGTCCGCTTGCCCAGGAACAATTCGTGAGGAAGTGCGCCTGTCTTTCGAGAGGCAAAGAGATATAGAGGATCTGCTTGCGGATGAGGAATACAACGCTATAAAACGCCATGTGTTGCACGTAGTGCGGGAGGAAGCCAACCGACACCTGCAACTAGGCTGAGTCCTCGCGACAGTCAGTTGTTCGAGCAAGCGATGACGATCGTTCGGGCCACTCGGGACCGAGCAGGTCCGGAATACATCGTTTTGAGAAGTACTATTTATATGTTAATGGAGAAGTAGGTGGCAGAAATAGAACCGCGACGAGTTGCACTCGTAACAGGTGCCTCGGCTGGATTCGGCGCCGCAATTTGCCGGGACCTTGTCCGCGCCGGGTACCACGTAATAGCGGCGGCCAGGCGTGCTGACCGTCTTGCCGCCCTCGGTGCGGAACTGGGGTCGCGACTGTTGCCCGTCGCAATGGATGTTTGCAAAATAGACGAGGTGGAATCCGCCGCTGCATCACTTCCGGAAGTGTTCTCGGAAATCGATCTTTTGGTCAATAACGCGGGTCTCGCCTTAGGGCTGGAGCTAGCCCCATCAGCAAGTCTCCCGGACTGGGGAAGGATGGTGGATACCAACATCAGCGGCCTGATGAATGTCACTCATCGGTTCCTGCCAGGAATGGTCGAACGAAAGCGCGGGCATATCGTCAACATCGGCTCGACGGCAGGAACCTATCCGTATCCCGGAGGCAATGTGTATGGCGCGACGAAGGCTTTTGTGCACCAGTTCAGTTTGAATCTACGCGCCGACCTTCTCGGTACGGGCGTCCGTGTCACCTGCGTCGAGCCCGGCCTTTGTGGCGGTACTGAATTTTCCCGTGTCAGATTCAGAGGGGACAATGATCGGGCGGAGTCAGTCTATCAAGGGCTCGACCCACTCAAGGCTGAGGACATTGCGCGTACTGTCACCTGGATCGCGAGCCAGCCGGAACACGTCAACGTTAACTTGATAGAAATGATGCCGGTCGCGCAGGCGTTTGGGCCGCTCAGTCTGGCTCGCCGATAGCCACGATCAACCACATGGTCGGACCAGTTCCATGGGGATGGCGGCTCGGCGCTATGCCGATGCCGACGCCGATGCCGACGCCGCGCAGGCGGCATCTCTTCGATAGTGTTCACGTGTCCACCAAGAATTTAGGTGGACACGATGCTCCTTGCTCTCTTGCGTTGCTTCAAGTCGGGGTCACTGGGCGCTTACGTCCGACCGTCGGACGTAGCCGCATATGGCCCGCCGCGTACCATAGCGTGGCCCGCCTTGACTCCCGTACCGAAGCCGGTGACGAGGATACGCTCGACTTTTCGTTCCAGCATGGGAAGAAATTTCAGTGCCGCTTCGTAATCGCCTTCGTCAATATGCAGTGCCGCCGTCAGTTGAATCTGCAGCAGGAGCGGATCGTGTTGACGGCTCGCTGCAATCAGCCCGGCGCGCGGGACGACAAGAGGCACCATTTTCGTCATCAATCGATGCTATGGTTTGTGCTCATGCCTAGCGGAGATTCCCATGCGTACGACTATTGCGCTTGATGACGACTTGATCGCCAAGGCTCAAGCCTATACGGGTCTGGAGGAGAAAACGGCACTCGTGCGCGAAGCGCTAAAGGCCTTGATCCAGCGTGAAGCCGCGAAACGACTCGCGAATCTTGGCGGTAGCCAACCGGGCATCAAGGGGGCGCCGCGTCCCAGAACAAGCGCTGCGGGCTGAAATCGAGCTCGCAATGACGCCGTTTGCGGTTGCTCGATGGCCCAAGAGAAATCCTCTATTAATCAACAGATTACGAGGAACCGTCCACGCTGCTGCTATCGCGACTGACATGGCTGTACCTCTAAAATGCGGTTGCCGCCTCGTTTTCAGATGCGCCGCCCTCGCGCGCTGAACGCTCCTCGTCGATCGCCTTGCGATATCGCCCTGGTGCTGTCCCAGTCACGCGCTTGAATGCGTGACTGAACGCGCTTTCCGACGTGTATCCGATTGCTTCGGCGACTTCCGCGACGGATGCGCCTGCGCGCAGTTCTCGCTCCGCGAGATGCATGCGCCAGTTCGTCAGGTATGTGAGCGGGGGCACGCCCATCACTTCGCGAAAGTGCACGACGAAGGAGGTGCGTGACATGCCGGCTTCCTGTGCAAGATCTTCCAGACTCCAGGCGCGCCTGGGGTCCGCGTGCATCGCCGCGAGGGTGGGCGCCAGCCGTCTGTCACCCAAGGCCCTGAGCCAGCCGCCGTCGTTTTTCGGTGACTGCATGACATAGGCCCTGAGCGTCTGCACAAAAAGAAGCTGAGCCAGTTCTGCAAGCACGATGGGCCATCCGGGACGCGGCGGAGGCTTCATTTCACGGACGATCTGTTCGAGCAGCCAGCCAAGGCTTGCCGCTTCGCGGTGAGCGCCGCTGACGTGAATGAGTGGCGGGAGGCCGCCAAGTAGCAGAGGCTGATGCCGATCGTCGATCTCCACCATGCCGCCCAGCATCACGAAATCTTCACCTTGCCCCAGGCGGTAATCGCCATTGTCGTCCTGAGCAAGCGATGTCGTGACCGCGTCTGGAATGAGGTGCGGTGCGCTGGCCAGAACCAGCGCGCGGGAGCCATTCGTGACCAGAATGTCTCCGCGCTCGAACTGTGCAGGGGCCGCCATCCCGTCCATGAAAAACCAGCAAGCGCCCTCGACAGCCGCGCAGAATTTCACCGCATCGAGATTGGCAAAGCATCGCCCCCAGCTTCCACCGGCGACGAGCCGCCCGGAGAGACGGCATCGGGCGCGCACGAGATTGAGCAGTTCCGAGAGAAGGTCTGTGGTCATTTCTCGAACTATCGCGCATAAAACACGGCCTATCAAGCATTCTAAGTACGGGCTGGGCGGGCTAAAGTGCCTCCATCCTTCAAATGGAGAGATTCCATGCCCACTTTGCAAGCACCCATCGGTTCGGGATTCGGCCCAGCATCCACTGCTGCGGAAGTCATCACAGGCATCGACCTCACCGGCAGGAAAGTCGTCGTTACCGGCGGGTATTCCGGAATCGGCGTTGAAACCGTCCGGGCTTTCCGCTCGGCAGGTGCAACGGTTATCGTGCCCGTTCGCGACATGGCCAAGGCCCAGGAAGCGCTTCGCGACATTCCCGGCGTGGTCCTGGAGAATATGGACCTCCTCGATCCGGCGTCGATCGACAGGCTTGCAGAACGTGTGCTCGCAGCCACAGATTCGATCGACATCCTGGTCAACAATGCGGGCGTAATGGCTCCGCCGCTCGCGCGCGATGCGCGTGGTTACGAATCGCAATTCGCCGCCAACCATCTTGGCCATTTTCAGCTCACCTGCCGGCTTTGGCCTGCCTTGCGCCGTGCCAACGGGGCCCGCGTCATTGCACTCAGCTCCTACGGGCACCGGCGCGCGGGGATCGACTTCCATGATCCCAATTTCGAGGCTCGCGAGTACGACCCGTGGATTGCCTACGGCCAATCAAAGACCGCAAATGCCCTGTTCGCTGTCGCGCTGGATTCGATCGGGCAACGTCACGGCGTGCGAGCTTTCTCCGTGCACCCGGGAGGCATCGTGACGGCACTCGTCCGGCATATGTCGCAAGCGCAGATCGATGCAAGCGAGATCCTCGACAAGGAGGGCAGGCCGATCATTGATCCGGAGAACAACAAGAAGACGGCGCAACAAGGTGCTGCTACGACCGTATGGTGCGCGACGAGCCCGAAGCTTGACGGCATGGGTGGCGTTTACTGCGCCGACTGCGAGATCGCCCGCGCACTGCCTTCTGACACCTCAACGGAGATGCACGGCGTACGGCCGCGAGCGACGGACCCGGTCGCCGCCGGGCGACTTTGGCAACTCAGCGAGCAACTGACAGGGGCACGCATCGATCAGGTCCGCGGCCTCGAGTGAGATTCTCGGCGGAGTACGAAGGCCCCAGATCGGGCTGTCACCCCTTACTTAAAAAGGCCGCTGTGCTGCTCCACTAAAAGCTTGCGGCGATTCCCAAGGAAATACCCGACACATTGTTGCCGAACACATAGCGCACCACGGCCCGAATCCTCGTGACAAAGACTTCATGCGCCGACGTGTCGAGTTCGAGGCCAGTGCCGAGCGTGGTAAGGTCGTTAAACCCCAGCGTGCTGGCATCACGCCCCAGGTAGCGCGAGTGCGATAACTCAAGTACGTAGCGTACCGGCCGATCCAGGGCCCACATGCCAGTGGGGGCGCGATAACGCGCATACAGGCTGGCGGTTTGGGCTGACCCCGTCCCCGTCACTGCGGAACTCGTGCCGCCAAAGCTCTGCAGGTGGATGTTCGTGTAGCGCAACTCGACGTCAGCGTCGTAAGTCGGCGCATGGCGCTCCCAATCGAGCATCACCGAGCCGCCTAACCCATAGGCGTTGAGGTGGCCATTTTCGATGAAGTTGATATCCTTGCCAGTCTTCTGACCTAGCAGGAACTGCGCCACCGACGCGTCCGTGGTGACACGGGCCAATGAGACGTTGAAGATGGGGCGGAACACCAACTCCTTATTTGCGGTGAGCGGGAAATCCCACCCCACGCCCATCGTTCCGGCTACGGTGTTCCACTTGGTTGGTATCAGGCGAGAGTCGACCCCGTTGGAAGCAACGTAGGTCGGATCGTAGCGGTTGTAGCCGATCGAACCTTCGAGATACAACGGCAGCGTCTTGCTCCAGGTGAACCCTCCGCCGAGTTGCCAGAGGGTGACATTCGGATTGCCCGTCGCCCCGTTATTGATCGCCAGGGAGCTGGATGCAAGGTCTGGAACCACCGCGAAGGACATCAGCGAGATCACCGCATTGGCACTCTTCTGAAGATTGGCTCCAGGCAGCTGAAATTCCGAGATGCCTTGAGCGACCGCCAGGACAGGCGTCAAGCAGAGCGGCCACAGGATGGCCAGCCATTTGAGACGTGGTTGAGTGACGCGATTCATTTCAGCCCTTGGGTCTATGAAATCAATAAGCACACGCGAACACGAGAGATAGGCCGCCCTTTTCAATGGCGCAGTAGAACACATGCGTGATGTTCTCTCATCGAAATGGTATCCCGCAAGAGGCCCACAGAATTTCGGCGCGGAGCCTCCCGCCCATTCCCTCCCACCCATTCCCTCCCACCACCCGGAGCGCCTCATGCGGCACTAACCAAGCGATGGGGAGATCACGGGAGTTGCCGCCTGAAGCGAGGCTTCCGGGTGCCTTTGCGTGGCAGTCATGCTGCTGACACCTGGCATCGTGGCTCCTGGCAGGTCATGCAGATGTGGTTTGCCGTGGGCGCACAGTTCTCAAGGGCACGGACACCCAACGTGTCTGTTCGACAGCGTACGGACGCGGGGGCGACGCAGGCACAGATTGACGCTTCGTATAGCGTCCAGCGGGATCCTGATGCGCTCCTACCTTTTTCTCCCATTATTTCTCTTGCCATTCCTGTTGGTCGGCTGCAATACGGCGCCGATTCCCCCGGGCAAGCCAGTCGATATTCCCACGGCACTCGAACAAGTGGCCCAGGGCCTGTGCACTTTCAAAAAGAATCTGGAGGGAAGGAAGCAGGATTGGGGCATTGCTTTTGACTCCATTACCGTGGAGCTTGACCTGACCGTCGACGGCACAAAGAACCCTCCGCTGGCAGTCGCACCGGATATTCAGTTCATGCCGACGGTTAGTTATGGGCAGACCATCACGGCGGCGAAAGGAAGCAGGCTTACCCTTACACTGAAGAATGCCGGCGGCGGCACGTCCGCTGGCGTCGACTGCAACGTCACCAAGTCGGCAAATTAGGGGGGAGGGGGTGCCAGCGGACATTGCTCAGGTATCGGCCGCCTGGTCGCCGGCCGTCCGACGTTGCGCTTGCTCGCTTGACGGCGCACCTGGGCGGGACCCTTCGATTAACTGCGCCGACAGAGCAACCGCTTCGGCGTGCGCGGTGTCACGCTCGGCCTCGGCGTGATTGCCATGATAGTTTTCCAGGACCAAATAATCACATTCAGATTCCACCGGAAAGCCTCGCGGCGCGGGACGAGTGAAACATCCCGCGCCGCGACTAAAGGCGACTCGATAGTCTACGCAGGCAGTGCCAATTCAAGCGCCTGAGCAGACAAGGTCTCTGATGGCGTGAGAACTAGCGCCCACCTGTATTCTGCACTTCGTCCAGTAACGCGCGCGCAGCCAGCTTGCCAAGATTGTTGCCCGCGAAGGGACTGTCACCCGTGAGGAGCTTCCGGTCTCGAAACGTGCTTCCATCAATTTTAGTGTTTACGATCTCGACTCCCATAGCAGCAAGTTTTTCACCGAAGAACCAGCGCAATGGACCGGGCATATAGCCAATATCCGGCGTCTGCTTGTCCATAGCATCTGGGAATGCGCAGATGCGGTAGCCGCGGAAAAGATCTCCGCCGTTGGGTTCGTCGACGCTGGCCGAAAGTAAGGCGGCGGGCCCGTGACACAGCGTGATGATGTACCTATCGTTTTGCATAGCCCACTGCAGGGTGGCCTTCATGTCCGCGCTGAACGGTAGCCCCATCAGGGCACCATGTCCCCCAGGGACGAAAACGGCAATGTAGTTTGCATCCTTGTCCAAGGAATTTACTACGTCAGCAAGCTTGAGCGGCTGCTGGAATTTTTGCTCGTACTTCGCGTAGAGGGCCTTTATCTCGGCGTCTTCAGAAGGGAACGCCCACCATTCGAACTTGGTCGGATTGCCTGATAAGGTGGCAATGTCGAACTCGAAGCCTGCGCGGTCCAGGTGATACATGGGCAGGAGGGTCTCGACGGGATGGTTGCCAGTCGAAAAGAAGGTACCGTTTCCGGTCAGCAGATAGCGCTCATCCGCGGCGACTAGCAGTACTTTCCAGCGGCCGCCCTGATAAGCGTCCGGATAGTCGGCATCGGAGAGATCAGACTTTGGCGATGTGAATTGTGCGAGTGAGTAAGGGGAGGGAAAGAACGCCTTGCGCTCGGCTGGATCAGGCGTCGGCTGCTTGCTGTCGGTCTGGGACGTCATGATGGGCTTCCTTCTGAAAGAATAACGGGTTTTGGAGCTTGGTTTTTACCGGCTTTTGCACCGGCAGCCACCGTTCGGAGGCAGGTCGATCGCTTAATCGGCGGGCGGCAGCTTCGCGGAGAGTTCGGGGAAGTGGAGTTCGCCTTCGTAGGTCTCGGCGCCGGCTTTTAGTATCGCCTTCACGCGCGCCTGTATCGCTTCGTTGGCTACGCAAAGATCGGCCTCGTGCGCTTCTACCAACAACCCTTCGGAGAAGGAGGTGTCCGACCCCATGTCCACGGCCTTTTTCAGGTGGGCGATCGTGGTCGGGGGGAAGGTCGCAATGCGGCGTGCGAGCTTGTCCACGAATGGCCCCAGTTCCCCGGCCGGCAGTGCACGATTGATATAGCCGTAGTGGTCGGCCAGTTCCGCCGAGAAGTCTCCGCCGACCAGCAGCACCTCGAGGGCGCGTGCGCGCCCCATGCGCCGCGGCAGGCGCTGTGTATTGCCGCCGCCAGGGACGAGTCCGCAGACGACTTCCGGTTGGCCGAACACAGCCTTGCCGGTCGCGGCGAAACACATGTCCGCGGCTAGCGCGATCTCGCAGCCGCCGCCACGGGCGATGCCTTCGACCTTGGCGATCACAGCCTTGGGCATGTTGCGCAGGCGCTCGCCAAGCATCTGGGTCAGGCGGAAGGTGCGTGTATTCGAAGTCGTCTTCGGCGCCGAGCCGACACGGTGCAGGCCTGAGTGCGCGATAAAGAACTTCGGCACGGCGCTCTGCAGGATGACGACGCGTACGCTCGCATCCTGTTCCAGTTGTCGGGTCAGCCCGTCGAACTCCTCCGACAGGACCTCGTCGAGCAGGTTGAACGGCGGGTAGTTCAACGTAACGGTGGCGACGCCGCGGTCCTGGGTGACCTGGATATGCTTGTAATCGGCGTAGTTCGCACCGCCCCCCTGGGGCGGTGCGGCGCTTTCGGCCGCAGCCTCAGCCTCGGACGAGGCGAGCAATACGCCCGGCGCGAGTGTTGCGGCACCGATGGACTGGACGAAGGAACGTCTTGAGATTGTCGACATGGCAGGCTCCTTGGTTGAATTCATCTCGCGCCTGCCGGGCCAGGCTCGGCCCGCAGTTCGCGGCGGAGTCGAGTAACGCGATTGCCCTCCACCTGCGCGCCGCGGTTTCCCCAGGCGCTCCGGATGAAGGTGGCTAGGTCAGCGATTTCGGCATCACTGAGACGGAAATCGAGGGCAGGCACGAATGCTTGGAACTACACGTGTCACTCTCAGGCCTGCGATTCCCTTCGCGAGTCGTTGCTTGTGGGAAGGCGAGATTCGTCGTCAGCTTGAAGAAACAAGCATCGCCAACGCAATGATCCGCGTATCGTTGCGGCGTTGGCAAGGATCCTCCCTAAGTGGGGGGGGTAGTCCAGTCCAGGTCTTCGGCAATGTAGGCGCAAGAAGCTGGCGCCGCCGCGAACGCGAGCCATGCCCTTCCTGCAGGGTGTCCAAGCGGAGTTGCGTGCGGCGGGTATGCAGTACCTGTCCGTCCAGATTCCAGTGATGCTGGCGCTCGCCCTGCATAGCGCGGGGCAGCATGCGGAGGCCGTGCAGGCCATGCGCGCCGCGCTCGCGTATGGCCAGAAGGGGCTGGGTAACCAGAATATGACCGGCGTGGTGTAGTTGTTCACGGGGCCCTGAGTGGCGCTACGCGCCAGCTCGTGCATGACCCCGAGTATCGGCGCTGGTCTCGAACAGCAGGTCTCGCAGCCAACGATGCGCAGCGTCGCGATGCGTGCGTTCGTGCCAGGCGGCGGTTCTGGGTAAAGCCGGGGATTTCGATCGGCGGTTCGAACACAGTCAATCCCGCCATGCCTGCAACTCGTAGCCCAGCTCCAACCCCGTCAGCTATGCCCGGAATGATCTCGAGAACTGATCCAGGTGCCGTTCCGAATCCCCGCCCTCGGTGTCGCGGAAACAAGGGGCGCGCCTTGACTTGGAACTTCTGCTTGATTCCCTCTCCTAATGTACAATTGAAATGTACACATCAAGCAAGGAGCACCTTTCCATGCAGACTATCCCGTTCTCTGAGGCAAGAGCGCATCTCGCCGATGCGCTCCGCGGAGTGGAAGTGGCACAAGAGCCCCTGGTGATCTCCCGGCGCGGGCAGGCTGCCGGCGTCTTGATGTCGTGGTCACAATATCGGCAGCTGGTTGGGTCTTCCTCTGGCTTTTCTGCGCGTTTGACCGAGTGGCGCCAAAGACATGTGACAGGGGAGGATGAGACCGATCCCTTCGCGCAATTACGTCAACCCGATGGGGGAAGAGAATTCTCATGGTGAGCGCCGTGAGCTGGTTGCTGGACATCAACATTGTTTCAGAGGCCATGCGGCCGAGACCAGACGTCGCGGTAATGGAAAATTTGGCCCGCTACGAGGGGGAGCTAGCCATTTCAGCCCCGGTCTGGCACGAGCTCCGTTTTGGTTGGTTGCGCATGCCGGATGACCAACGGAAGGACGCTATTGGCCGTTTTGTGCAAGATGTCGTGGGCACTTTGCCAGTCTTGCCTTATGACGCTGCCGCAGCGCGGATCCACGCAGAGCTGCGCCAGTCGCGCGAGCGGGCTGGATTCACATTGCCATTCGTGGATGGGCAGATTGCATCGGTTGCGATAGCGCACGGGCTAACCCTGGTGACGCGTAATACGAAGGATTTTGCGGAGTTGGCTGGTTTGCGGCTGGCGAACTGGTTCGGCCTCTGAATGCCGCTACGCGTCGATTTGCATCCCGTCGGCTAACGGGAGCGTCACCGATCGGCCTGTTTACTCCAAGCTGCCTTACAGAACACAGATCGCACGCGCCACTTAAAGTGTTCCCTTCGGTCTGTACAAATTTGCTCCCGCTGGTCGCCCGCCGGCTATGCGATGCAGGGCGACGGTAACAATTTTCCTTAAAGAGCAGCGCTCCTTTAAAAGCGCCATGCAAGGCACTTCCGCGCAAGCTAACGTATCTTCTAAGGCGCAAACGAAGATGTCGTGCAGGAACTGCTGACGGCGAATCCGGATATCGAGGTGCGGCATCTGTCCAGCATGGGGGCGAGCGTTCATTCAGTTCAAGGTTGGTGATCGCTGCTTCCTCTGCCATGGCGAACGTTGCCCACACGAAACAATTGTAATTGTTTGTCAGTTCCGCGTGCCGCACCCCGCTTTGACGACAGAAGCGTCCTTGCGCTTTGGTACGATCCCGCTCTTTCCGCCAGCGCCCCCCCACCGTGAATCGCCGATATGCATCGTTGTTTCGTGAGCATTGCGCACGGTGGCTCGCCCGCGTCCAACCGCTGGCAGCCGCCGGCAGCACGAGAACCAGACGCGTTTTCAACAGCGCGCTGCGCCGCCTTCGCCACCCCACGCGACGCGGCATCGCGCTGATGCTCGCCGCATTGCCGGCGCTCTTCGTGCTGTATGGGCTTGCGCTCGTGCCGTTTACGCCCAGCATCAACGACATCCGCAAAGCCCGGGTCGATCGGCCAGCGTTGATCGTGTCGGCCGACGGCAAACTGCTCGACGAGTTCAAGCCGGTCAACCGCAAGTGGGTGCCGCTCAAGCAGATCTCGCCGTACATGGTAGACGCGTTGATCGCGACCGAAGACCGCCGCTTCTACGAGCATCCTGGCATCGACTGGAAGCGCACCGCGTCGGCCGCGCTGCATACGTTCTCCGGCGACCGGCAAGGTGGCTCGACGATTACGCAGCAGCTGGCGCGCAACCTGTATCCCGACGAGATCGGCCGCGCACCAACCCTCACGCGCAAGCTCAGGGAAGCCATCACGGCCTTCAAGATCGAAGCCGTGTACAGCAAGGATCAGATCCTCGAGACGTACCTGAACACGGTGCCGTTCCTGTACAACGCCTACGGCGTGGAAATGGCCGCACGCACCTACTTCGGCAAATCGGCCAGCCAGCTCAACGTTCTTGAAAGCGCAACGCTCGTCGGCATGCTCAAGGCCAACAGCACTTACAACCCTGTGCTCAATCCCGAGCGTGCATTGCAGCGGCGGAACACGGTGCTCGGGCAGATGAACAAGTACGGGAAGCTCAAGCCCGATGCCTACACTTGGTTGAAGCGACAACCGCTCAACGTCAATTTCGAGTTGCAGACTGCGCCGCCGGGCGCCGCGCCGCATTTTTCGGCGCAATTGCGCAAGTGGCTGAGCGCCTGGGCCGATCGCAACGGCTACAACATCTATGCCGACGGGCTGGTCGTGCGCACGACGATCGATTCGCGTCTGCAGACCATGGCAGCGCAGGCGATGGACTGGCAGACGAACCAGTTGCAATGGATCGCGAACGGCGCATGGAACGAACGCACGGGCTGCCGGCCGGGCAGCGACCTGTTCCGGGCATTCATCCGGCAGACGCCCGACTACCGCGCCGCGCGCGATGCTGGTCAATCGGATCAGACCGCGCTCGCGAAGCTTGGAACGAACCCCACGTTCGTCCGTGCGCTCTGCCGGAGCAAGACGCAGATCCAGGCGGGTTTTGTCGCGATCGATCCGCGCAACGGCGATATCAAGGCATGGGTCGGCAGCCGCGACTTCAGTGACGAACCGTTCGATCACGTGCAGCAGGCCCGGCGTCAGCCGGGTTCCACGTTCAAGCCGTTCGTCTACGGCGCGGCCTTCGCGGACGGCGCGCGGCCGAGCGATACGATCGTAGACCGGGACGTCGCCATTGCGCTGACCGGCGATGCGATCTGGCGGCCTACCGACGCGGAACCGCCCACCGGCCGGCCGATGACGCTGCGCGACGCGCTTGTGTATTCGCGCAACCGCGTCACCGCTCAGCTCATGCAAAAGGAACGGCCCGAGAAGGTCGCACGGCTAGCGCACGCGATGGGTGTGCGCACAAGTCCGCTCGAAGCGGTGCCGTCGCTCGCGCTCGGCACGAGCCCGGTCACGCTCAAGGAAATGGTGTCGGCGTACAGCACGATCGCGAACCGCGGTGCCTATATCGAACCGCGCATGGTCACGCGCATCGAGGATCACGACCACAAAGTGCTCGCCACATTCGCGAGCACATCGCCGGAACAGGCGCTGCCAGCCGGTGCAGCGCAAACGCTAGTCGACGTGATGCGCGATGTCGTTAGCCGGGGCACCGGCGCGGACATCCGGACGCGCTTCAGGATTCGCGCCGACGTGGCCGGCAAGACGGGCACGACGCAGGACAACGCGGATAGCTGGTTCATCCTGATGCATCCGCAACTGGTCGCGGGCGCGTGGGTGGGTTTCGACGATGGACGTGTGACGCTCGGAAACTATTGGGGCGAGGGCGCGCACAGCGCCCTGCCGATGGTGGGCGCGTTCTACGACATGGCGCTGCGCGCGCGAGTGATCGATCCGGATGCGCAGCTCGGCCCCGAGACCCGGCCTCCTCGCACGGTTCATAAGCCACGGCATCGACAGTTCCTCTTCTGGAGGTTCTGATGCTATCGCCGGCGGACGAGACATTCGCATTCGCCAGATCCGCCGACGTCGCATCGCAATCGAGCCGGCCGACAGTAGAGCACTGACAACTGCCAAACCTTACTCTGGCTTCGGTCTCGGCATGCTGGAGAACCCGACGCGCTTGTGCGAACCGTCGCAAAACGGTTTGTTCTCGGAATGCCCGCAGCGGCACAGCCAAACCTGCTCGCCCTCGAAGACGAATGGCTCGCCTGTCGGAGTCACGATCTTGACAGGGCCCTTGATACGCAAGGGCCCATTATCCTGCACGGTAACGGTAACGACTGTGTCCTCACTCATGACGCACTCCACTTTTGGCAACCTTGGCACCTGAAGTTCATGGTAGGAAGCCGCCGGCCCCTTGCGCAAGGCGTGGCATGAGCCTGACGGTGCAAAATTCGAGGAATTCCCTGTGGCGTTGTCCGTTGTCTATGTGGGGTAGCCGTACTATTGGAGCGAAATCAGGCGGTAGCCGGCCGGAGAGTCACTTGCAGCGAGGCTTCGTGGCCTGTCTTCCACGGCAGAGCGGGTGTGCCTCGACTATCGGCGAGGGTGGCGACGTGCTGGCGGTAGATCGTTTCGGTGCGTCGACGCCCGGTGAGGTGATGCTGCGCGAATACGGCTTTACCGCCGAGAACGTCTGCCGGCACGCTCTCACGCTACTTCATCGATAGGAAGCGCGTCGGGCGTCGCAATCGGGAGGGCGGCGTTTGCCAGGCCGGAAAGTGCCAAGCGCGCTCCGCTTGGCCTTCGGCACAAGCTGACGGACGCATTACCGAATGCGGCGCACGGCTTCAAGCATGTAATGCCCCTGACTTGTCAGGCGGGGGTAGGCATCGCCGCTATCATGACCACGCTCCAACGTGACCAGCTTGTGAGCCAATAAGGTGTCCAATTGCTCGGGCTCGAGGTCGTCGATCTCCTGCGTGTCGCCAAGCAGCAGCAGCGCGGCGATTTCATGCGGGCTTAGCATATCGGCCTCCTTTGTCGTGGCTGGAAAAACGAACTACGACTGCTGCCCCGAGCTCGATTCCACAGTGGATGGTGGCGACGGCAGTGGGTGCGTATCGGTGCGAGGAGCGTTCGGTGCGCTGGGAGCGCGCGCCGAACGGACACAATAAACGTCTTCGTCGCCGGCATCAAGTCAGATATATGCGGCACTGCCGCAGAGTGAAGCAGCGCCAAAGTATCGAAAGGTGGTTGATGCGAGCACGCGGTTTGACATCCCCCCCCTCCCTCAGCCTAGAACGTGACCCATTTGCCGTCGCTCACACAGCGGGCCCCAGGGAAGACCCCATCATGTCCATTCGGACCGTCTAGTGGAAAGGGTGCGCGGGGCGTGGCCCAGAAATGGCCGCTCGTTAGAGGCTCAATCGCCTTTGGGGACATTTTCACAAGTTGCCGGGCGAAATGACGGCGAGATGCCGGCCATCATCGGAATCGCCCCTTTCGGGAAAGAACGCCTCGATACCGGAGTGTGGGGCCTGCATCTTACCGAAGCGAAATATCCGGTGGACGAACGATCGTGCCAATCCATTGTTTCAGAGGCCGCGATTCGAGGGCGACGTAAAAGCTAGGGCTGCAGAACAATTCATGCCGCCGATGGGACCTAGTACAACATCCCGTAAATAGCTTGAATAAATAATCGCCTCGGATATCATGGCGGGATGAGTCGAGGCCGCCATGCAACGCCAGTGAAGTTGGCGAAGAAAGAAAGACAGGAACTGTTATCGCTGATCGAGCGCAAGACGGCGCCG
>NZ_JBFRFX010000053.1:0-59248 GCF_052115045.1 Cupriavidus sp. 2TAF22
GCTCCCGGCTCGGGTCCATGCCCATCTCGCGCACGTGCGCGGCGTAGTTGCGGCCAACACAGTAGATGCGGCGAACGGGAAACTGGTCGTTGCCGCCAACCACGGGAATCGTAACGGCAGGAATGGGCGGAATTACAAAGGTCATGTGGGACTCCAGGATTGGGACCTGCAAGGTCAGGTTTCGGGGGCGATACGGGGGATGCGCAAGGCCCCCGTCATACGGACAGGCACGTCTCGGCCTTCCAGCCGTAGAGCCACTCCAGCGCGTCGTAGAAGCGCTCCGGCGAGCGGCTTTTCCACAGGGAATTGCGCACCAGGCGCTCCACGCCGGATGCGTGGCACAGGCGGCCGAACTCGCGGGTGGACAGCACGACGCGAGCGGTGCGGGTGATGCGGGCGTCCTGATACAGCGCAAAGGCGCGCACCAGATCGCCGTCGCACGCGCGTACGGCGGCACCGAGTGTGACGGCGTCTTCCACAGCCATGCATGCACCCTGCGCGAGGTACTGCAGCAGCGGATGCGCGGCATCGCCGAGCAGCGTGATGCGGCCGTGCGTCCATTGGCCGATAGGCTCGCGGTCTGCCGTGGCCCAGCGCCGCCAGGTCGGCGGCAGGCAGAGCAGGCTGTGCGGACGGGCATCGATGCCCTGGAAGTACGAAAGCACCTCCTCCCTGCTGCCATCGCTGACGCCCCAGGTTTCCTGCTGGCGGCTGTGGAACGTCACCACGAGGTTGTACTGCTCGCCGGCGCGGACCGGGTAATGCACGACGTGGCAGTTCGGCCCAACCCAGAGCACCGGTGCATTCCATTGCATGTCACGCGGAAAATGCTCGGCATCGATAACCGCGCGGTACACCACGTGCCCCGATACGCGCGGTGGATCGCCGACCAGTTGTTCGCGGATGGCGGACTTCACGCCGTCGGCGCCAATCAGGGCGCATCCCTGGTAGCTGTTGCCCTGTTCGTCGAATGCGGTAACGCCGTCCCCTGACTGCCTGACCTCGACGATGCGCGTGGCGGTGACAAACTCAATCCGGTCTGTCTCGCGCACACCCTCGAGCAGCGAATTGTGGACGTCGGCACGGTGCGTGACTGCATACGGATTGCCGAAGCGCTTGCGAAAGGCTTCGCCAACGGGGATATCGGCAACGGCTTTGCCGTCGATCGCATCGATCATCATCATGTGATCGGTGTAGACGGCGTGGCTGCGCGTGCGCTCGCCTACGCCAAGCGCGTCAAAGGCGGCGAAGGCATTGGGGCCGAACTGCACGCCAGCGCCGATTTCGCCGATGGCGCTGGCCTGCTCCAGCACCTTGACATGACAGCCCTCGCGCGAGAGCGCGAGCGCCGCCGCAAGGCCTCCGATGCCGCCACCGACTACGAGCACCGGGGCTGACTGAGTGGTATTACGCATGACACTCCTAGTTTCTCCGGGCGACACTTGCCACGATGATTCGTGACCGATGTCGCCTACAACGACTGCGATGAATGAAAGGGGGCTATTGAACGTCCAGCGCCGCAGGCAACGCGGCGCCCTCCTCCGGCGCGGCGCACACTACTCGCAGCACGACGATCGCGGCGGCGGCGATGGCGGCCGGCACGGCGCTGCACAGGAAGATGGCCTTGATGCTGAAGCCGCTCGCGAGCAAAGCGCCGACGATGAGCGGTCCGCTAACCTGGCCCATGCGGCCAAGCGCCATGGCCCAGCCCACGCCGGTGGCGCGCATCCCGCTCGGGTAGCTCAGCACGGCCAGGCTCAGCAGCCCGGAACTGCCGGCGCCCATGAAGATGCCGCACAGGGTGGCGGCGATCGCAAGCGAAGTCAGCGATTGCGTGGCATAGCCGAGCGACGACACGCTGAGCGCACCGAGCATGAACAGCAGCGGCAGCGTCAGGTATGGACCGAAGCGGTCCACGAGGCGGCCGCCAGCGGCGGTGCCCGCTACGCTGCCGAGATTGATCAAGGCGACCACGAGCGCGGCATCGTGTTCACCGATGCCCTCGCCGCGCAGCAGCGCAGGCGTCCACAGTACGAGCACGATCAACAGCACGAAGCACATGAAGAAGCTGGCCCAGAGCAGCAGCGTGGGAACGAGCCGCCCCCCCGAAAGCAGCCGCCGGAATGGCAAGCCACGCACGCGTTCCTCGGCATCGACATAGGTGACATGGCGATCGGACGCCGACGGGCGGCCAGCCATGCGCGCGACGATGGCGCGCACTGCATCCTGGCCGTCCTTGCGCCGGAGCAGGAACGGCAGCGATTCGGGCAGGCTCGCGATGACCAGCAGCGCAAGGCCCAGCGGCAGCACGCCACCGAGATAGAACAGTGGCGGCCAGCCGTAGTGCGGCACGATGTGCGAACTGACGAGCGCGCCCACGGCACCACCCAGCGGAAAGCCGGCATAGAGCACGCCGGTCATCATGCCGCGCATCGGCCGCGGGGTGTATTCGGCAGACAGCGCGAGCAGGTTCGGAATCGCGCCGCCAAGGCCCAGGCCAGCGAGAAACCGGACCAGTAGCAGCCCCGGCAGCGAGGGCGCGTGCGGCGTGAGCAAGGAGAATGCCGAGAAGATCAGGATTGCCGCCGCCAGCAGCCAGCGGCGGCCAAAACGGTCAGCCAGCGGGCCGAGCAGGAAGGCGCCAACCATGGCGCCCAGCAGGCCCGCGGAAAAGACCTGCCCGAATACCGCAATGGGAATGTCGAGCGAGGAAGACATGGCCTTGGCCGCAAAGCCGATCGCCTGGGTATCGAAGCCATCCATCAGCACGATGAGGAAGCAGACGATAAAGATGCGAAGCCGGTAGGCGCCAAGGGGCCGTGCGTCGATGATCGACGCAATGCTGATAGGGGGCGGGTACATGTGTCTCCTTGGATGCGCGATTTGTTCTGTGGTTGAGTCCTGCTCCGGCCGGCCTTGCCGCGCTGCGGGCCAATCCGGATGACGGAAGTCTCGTTCCTTGCCTATCATTCGGCAATCCAATGATGGGAATGACGGTCATGAACGAGGCGAATGATTTCGATATGAACCTGCTGCGCGTGTTTGATGCGCTGTGGCGGCACGGGCACCTGGGCAGGGCGGCCGAGGAGATTGGCGTGAGCCAGCCGGCCATGTCGCACGCGTTGCAGCGGATGCGCGACCAGCTCGGGGATCCCCTGTTCCTGAAGGTCCGTACGGGCATGCAGCCGTCGCCGCGCGCCGTGGCGCTGGCGCCTGTCGTGCAGGGCGTGTTATCGCAGGTGCGGGAGCACCTGTTGACGGCGCCGCACTTCGAGCCGGCGCAGGCGCGCAGGACCTTTACGCTGGCCCTGTCGGACGTGGGCGAAGCGGCTTTCTTGCCGCGACTGCTAGCGCGGCTTACGAAAGAGGCGCCGCATGTGGACGTGCATACGGTATCGGCACGGCACACGGACATCATGGATCAGCTCGAACGCGGCAGGATCGATTTGGCCATCGGCTACTATCCGGACCTCGGCGGTTCGGACGTGTTCCAACAGCGCCTGTTCCGGCACGGGTTCGTGTGCCTGGCGCGCATGGACCACCCGATTACACAGGGGCGCATAACGGCAGGACAGTTCCGGACGCTGTCTCATGCGGTGATTCAGAGCGAAAGCCGGAGTCAGGAGATCGTCGAGGCATATCTGCGCCAGCACGGCATCGTGCGGCGCGAGCTACTGCGTTCCCCGCACTTCCTCAGCATTCCGCTCGTGATCGCGTCGACCGATCTCGTCGTCACGGTACCGCTGCCGGTAGGCGAGTTGTTCGCGCGCATCGCGGATGTACAGGTCCTGGAGCCGCCGTTTCCGATTCCCGCTTTCGATCTCAAGCAGCACTGGCACCGCTGTCAGCATGACGACCCCGGCAATCGCTGGCTGCGGTCGGTCACGCAGGAACTCTTCGGCGAATCTGCTGGCGCATAGACGCGCAGGACGATCGCTCAGTTCGGTCCACAGCCGACGCCCAGGCGACACATCAGCGACACGTAGCCCGAGAGCTGACGCGCCGCGAGAGAGGCCTGACGCGAATTTGAAGGGATGCATGCAGCGACCTTCTTGGTAGTCATCCCCGACTCGCCACCGCAGCGCGCAAGAGTAGGAATACGCAGGCGCGCCTGATGGCTTTCCCTAGCTGCCGCCGCGGCATGCCGCCGATACACTCAGTCTGCTCATTCGACACGAGCACTTGACTGCAGGGAGGAGGAGGAGAAGCCCGGTAAGAGGATGACGGGGAGGAAGAGGATTGAGTCCGCCGCGCGGACTCGTTTTTTTCTGCGGCACGTGCCTGCCCTGCCTCACCGCGCCGCTGCGCGAAAAAAAGAGGCCCACACGCGTGGGCCTCCCTCGAACCTGCGGACATCGATCGCATCGCATGGAAGCTGACACCCCCCGCTTTCATTTCCATGCTCGCCGTTTGCGCCTGGCCAGGCGTCGTCCACTCTTGCTTTCGCGGTCAATGCGAAGCCGCCGGATCCGGATTCGGGAGAATCTGTGCAGGCATCTGGGCCCGTCGGCCACCGAACCGGATTCGCGGTGCAATTCTCGCGGCGATGCGCGTTCGGTGGAAGAGTAAGTCTACTCAATCGCGCGCCCGCGGGACGAAGGCGGATGCGTCAGGAAAAGCCTGGCGCCAATGTGCCTGCGCCGTGCGCGGCTTCCGCATCCACATCCACATCGGCATCGGCATCGGCATAGCGCAACGCAATCGCGCGGATCTCCTGCTCGGCCCGGACAAATGCATCGACGATGCGCGGATCGAAATGCTGCCCGCGTTGCTCCGTAACCATCTGCATTGCCACATCGTGCGACAGCGCCTTCTTGTAGACGCGTTCGCTGATCAGCGCGTCATAGACATCGGCGATCGCCATGATGCGCGCCGAGAGCGGTATGTCGTCGCCGGACAGGCCATCCGGATAGCCCTTGCCGTTCCATCTCTCATGATGCGACCGGGCTATCTCGCGGGCGATGCGCAGGAAGGAGTCGTCTGCGCCGAAATGCTTCTCGGCCTCGACGATGGCGGCGCAGCCGATGGTGGTGTGCTGCTTCATGATGTCGAACTCTTCCGGTGTCAATCGTCCCGGCTTGCGCAGGATGCGGTCGTCTATGCCGATCTTCCCCACATCATGCAAGGGCGCCGATTTGAAGAGGAGGTCGATGATCTCTGGCGTCAGGCGATCCCGGAATTCCGCCGTGCCTTGCAAGGTCCTGGCGATCGTCTTGACGTAGTGCTGCGTGCGATGGATATGCCCGCCGGTCTCGTTGTCGCGCGCCTCGACCAGCGAGGAGAGCGCGAAGATGGTCGCGTCCTGCGCCAGCGTCAGCGCCTGCGCGCGCCGGTACAGTTCGGCTTGCAGGCTGGAGGCGTGCTCGCGCAGCCGGCGGTTGGCAAGGCGCAGCGAAAGATGGGTCGCCACCCTCGCCCTGAGCACGCGCGGGTTCACCGGCTTGACGATGTAGTCGACGGCACCGGCTTCGAAGCCTCTGGATTCGCCTTCGCTCTCGGGCGATGCGGTCAGCAGGATGACCGGCACGTCCGCGGTCGCCGGGTCCGAGGCGAGGTGGCTGCAAGCCTGGTAGCCGTTCATGCCTGGCATGACCACGTCCAGCAGGACGATGTCGGGCGTGCCGGCGCGGGCGGCCTCCAGCGCGGCCTCGCCGCTGGCGACCGCGCGTATCTCGTACAGGTCCTCCAGCAACGAGGAAATGATGAGGATGTTCTCCGGCGTGTCGTCGACCAGCAGCACGCTCGGCAGGGCGGACTGGGCGGCGGGCGCCGGAAAGCGCTGTGACGTGGCCGATGTGGCCGATGTGGCGGGCAACGAAACGGGCAATGAAGCGGCGTTCATAGGGTCGTCGGTCAACTGCGCTGGTCCGTGGTGGCCACTCTGCGCCAGGCCGCTTCCATCGGCACCGGCGCGAGAGCGAGTTCGAGACATCCGGGGGAAAGGAGGCAAGCACCTCCTGCCGGTCCGGGACATCGGGCCGGCGTTGCCGCGTCCCAATTGTCCGAATCCGCCCCATGTGCGCAAAGAGTAGTTCTACTCAGGCCGCGGCTTCAGGATACCGCCGGCAAGCACCCGCGGATCGAAGCCATCAGCGCGCCATAGTCAGAATCGAACGAGGCAAGCTGCGCGGCGTCGATGCAGTTGCCCTGGATGCCCTTCTCGATTGCTGCGCAACGGCTTGCGAGCCCGCCTGCGCCGATGGTCGCCAGGACGGATTTCAGGCTATGGGCCAGCAGGATGGCTTCCTCGGCCTGGCCCTGGATGGCGCAGGCCTTCAGGCGCCATGCGGCGTCATGGCGTGCGGCGAGCGTGCGCTCCAGCAGGCGCAGGTAAAGCTGCCGCCTGCCCATCACATGGCGCAAACCCGTCTCGACCGAAAGGCCGTCGATCCCGCGCAGCGACTGGATGACGTCTTCGTCCGTCCGGCTGTGACCCGCCCTGACTGCATCTCCCAAGGCCGGCGGCGCGCCCGGGCCGGCGGATAGCCAGCGCCCCAGCATCGTGTCCAGCAGCCTGGGATCCACCGGCTTGGCGATATGGTCGTTCATGCCGCTGCGCAGGCAACGCTCGCGGTCTTCCTGTGTTGCGTTCGCGGTGAATGCCAGGATCGGAATGGCGGCGTACCTGGCATCCGCGCGCAGCAGCCTGGTCACCTCGAAGCCGTCCAGCTTGGGCAGGTGGATGTCCATCAGCACGAGGTCGAACTGCGCCGCGGCCACGGCGGACAATCCGGCCTCGCCGTCCCTGGCCACCACCACGGCGATGCCGGCCGCCTCGAGCAATTCCTTGACGACCTCCTGGTTGATTTCGTTGTCCTCCACCACCAGGACCCGCTTGCCCTGCCATCGCGGGGAAGCTGCCAGCTCGCCGTCCTGCGCGCGGCCGGGGCCATCGGCCTGCCCTGCCGGCATCTCGGCCACGTGCCGGGCGGCACCGCCCTGGCTGCGCGCGGGCTCCGGCGGCTGGGCGCGCGCGTGGCTGCCATGAAGCCTGCTCCATCCCCTGGCGAACGCGGCGGCGCAATTGTCGGCCCCGGCGCCGCGATCCTGGCGCGCGACCAGCATGTCGAGCGAGAACGTACTGCCCATGCCCGGCTCGCTCTCCACGAAGACGGTGCCACCCATCATGGTGGCCAGGCTCTTCGAGATCGCCAGGCCCAGCCCGGCGCCGTCGAAGCGCCGCGCGGTCGTCCCGTCCAGCTGGTGGAAGGGCGTGAAGAGCGACGCAAGCGCGTGCGGCTCGATGCCGAGGCCGGAGTCCTGGACTTCGAACAACAGCCGCACCTCGGCACGGCTAAGGTACCTGGCGCGGACCCTGATGGTCACCCGCCCGTGATCGGTGAACTTGACCGCATTGCCGACAAAGTTGATCAGTATCTGGCCGATGCGCAGCGCGTCGCCCGTCAGATACTCCGGCACGGTGTCCTGTATGTCCACCGTGATCACGATGTTCTTCGACGTCGCCCGCTCCAGGAACAGGCCGGCGACATGCTCGATCGTCTGCGACAGCTCGAACGCGCACGACTGCGGCGTGAGCTTGCCGGCCTCGATCTTGGAGAAATCCAGCACGTCGTTCACCACGCCGAGCAGATGCCTGCCGGAGGTTGCGATCCTGCCGAGATAGTGCTCCAGCCGCCGGCTGTCCCGGGCCCGCTGGGCAAGGTGGGTCATGCCAATGATGCCGTTGAGCGGGGTGCGGATTTCATGGCTCATATTGGCCAGGAACTGCGCCTTCGCCCGCGCGGCGCCTTCGGCCACTTCCCTGGCCGTGTCGAGCTCCTGCGTGCGCTCCCTGATCTTCTGCTCGAGGTTGATCGTCAGCGCCTCCAGCGCGCGCCGGTTCCCCTCCGATTCCGTGATGTCGGTCACCACCGCCCCAATGCCCGCGACCCGGCTGTTGTCCCCCGCCAGCACGGGAAACTTGACCAGGTGATAGATCCGTTCCTCGCCGCGCGCGCGCTTCAGGACATGCACCTGATCCTGTGCCTGCCCGGACGCCAGTACGAGATGATGCGTCGAGCGGATGATTTCCGCGGAGACGGGGTTCGCCACGGCCTCCCAGGCATTCTTGCCGACCAGCGCTTCCGCGTCCGCGCCAATGGCATCGCCATAGGCGCGGTTTGCCATGATGACGGTCCCGTCGGTCGTGGCGCAGGAAAAGCCGACCGGCACATGCTTGCGGAATGCCAGCCATCGCTCGTCGTTTTCGGCGGCGCTGCGCCGGCTGCGCCAGTGCACCGCGGTCAGGGCGACGATCAGGCCGACCGAGATGGTCGTCAGGCCAATGATCGCGCGCCTCGCCAGATCATAGAACTGATAGGCCTCCGCGGCATCCTGCTCGACGATGATGCCCATGTCCAAGCCCGGCAGCCAATGGCCCATGCCGACCACGCTGCGCCCGCGCATGTCGGTGTAGTGGTCAAGCACCGGCGTCGTGGCCCGCCTGTTCTCGAGCAGGTGCGATGCCACGCTCGTCAGCCCGGTGGTGCCATCGCTGCCTAGCGGCCGCTGCTTCGGCTGCACGCGCTGCGGCACGCGCGCCCACAGCCCATAGGGCGCACCCCGCCCGGCTGCCTCGGGGATCCGCACTTCGCCGGCAAGGCGGCTCGGGGACAGCAGGCGGCCCTCGGCATCGATCACGTAGGCGTTACCGGTCTTGCCCCCCCACCCCGAACGCAGGATCTCGAACAGCCTCAGACCCGGGTTCATGCGAAGGCACAGGACGGCAATCAGTTCGCCTTCATCGCGTACCGCGGAGCAGACCAGCTGGAACAGGGTTCCCCGAGGGCGCTCGGTGCCGTTGACATCGATCGGCAAGGGCGCCGGGATCGGCGCCGTGACGCCGAAGCCCGAGGCCATTGCGCGTTCGACCGCAATGCGCGCGGCGGAGGTGGCGACAGGCTCCGATATGTACGAAGTGCTGCTCGCCGCGACAATGATCCGGTCGGGCGAGATCAGGCTATATCCCTCGAAACCGCGGCTTCGGTAGATGGCGGTGATCCAGGCGTCGAACTCGGCTCGCGTGGAGATGTCGCCACGTGCCCGCATGACGTGCTTCGCCAGGTGGATGAGGTACTGCGCCTCGACGATGGTCCGGACCCGGTCCGCGCTGTCTTCCAGCAGGGAATCCGTCATCCTGACAACGGCCTCCATCGAGGAGCGCCGGTACATCGAAGCCTGCTCCCTGACCTCGTCCTGCAGCAGGCCGAGCACGTGGATGCAGAGCAGGATCAGCAGGCCGATGGCAATCGCGGTCGTCACCACGATGGAGCTGGCTTGCCTGCTGAAGACTCTCCGGACCGACTGCAGCGCGCGCGCAAGAACCATCATGGCTTTCTGTGAGGCAAGTGGGCAACTGCGTGGCGGGAACATGGCGCAGCCGGGATGGCGGGCACCGCAGGCGGATCGCGCTGCGGGCAGGCGGCGCAACGGGTTGCGAAGCGCCAGGAAGACGGCGGGCGGATACAAGGTCACCTCGGGCCGTTGCATCGCAATTTGCCGCCGGGCGGCATTTTCGGGGAGATGGACCCCTGTCACAAGAGTAAAAGTACCTAGGCCGCCGAAGCCCCTGCGCGAGGTGGCCTCCGGATCGCCAAAGCGACCTGCAGTGCGCCCGGGCACCGGGCCGGCCGTGCGCGGTGAGTACTAATACTCTTTTCCACCGGCCCCGCAACCGCCATATTTGCCCCCGCACGAGAGCAAGAGGGTGCGCCTCGGCGCAGCCATGCGCGCCGAGGCCGAATGCGAAGCCGGGATAACCGGACGCACGTATGCAGGGATGCAGGGATGCAGAAAACGGGATGCGGAAAACAGTGAGTCAGGGTATCGGCACGGCCAACAACAGGTATTCAGATTGCGGAGCCGACGAGGGAAACCGCGATCGCCACCGCAGGCGTATCGACGAGTGGCTCCTCGCCGTCGCCAAGGGAAACACCTCGTGCGGCTATGACGACTGGCTTCAGCGCACCATCGACGACCAGCACAGAGCCAAGCACCCCCACGGCGACCAGCGGGCAATGTCGCCCATGTCGAAGCTGCTGCGCCAGGGCGACATCGTCTTCCAGCTTGAGCACGGCGCCCGCTATGAGGTCCGGCACGACAAGGAAGGCACCCGGGTATTCGTCTGCATGTTCGATGACGAAACGCCGTATATCGCCTTCGAGGATACGCGCAGTGGCATACGTTTCCCGTGGATCACGGTGCAGGGCGTGTTTCGCCAGAGCGAGCTCAGGACCATCAGGAAGCTCTGACGGCCGTTGCCCCGCGGGGCAACGGCGATGAAGAGCCGCGACGCCACAGGCCCGCGCGGCATACGCCGGCCACCTCGGGCACTGCGTCCGGCGCGCCAGGGGACGCGCCCTAGGCCGCGGCGTGCAGCAGCCTGACCAGTTCGGCAACCGAGCCGATCTCGAGCTTCTCCGTCAGGCGCGCCCTGTGGTTCTCCACGGTGCGCACGCTCAGGCCCATGTCCTCGGATATGGTCCGGCTCGATTTGCCTGCCGCCACCAGTTCGGCTACCTCGCGCTCGCGCCGCGACAGCAGTGCAAGCCTGGCGTGCCGCCTGGCCATCGCGATGCGCGAAGCATGCAGGGATTTGCTGTGTTTCAGCGCTTCCGAGACCACCGCCACCAGGCGTTCGCCGTCGACGGGCTTCTCCAGGAAATCGAAGGCCCCGACCTTCATGGCCTGCACCACCGACGGGATCTCGGCGTGGCCCGAGACAAAAATGATCGGCAAGCTGATGCCGGTCTCCGACAGCCGTCTTTGCACATCGAGGCCACCGATCTCCGGCATGCGCAGATCGCAGATAAGACACTCGCTTGGCCCGGGCCTGTAAGCACCCAGAAAGTCCTGCGCCGACGCAAAGGTGCGAATGCTGAGACCCGGCTTGCGCAGCAACTCCCGGTATAGCCACAGCATCGTCTCGTCGTCGTCCAGGACAAATACCACCTGCTCCTCCCAAACCATCGACGTACTCCGAATCACACAAGAAGACCCATCCTAAGGGGGGAACGATTGGCGGGTAATCCGGGGCGACACGGATTTAGAGGCTATCCTCTAAAAAGCGCCGGGCCTTCGAAGTGACTCGGCCGCACCCCGGACAAGTGCAGCCCGATGCACGACAGCGCCGGCGGTGTCGGTGTCGAAGCAAATCCGCCGCCCCCGGCCGCGCACGCCCGACCTGCCAGGCATTGAGTATTTCCACTCTTGCGCCACGCGCGTGGCTTTCCGATGATCGCAGACGTCCCTTGCCGCCCCAGAGGAGCGCTTGCATGAAAGGCATCGTCAGCGCGCACTATATCCGCCGCCAGCTCGAGCGGCTGGGCATTCCGTGCCTGTCGGACACCGACGAGCCGGGCATGCCGGGCGTGGTTGTCGTCAGCGACCGCCTCCATATCGCCGTCTTCGGCGCGGCCGCGTCCTTCCGCCTTGTCTCGCGCCTGCCTGACGGCGCCTTCCTCTTCCACGCCGAAACCGACTCGCTCGATATCCTGCACCAGCAAGTGCTGCACGAACTTTCGTCCGCGAGCCCGCCTTACGGCCCCGCCCGGCATTGAGTGTCCCGGCGCCGGCCACGGCAAGACAGGCCCGCTCGCGTCGGGCATGGCGCCAGGCCTCAACCATCAGCTTGCGCCTGAGCCGGGCCTCGCCACCCGCCATCAGCCGCGTGACGCGGCTTCCCTGCGCCTCGAGCGCCACCCTGATCAGGTGAACCGCACGCACACGGCAGCCAGGCGATACCAGGGCCGCCTCAGTCCGGCACCACCGCGGTGACCTCGATCTCCACCTTGGCGCGGTCCTCGATCAGCGCCGAGACTTCCACCGCGGTCATGGCGGCGTTGAAGCTGCCGATGATCTCGCGGAAAGCCTTGCCGATCTCCGCATAGGCCGCGATGTATGCGCGCTTGTCGGTCACGTACCAGGTCATGCGCACGATGTGCTCGGGCCTGGCGTCGCCGGCCTCCAGCACCTCGACGATGTTCTGCAGCGCCTGGCGTACCTGGCCGGCGAGGTCGTCGGTATGGAAGACGCCATCGGCGTCCCAGCCGATCATGCCGGCCACGAATACCGAACGCCCGCGGGCGGACACGCCGTTGGCATAGCCGCGCGGGCGCGGCCAGCCGGGAGGAAGAAGGACTTGCATATCAATGGCTCCGTTCGTTTGATCATTGCATCCGCCCCGCCGGCCATTGCCGGCAGCGCGGACGGGTTCACCGTGGCTCGTGCAGCTTGAAGCGCTGCAGCTTGCCGGTCTGGGTGCGCGGCAGCCTGTCGGTGAATTCGACGGCGCGCGGGTACTTGTATGGCGCGACGGTCTGCTTGACGAAGTCCTGCAGCGTCCTGACCATCGCCTCGTCGCCGTCCTGCCCGGGGCGCAGCACGACGAAGGCCTTGACGATCTGGCCGCGTTCGTCGTCGGGCACCCCGATCACCGCGCACTCGGCCACCGACGGATGCAGGATCAGCGCGTCCTCCACCTCGGGCGCGGCGATGTTGTAGCCGGAGGAGATGATCATGTCGTCGGTGCGCGCCTGGTAGAAGAAGTAGCCATCGGCATCCATCAGGTAGGCATCGCCCGTGACGTTCCAGCCGTCCTGCACGTAGGAGGCCTGGCGCGCGTCGGCCAGGTAGCGGCAGCCGGTCGGGCCTTGCACGGCAAGGCGGCCCACGGTGCCCGGCGGCACTTCCCTGCCCTGTGCGTCCACCACCCGGGCGCGGTAGCCGGGCACCGGCCTGCCGGTGGCGCCAGGACGCGCATCGGCCTCGTCGTGCGAAATGAAGATGTGCAGCATCTCGGTCGCACCGATGCCGTCGATCAGCTCGATGCCGGTGGCGTCCTTCCACAATGCGCGCGTGGCCGCGGGCAGAACCTCGCCGGCCGATACGCACTTGCGCAGGCGCGTGCGGCGCACCTCGACGCTGCGCGCGGCCAGCGTGCGGTAGGACGTGGGCGCGGTGAACAGCACCGTGGCGCCGAAGTCCTTGATGCCATCGAGCAGTTGCGGCGGGCTGGCCTTCTCGAGCAGCACGGTGGAAGCGCCGACCGACATCGGAAACAAGACCAGTCCGCCCAGCCCGAAGGTGAATGCCAGCGGCGGGCTGCCGATGAATACATCGTCTTCGGTGGCCCGCAGCACGTGACGCGGCCAGCAGGCCCAGATGGCCATGACGTCGCGGTGGTAGTGCATGGTGGCCTTGGGCACGCCGGTGGTGCCCGAGGTAAAGCCGAAGATGCAGGTGTCCTCGGCCGCCGTGTCCACGTTGTCGAAGCGCGGCGAGGCGCGCTCCATGGCGGCCTCGAGGCTGTCGGGCCCGCCATGGTTGAAATGGCGCATCTGACGTAGCGAAGGCGCCTCGAGCGCGGTCAGGCGCAACTCCCCTGCCAGCGCGGCGTCGCACAGCGCGTGCGTGACCTTGCCGATCTCGACGATGGCCTTCAGTTCCTTGGCGCGCAACAGCGGCATGGTAGCCACGGCGATGGCGCCCGCCTTCATCACGGCGAACCAGCAAGCCACCAGCATGGGGTTGTTGGGCGCGCGCAGCAGCACGCGGTTGCCCGGCACCAGGCCCATGTCGCCGACCAGCACATTGGCGATGCGGTTGGCCTTCTCCTGCAGGTCGGCATAGGTCCAGGCAAGCCCGGGCGCGCGGATGCAGACGCGCTCTCCCCGGCCCTGTTCGATATGCCGGTCGAGCAATTCCGTGGCGCAGTTCAGGCGCTGCCCGAACTGCAATTCGGGCAGCGCGAACAGGTATGCCGGCTGCAGTGCGGCCGGCGGCAGGTTGTCGCGGGCAAAGGTATCGACGTGAGCGCTTTCGGCCATGCCGCTGTCTCCTGGGGTGCTATGTGAATGGCCTTGCGCCAGCCTCTGTGGTCAGTTCGCGGCGACGGCTTTCTCGCGCGCGAAGATGGCCTCCATCTGGCCCTTGGCCGAACGGTATTGCTGCGGCCAGGCGACCGGCGTGTAGCCGATCTTCGCTGCCTCGGTCAGCGTCCAGGCCGGGTTGGCCAGGTGCGGACGGGCCACCGCGCACAGGTCGGCGCGGCCGGCGGCGAGGATGCTGTTGGCATGGTCGGCTTCGCTGATGGCGCCCACCGCAATGGTCGGGATGCCGGCTTCCTGGCGGATGCGGTCGGCGAACGGCGTCTGGAACATGCGCCCGTAGACCGGCTTCTCCTTCTTGCTGACCTGGCCCGACGAGCAGTCGATCATGTCGGCGCCAGCCGCCTTGAAGGCCCTGGCGATCTCGACCGCGTCGTCGGGCGTGATGCCGCCTTCGACCCAGTCATGCGCGGAAATACGCACCGACATCGGCTTGTTCGCGGGCCATGCGGCGCGGACCGCCGCGAATACTTCCAGCGGGTAGCGCAGGCGGTTGGCCAGGCCGCCGCCGTATTCGTCGGTGCGATGATTGGTCAGCGGCGAGATAAAGCTCGACAGCAGGTAGCCGTGCGCGCAATGCAGCTCGAGCCAGTCCACGCCGATCTCCGCCGCGGCCCTGGCGGCGTTGACGAACCCGGCCCTGACCTCGTTCATGTCGTGCCGGGTCATTTCGCGCGCGGTCTGGCTCACGCCTGCCAGGTACTGCTGCGGCGAGGCGGAGATGACCGGCCAGTTGCCGGATGCCAGCGGCTGGTCGATGCCCTCCCAGGCCAGGCGGGTCGATGCCTTGGCACCGGCGTGCCCGATCTGCATGGCGAACTTCGCATCCGTGTTGGCGTGGATCCAGTCCACGATGCGCTGCCACGCGGCCTGGTGTTCCGGCTCGTACATGCCGGGGCATCCCGGCGTGATGCGGCCTTCGGCGCTGACGCAGGTCATCTCGGCGAACACCAGTCCGGCGCCGCCCATGGCCCGCGCGCCGAGATGCACCAGGTGATAGTCGCCGGGCACGCCGTCGACCGCCGAGTACTGCGCCATCGGCGAGACCACGATGCGGTTCTTGAGCGTGACGCCGCGCACGGTGTATGGCGTGAACATCGGCGGCGGCGGCACCGCGTCGTGCGCGGCCGGCACGCCGGCGCGCTGCGCGAGCCAGCGCTCGTAGCCTTCGAGCCACTGCTTGTCGCGCAGGCGCAGGTTCTCGTGGCTGATGCGCTGGCTGCGCGTGAGCATGGAATACATGAACTGCGGCGCCTCGAACTGGTCGCAATAGCGTTCGCCGCAGACCTCGAACCACTCCATGGCGTTCCACGCCGCGTTCTGCAGGCGCAGCGTCTCGATGCGTCGCGCCTCCTGGTAGCGCGTGAGCACTTGCTCGATGTGCTCGGGGCTGTCGCCCAGCAGCTGGAACTGGCGGGTCAGCTCGATCGCATCCTCGATGGCGAGCTTGGTGCCCGAGCCGATGGCGAAGTGCGCGGTGTGCACGGCGTCGCCCATCAGCACCACGTGGCTGCCCTGTGCGTTGCGCAGCCACCACTGTTCGCACACCACGCGCTGGAAATTCAGCCAGGCCGAGCCGCGCAGGTGACGCGCGTTGGTCATCAGCTTCGCGCCTTGCAGGTTGTTGGCGAACAGCGTCTCGCAGAAGGCGATCGACTGGTCCTGGTCGGCCTTGTCCAGGCCGTGCGCCAGCCAGACATGCTCGGGGCATTCGACGATGAAGGTGGTGGTCTTGTCGTCGAACTTGTAGACATGGGCCTGGAACCAGCCGTGCTCGGTCTTCTCGAACAGGAAGGTGAAGGCATCGTAGAGCTTGTGCGTGCCCAGCCAGATATAGCGGTTGGGGCGCACCGCCACGTCGGGCCTGAAGACCGCGGCGTGCTTCTCGCGGATCCGGGAATTGATGCCGTCGCTGGCGATGACGAGGTCGGCGTCGGCATAGTCGGCATCGGAAGCCGCTTCCGTCTCGAACACCAGCTCGACGCCCAACTGCTCGCAACGCGCCTGCAGGATATTGAGCAGCTTCTTGCGGCCGATGCCCACGAAGCCGTGGCCGCCGGAGCGGATCACCTCGCCCTTGAACTCCAGCTCGATGTCGTCCCAGTGATTGAAGGCCTGCTGGATCGCGCCGGCCGTGACCGGATCCCAGCGGCGCATGTTCTCCATGGTGGCATCCGAGAACACCACGCCCCAGCCGAACGTGTCATAGGGCTTGTTGCGTTCCACCACGACGATGTCGTGCCGCGGATTCTGCTGCTTCATGAGCAGCGCGAAGTACAGGCCGGCGGGGCCGCCACCGATGCAAACGATCTTCATGACCAGGTCTCCTCGAGCTTCCGCTCCTTCGTCCATCCGTTCTTGCGGGGCGCGTATTTAATTTAGGCTTAGATAGTTTAAATGTCAACTAATTAAGCGGATGGAGTCCGCGAGGAAGAACGAGGGGGGGTCAGACATTGCGGCTACGCGCGCCTTTGCGCGCGCGAAAAATGCCTGATCAGCCGCAGCCCTGCGCTAACCGGCGGCAGGCCCTGGCGATGTTTGCCGCCAGGGCGGCGGCATCGCTCTCACTCCGGCTGCGCATGCTCGAATGCTTGCCGCAACTGGCCCGCCAGCCGCATGAGATGCGGCTTGAGTTCACGGCTGGCCGCCGCCACGCCGGCGCGCGTGGAGGTGCTGACGTTGAGTACATGGAGGGGATAGTGGCCGAGCTGCATGGGCGTGGACAGGGCCACCACCTCGGGCTGCCAGCTGGCGGCGCACCAGCCGTGCCGCTGCACATGCTCGATGGCCTGCAGGATCTGCGCCTCCAGCTCCGGCCAGTGCGCGGGGAAGCGATGGCGGAACTGCTGCATCAATGCGCCGCGCTCTTCCGCTGGCGTGGCCGCCAGCCACGCGCGGCCCAGCGAGGTCAGCGGCATCGGCACGCGCTGCCCTGTCACCACGTTGCGCAGCGACGCCTTGCGGCTGTAGCGGATCGACTCCAGGTAGACCATCTCGTCCTGGTCCGCCATCGCCAGCCCGACGTTGATGTGCTCTGCCTGCGCCAGTTCGCGCATCAGCGGAGCGGCCAGTTGCAGCACCGTCGATCCGGTGCGCATGGCATGCGCCAGGCTCAGCACCGGCACGCCCAGGCGGTAGGCACGCAGGTCGGGATCGTATTGCAGGAAACCGGTGTCGACCAGGCTTTGCGTCAGGCGGCTGACGGTCGAGCGGGCCAGGCCGGTGCGCTCGGCCAGTTCGCCGTTGCCGAGCACCTCGGAGCCGGGCCGGAACGCACGCAGCAGCGCGATGCCGCGCTCCAGCGAGCGGTTGGCGAGCTGGTTGGCCGGCCGGCCGCGCGCGCGGCTGTTTGCATCCTCCGAATCCACGGCGCTCTCCGATGGCATGGGCGCGCCTGCGGCGGCGCTTGAGGCGCGGCCGTTGCGCGAGCCCTGCCTAGGCGATGACCGCTACCCCGTCCGCCGCCCGCACGCCCTGCCCCGCCGGCAGCACGAACACCGGGTTGATCTCCGCCTCGACCAGCCGCTCGCCCATCGCGGCCGCCATGCGCGAGAAAGCCACGATCGCATCGGCCAGCGCCCCCACATCCGCCTTGGGGCGTCCGCGATAGCCGTCCAGCAATGGCCACGTCTTCAGCTCGCGCGCCATGGCGGCCGCTTCTTCGTGCGACAGCGCCCCGCCCGGCGGCAGCAGGCGCATGGTGGTGTCCTGGAACAGTTCGGCCGTGACGCCGCCCATGCCGAGCAGGACCGCCGTGCCGAGCGGGTCCCGGTGCAGGCCCAGGATCATCTCGACGCCGCCGCCCACCATCTCCTGCACCAGGAAGCGGTCCGGCGCCTTGCCGGTGTGGCGAGCCACCTCGGCGCGCATCGTCGCCAGGCGCGCCGGCACATCCGCCGGCGCCACGTTGACCGCCACGCCGCCGACATCGCTCTTGTGCGTGATCTCCGTCGACAGGATCTTCAGCACCACGCGCTCGCCCAGCGCGCGCGCCGCGGCCTGCGCCTGCTCGCCGTCCTGCACGATGGTCTCGCGCACCGATGGCAGGCCGAAGCGGGCAAACAGCGCCTTGGCACCAGCCTCGTCGAGCGCGCCGGACGGCACGTCGGCGGTATCGACTGCGGCGCCCGGAGGGGGCGGCGTCTTCGCCCCGTCCGACACGCCCTGCAGCTGCCCCGCGCCGAGCATCGCCGCGAACGCCACCGCACAGCTTTCCGGCGCGCTGAAGGCCGGCACGCCGCGCTGGTTCAGCACCGCGGCGACCTGCGGCGCATGCGGGCTCACATAGGCCAGCACCGGCTTGTCGCTGCCCGGCAGGCAGTCGCGGATCGCATCGGCCATCAGGCCGGGCATGGCGAGGCCGGAGGAGCCGACGATGACCGCCACGGCGTCATAGCCCGGGCTGTCGAGCAACGTGCGGATGGCCGCGCGCAGCAGGTCCGGCTGCAGGCCTGCCAGCGTGACATCGATGGGATTGCGGTCCAGCGCGGCGTGATCGCCCTTCTGCAGCGCGCGCAGCGCTGCCGCGGTGGCCTCGTCCGGCGGCGGCGTCTCGAAGCCAGACACGCCCAGGCTGTCCGAGACCAGCGTGCCGGCGCCGCCGGTCGAGGTCAGCACGGCCACGCGCTTGCCGCGCAGCACCCGGCCCGTGGCCAGCGCGGCGGGAATATCGAGCAGGTCGGCAAAGGACTGCGCGCGGATCACGCCGACCTGGCGGAACAGCGCGTCATACATCCTGTCCGCGCCCGCCATGGCCCCCGTATGCGAGACGGCCGCGCGCGCACCCGCCTCGGAGCGGCCGATCTTGAACGCCACCACCGGCTTGCCGGCTGCCGCGGCCTTGAGCGCCGCGGCGCGGAAGCGCGCGGGGTCGCGCACGCTCTCCACGTACAGCGCAATCACGCGGGTGGCATCGTCGTCGGCCAGGTAGTCGATGAAGTCAGCCAGGTCGAGATCGGCCTCGTTGCTGGTGGAGACCAGCTTGGACAGGCCGATGCCGCGCGCCGCGGCGCGCGACAGCAAGGCGCCGAGAATGCCGCCGCTCTGCGACACCACGCCGATGCTGCCAGCGGGAAAGTGCTCCATCTCCAGCGCACCGCTGGCCGACAGCGGAATGCTGTCGGTCAGGTTGACCAGCCCGATCGTGTTGGGCCCGAGCAGGCGCATGCTGCCCGCCGCCTCGAGCAGCTCGGCCTGGCGGCGCGCGCCCTCGGCGCCGGTCTCCGTATAGCCGCTGGCGAGCACGATCGCGGCCCCGGTGCCGCGCTCGGCCAGCTCGCGCACGGCCTGGTGCGCGCGCTCCGCGCCGAGCAGCACGATGCCGACATCGGGCACCTCGGGCAGGGAACGGATGTCCGGGTAGCAGCGGATGCCGTCGATGGCATCCACCTTCGGGTTGACCGGATAGATCGCGCCGCTGAAGCCGTGCCGCGTCAGGTACGACACCGGCCGCCCCGAGGTCTTGGCCGGATCGGCGGAGGCACCGATGACGGCCACGCTGCGCGGCTTGAGCAGCCGCGCGATGGCGGCCGAGGTGGAGACGGCCGGTGCGCCGGGAACATGGGTCAGGTCGGCTGCCATGATGTCAGGCCTTGGCCGCGGTCTTGTTCAGGAACGCCAGCACGGACTCGCGATGCTCGGTGCTGGTGTAGCAGATGCCCTGCGCCTGGCTGCCCTGCGCGAAAACCTGGTCGGCCGGCAGTTCGAAGCTCTGGTTCAGGATGGACTTGCCGAGCGCCAGCGCCGTGGGCGAGCCGTGGCTCAGCTCGGCCGCCCAGCCGCATGCGTCCGACAGCAGGGCTTCCGGTGCGCTCAGGCGATCGGCGATGCCCAGTTGCAGCGCTTCGGCCGCGTCCACCTTGCGCCCGCTGAAGATCAGCTCCTTTGCCTTGGAAAGGCCCGTGCGGCGCGGCAGGAAGTACATGCCGCCGCCATCGGGGATCAGCCCGCGGTGGATGTAGGACCAGGCAAAGCTGGCGCCCTCGGCGGCGATCACGAAATCGCAGGCCATGGCCATGTCGGCACCGAGCCCGGCCGCCGAGCCGTTGACGGCGGCAATGGTGGGCTTGGGCATGTCGTGCAGCAGCGCCACCGAGTGGTGCACGCGTTGCTGGCGTGCCCAGCCGTTGAAACCAACCTCGCCCTGCGGCGCGTCCATGCGCTTTTGCATGCCCGCCACGTCGCCGCCGGCGCAGAAGCCCTTGCCGCTGCCGGTCAGTACCAGCGCGCGGATCGCGCGGTCGGCGCCGACGCGTTCCAGCGCGTCGATCAGTTCGGTGCGCATGTCATCGGTGATGGCGTTGCGCTTGTCCGGGCGGTTGAGGGTCAGCACGGCGATGCCGTCGCGCGTATCCAGCTGGATGAAGGAATAGTCGTTCATGGTCTGTCTCTTTGTGTATTCGCCGGTCCCCGCCGCCTGCGAGCGAGCGGGCGAGCGCGGCGGCTGCCGGCAATGCTTCGGGATGGCTTAGTTCAGTGTGATGTTTGCGTCTTTGACGACCTTGCTCCAGCGCACCTGCTCGCCATGCACATAGCGCCCGAACTCCTCCGGCGTGCCGGGGCTGACGATCAGCCCCTCTGACTCGGCGCGCTTGCGGAAGGCTTCGGTGGTCACGGCTTTCTTCGCCGCCGCGTTCAGGCGAGCGATCACCGGAGCCGGGGTGCCGGCCGGGACGAACAGCCCGTACCAGCTCTCGGCCACGTAGCCGGGCACGCCGCTCTCGGCGATGGTCGGCACCTTGGCCAGGTCGGGGCTGGCCGAGCGTTGCGCGCTGGTGACCGCGAGCGCGCGCAGCTTGCCGGATTCCAGCAGGTTGCCGACAGCGGAGGCGGTGGCGAACATCAGGTCGACCTGGCCACCGAGCAGGTCGGTGATGGCCGGGCCCGCGCCGCGGTAGGGAATGTGGTTGAGATCGACCTTGGCCAGGCTCTTGAACAACTCTCCTGCCAGGTGCGCAGAAGTGCCCGGCCCCTGCGAGGCGAAGGAGATCTTGCCGGGCCTGGCGCGCGCGGCGCTGATCAGGTCCTGTACCGTCTTGTAGGGACTGTCCGGGCGCACCACCAGCACATTGGGCGAGCGGCCGACCAGCACCACCGGCGAGAACGCCTTGTCGGTGGCATACGGCAACTTGGGTTGCAGGCTCGGGTTGACTGCGTGCGCGAACGTGGCCATGACCAGCGTATAGCCGTCGGGCGCGCTCTTGGCCACGTTGTCGGTACCGATGATGGTGCCGCCGCCGGGCTTGTTGTCGACCACCACCGGCTGGCCCAGGTCCTGCGACATGGCCACGCCCATGGTGCGCGCGATCAGGTCCGTGCCGCCGCCCGGCGAGAACGGCACCACGATACGGATTGGCTTTTCGGGGAAGGCCGCCATGGCGGCGGCCGGCAGGCACGCGGTAGTGCCGAGGGCCAGGCTGGCCCACAGCAGCGCCAGTCTCCTGGCGGCGCGAAGCGGAAGGGAATGCACTGTCGTCTCCTTGGAATCCGGTGCGCCGCGGACAACTGCCGCGACGCACCGCTTGTTGGAGACGAGAATAGGCCCGCGCCAGCCGATTTGCAGCCCTTCAATTCCACAGACCGGAATTGAATCGGCGGCGGCCGGACGTGCCGGTCAGTCGTTCACGGTCAGTCGCTCATCTTGGCGCGATCCGTCGACATCTGCATGGGCATCATGTTGACGTTGGCGTTATGCATGACCCACAGTGAACCCGCCACGATGATGGCGATCAGCAGCGCGCTGCAGATGAAGATCGCGGTGTTCTGGCGCTGGTCGCGCGCGGTGCCGATGTGCAGGAAGAACACCAGCTGCACCAGCAACTGCGCCACGCACAGCCCGACGATGGCCGCCAGCCCCATGTGCCTGGGCACCACTTCCAGCATCACGGCGCCAAAGGAGGCGAACGTCAGCAGCACCGAAAGCACGAAACCGACCACATAGCCCTTGAAGCTGCCGTGCGCGGCATCGGCGGCGCCGGCCGCGTGAAGGTGATTTGTCTTCATACGAACTCACGCAGGTAAACGAAGGTAAAGACGCAGATCCAGATCAGGTCCAGGAAGTGCCAGAACATGCTCAAGCAGTTGAGCCGGCGGCTGGTGATGCCGTCCAGCCCGAAGCGCTTGAGCTGGTGCATCATCACGGCGATCCACACCAGGCCGCATGTCACGTGCAGCCCGTGCGTGCCCACCAGCGTGAAGTACGAGGACAGGAACGCGCTGACGCCGGGCCCCGCGCCCTTGTGCAGCAGCTCGGCGAATTCGTACACCTCCATCGCGATGAAGGCGGCGCCGAGCAGGAAGGTCACGCCCAGCCAGCGCACCACCAGGTGGCTGCGGCCGGACTGCATGTACAGCATCGCCACGCCGAAGGTGAAGCTGCTGAGCAGCAGCAGCATGGTCTCGCCCAGCACGAAAGGCAGCTCGAACAGCTCGCGCCCGCTCGGCCCCCCGGCGGTATTGCCGACCAGCACGCCGAACGTGGCGAACAGCACGGCGAAGATCAGGCAGTCGCTCATCAGGTAGATCCAGAACCCGAGGGTGGTCTTGGATCCGTCGTCGTGATGATGCTCGTGGGCGTGCTCGTGCCCGGCATGCCCGGCGTGTCCATGCGCATGCGCGTGGGCAGTCATCGTGTTGCTCATGATTTACGCCGCCTCCTGCAGCTTCGCATAGCGCGTGTTTTCGATGCGCTCGACTTCCGCCGCGGGGACGAAGTAGTCCACGTCGCGGTTATAGGTGCGCGCGATAAAGGTGCCGATCACGCCGGCCAGCGAGACGATCGCGACCAGCCACATATGCCAGACCAGCGCGAAGCACAGCACCAGGCTGAAGCCCGAGATGATCACGCCCGCGCCGGTGTTCTTCGGCATGTGGATGGCCTCGTAGCGCGCGGGCTGCACGTAGGCGCGGCCGCTCTCCTTGTCGTCCCAGTGCTGCTCGAGAGACGTGATGTGCGGCACGTGGGCGAAGTTGTAGAACGGCGCCGGCGAAGCGGTGGCCCATTCCAGGCTGCGGCCGTCCCACGGATCGCCGGTGGGGTCCATGTTCTGCTTGCGGTCGCGCACGCTGACGAAGAGCTGGATCAGCAGCGCCACGATGCCGGCCCCGATGATCACCGCGCCGCACAGCGCCACCACCAGGTACGGGTGCCAGTCCACGTTGGCGTAGTGGTTCATCCGGCGCGTCATGCCCTTGAAGCCGAGCACATAGAGCGGCATGAAGGCGAGGTAGAAGCCCACCAGCCAGCACCAGAAGGAAATCTTGCCCCAGCGCTCGTTGAGCGTGAAACCGAACACCTTGGGGAACCAGAAGCTCATTGCCGCCAGGCAGCCGAAGATCACGCCGCCGATGATGACGTTGTGGAAGTGGGCCACCAGGAACAGGCTGTTGTGCAGCACGAAGTCCGCGCCCGGCACCGCCAGCAACACGCCGGTCATGCCGCCCACCGCGAAGGTGACCATGAAGCCGATGGTCCACAGCGTGGACGAGTGGTAGCGGATACGCCCGCGGTACATCGTGAACAGCCAGTTGAACAGCTTCACCCCGGTCGGGATGGAGATGATCGAAGTCATGATGCCGAAGAAGGCATTGACGTTGGCGCCCGAGCCCATGGTGAAGAAGTGGTGCAGCCAGACGAAGAACGACAGCACGCCGATCGACGAGGTCGCGTACACCATCGACTTGTAGCCGAACAGCGGCTTGCCCGAGAACGTCGAGATGATTTCCGAGAACGCGCCGAAGCACGGCAGGATCAGGATGTAGACCTCGGGATGGCCCCAGACCCAGATCAGGTTGATGTACATCATGGCATTCCCACCCAGCTCGTTGGTGAAGAAATGCATGCCCAGGTAGCGGTCAGCGGTCAGCAGCGCCAGCGTCGCGGTGAGCACCGGGAACACGGCCACGATCAGGATATTGGTGATCAGCGCGGTCCAGGTGAAGACCGGCATCTTCATCAGGTTCAGGCCAGGCGCGCGCATGCGCAGGATGGTGACGATGAAGTTGATGCCGGTCAGCGTGGTGCCCAGCCCCGATATCTGCAATGACCATATGTAGTAGTCGACCCCCACCGTCGGACTATAGCCAAGCTCGGACAGCGGCGGATAGGCAACCCAGCCGGTGGCCGCGAAGTCGCCGACGAACATCGACAGCATCACCAGCACCGCGCCCACCGCCGACAGCCAGAAGCTCAGCGAATTGACGAAGGGATAGGCCACGTCGCGCGCGCCGATCTGCAGCGGCACGATCACGTTCATCAGTCCGAGGATGAACGGCGTCGCCACGAAGAAGATCATGATCACGCCGTGCGCGGTGAAGATCTGGTCGTAGTGGTGCGGCGGCAGGTAGCCGGCCGCGTCGCCATAGGCGAAGGCCTGCTGCACGCGCATCATGATGGCGTCGGCAAAGCCGCGTAGCAGCATCACCAGCGCCATGATGATGTACATCACGCCGATCTTCTTGTGGTCCACCGAGGTGAACCACTCGGTCCACAGGTACTTCCATTTGCCGAAGTACGTGATGGCGCCGAGCAACGCGGCGCCGCCCAGCATGACGACGGCCAGCGTACCCATGATGATGGGCTCATGGTACGGAATGGCGTCGAGGTTCAGTTTTCCAAACATGGCTTATAGCTCCGTGGCCTTGGCGCTGGTGGCCGGGAAGGTGGCCTGCGAGAGTTCCCGGGAGACCGGCTTCGGTGCAGGCGTCGATACGGGCGTCGATTCAGGCTTCGATGCCGCCTCCAGTGTGGCCGGGCTGTTCGCGCGGCAAATCGCGTCGCCGCTCTGCATGTACTTGTTCACCACGCCGGCGAACAGCGCCGGCGTCACGGTGGAGTACAAGGTGGCCGGATCCTTGCTGCTGGGAAGCTCGAGCGCGCGGTAGGTCTTCTCGTCGAGCGGCCGCGCTGCCTTCCTGGCTTCGGCGATCCAGCGGTCGAAGTCGGCGCGCGAGGTGGCGAAGGTCTTGAAGTGCATGTCGGAGAAACCCGCCCCGCTGTAGGCGGCGGACTGTCCGAGATAGACGCCCGGCGTATCGGCGATCAGGTGCAGGCGCGTCTGCATGCCCGCCATGGCGTAGACCTGGCTGCCGAGCTGCGGGATGAAGAAGGAGTTCATCATCGATTCCGCGGTCAGCCTGAAGCTGATCGGCGTATCGACCGGGATCGTCAGCTGGTTGAGCGAGGCGACGCCGTACTGCGGATAGATGAACAGCCATTTCCAGTTCAGCGCGACCACCTCCACCTCCACGGGCGCGGTGGCTGACTCGATGGGCCGGTAGGGATCAAGCTTGTGGGTGCTGCCCCAGATCAGGAACCCCAGGAACGCGACGATGACGCACGGGATCGTCCACACCACGACTTCGATCGCGGTGGAGTGCGCCCACTTCGGCGCATAGGTGGCGCTGGTATTGGAGGCGCGGTAGCGCCAGGCGAAATACAGCGTGAGCAGGATGACGGGGATCACCACCATCAGCATGAGCGCCAGCGAGATGACGATCAGCGATTTTTCCTGGTGCCCGATGGCGCCCTTCGGCGAGAAGAGTTCCATCGAGCAGCCGCTCAGCAGCAGCGCGGCCGCGGCACCGCAAGCCAGCGCGGAGCCCGGCATCCTGCCGGCCCACGCCTGTGCCCGGGCATATAGGGAGCGCCGGATTGCCATGGCTGGCCCGGCCGTCGATTTGCGCATATCTGGATCACCTTAGTTATGCACCACATAACCTATGCACTTGTCGGGACGGGATGCCACGGCATGCTGAATACATTGCTGCGGAAGATTGCTGCGGGCGACAGCCGCCGGGAGGCGGGAGGAGCATACAAAACGGCTCAATGTATGGCTTTATGCGATGCGGAGCCGGATAATAAGGTAAGACAAAAGCCATACATCAAGGGTTTATGCCTAGAAAATCCAACCTACAAGACGCCGGCAACCGTCCCGCCTGGTTGCCGGATTTCCGCCCGGGCAAGGGCGCCCGCTACCTGCAGGTGGTGGCCGCCATGGAACTGGCCGTGGGCGACGGCAGGCTCAATCCCGGCGACCGGCTGCCGCCGCAGCGCCAGCTGGCGGAACTGCTGGACGTGGACCTCACCACGGTGACGAGGGCGCTCGCGGAGGCCAAGCGCCGCCACCTGGTCGAGGCACGCGGCGCGCTTGGCACCTTCATCGCGGCGCCCACGGTGGAGCTTGCGCAGATGGTGGACCTCAGCATGAACGTGCCGCCGCCGCCCGAAGGGCTGGACTTCGACGACCTGCTCCGGCGCGGCATGTCGCAGGTGCTGCTGCGCACCGACGCCAACCTCCTGATGACCTACCAGCTCGGCGGCGGCAGTAGCCCCGACAAGGCCGCCGGCGCCCTCTGGCTCGCGCCGATGCTGGGCAGCGTGGCGCCCGCGCGGCTGATCGCCTGCCCCGGCGCGCAGGCCGCGCTGGCCGCGCTGATCCTCGCGCTGACGCCGCCGGGCGGCGTCATCGTCACGGAGCCGCTGTGCTATCCCGGGCTGCGCCTGGCCGCCGAACAGCTGGGCCGCCAGGTCGTCACCGCCGCCGCGGACGACCAGGGGATGCGCCCCGATGCGCTGGAAGCGGCGTGCCGCGAGCACGGCGCGCGCGTGGCTTACCTCAACCCGACTTCGCAAAACCCCAACACACGCACCATGCCGGCGCAGCGGCGCCGCGACATCGCGCGCGTGGCGGAACAGCGCGGCATCGCCGTGATCGAGGACGACCCCTACTGGCTGCTGACGCCGGACGCGCCCGCGCCGCTCGCGAGCTACTCGCCCGCCCACGTCTACTACATCGCCACGCTGTCCAAATGCCTGAGTCCCGGCCTGCGCACCGCCTACCTTGTCACGCCGCCCGCCGCCGACCAGGACGCGGTGCTGGCCGCGCTGCGTTCGTTCGCGCTGATGTCCACGCCGCTTTCCACCGCGCTGGCCACGCAATGGGTGCATGACGGCTCCGCCATTGCGCTGCTGGACCAGATACGCGCCGAATGCGCCGCCCGGCATGCTCTCGCGCGCCAGATGCTGGGCAGCCTGGGCCACCCGCCTTCGGCCGGCATCCATATGTGGCAGGCGCTGCCGAGCTACTGGACCTCGCGCGAACTGACGCAGGCGGCGCATGCGGAGGACCTGCGCGTTACCGCCTCCGATGCGTTCCATGCGGGACCGAACCCGCCCAATGCGATCCGCATCTCGCTGGGCGGCGTGAAGGAACGCGCGCGCCTCGGGCTCGCCCTGAAGAAGCTGGCGGACCTGCTGGCGCGCATGCCGCGCCCGCACCGGGAGATCGTGGTGTAGTGGCTTGCGGTGGCGTGCGGTGGCGTCGTGCCCGTGCCGGCACGGCGGCGCTGATCCGGTCGTATTCGCCGGATCTGATTCTGTTCGCGCGCGCGGCGTGGCCGTAAAGTCCGCCCATCCAGACCTTCTTCCCGCACGACCTCTCTCCCCTTGCCATGCCTTGCCGGGGGACGGGGCGTCTCGTCCTCACGATGTACCAACTGTTCGTTTCAAAAGGATGCCCGGCCTGCGCCACGCTGGTCCTGTTCATGCAGGACGCAGGCCTCGAACACGAAGTCCTTGAACTGGAGTCCCCGCGCCACGCGGCGGAAGTGCTCCCCTTGCTCGGCGACGCGGAGCTGCGCTGCCCTGCCCTGTCCATCGGCGGCGAATGCGCCACCGGACTGGCCGATTGCCTGCAACTGCTGGCCACGCATCATCCCGCGCTCGGCACCTTCGACCGCGCGCGGCTCTCTGCTGCGCAGAGAGACCTGGTGGACGGGGTGCTCAGCAGCCGCATGCTGATGGYGCGCACCGGGAAATCGTTCTCGGCCGCGCTGCTCGCGCTGGCGGACGCCATGCGCGAATGGACGGCCTGCGTCTCGCAGTCGCGCCATCACCTCGGCCTCGCCGTGCCCTACTTCGACCTGGGAATGGCCGGCAGGCTCGCCTCGGGCTCGATCCGGGTGTGGGAGATGGCTGGCTTGCAGGAGGCCGCGCGGCAGGCAGCGAGCCGCTTCCCGCGCAGCTTCGAGAACGAGTACCTGGACCGCCTGCGGCGCAAGCGCAGCTGGGTCTACTGGAGCGGGGCGGCCGGCCTGGCCGGCGCCCGCTAGGTGAGGCAGGCCGGGCCCTGCGGGGCCTCGCCGCCTTAGACGCCCAGGCGAGCCTTCAGGGCTTCGGTATCCATCGCCCCTTCGAAGCTCTGGACCTGGCTGGCGTCCGCGCCGAACACGCCGAACGGCACGCTGGTGATGCCCAGTCGCAGGAAGTATTCGGTATTGGCCTTCACCTGGGCCAGCGCCTGCGCCGAGAGTGCCTGGCCGGCGGTATCGAGGCCGCGTTGCGGCGTGCCCAGCGTGGCCTCGTGACTGTCCATGGTCTTCACGGCATCCTTGCTGTCCAGCAAGGCCGCGCCCTGCTGCGCGGAGCGTTCCGGCGTCAGCAGCGCCACCGGGATCCAGGTGAAGTGCACGGTCGACATCAGCGGTGCGGCCGCCTTCCAGAGTTCGCCGCAATGCGGGCACTGCGGATCGAAGAAGATGTAGACCTTCTTTGCGCTCAGGACGTTGCCGGCGCTGAAGCCCTTCGTCGCCGCGGCGACGGCGTCCACCGAGAGCGTGGCGGCCTGCTGCGCGGCCGCCGGCGCAGAGGCAGCGCCCGGCGCATCGGGCGCGGACTTCCCGCAGGCGCCGAGGGCCAGGGCGAGCAGGGTCGGCAGGAGAATTCTTGCGGGCAGCTTCTTGGCGTGCAGGATGGTGGCGTGCATGTCGACGGATAGGGAAAGGGGTTCGAATCGGGCCTGTGCCGGCCCGGACGGATCGGTTCCCAGTGTACGTGCCGAGGCACGCCGCCGAAGCCTGACCAGTACGAATCGGCCATCTCACCGCATAGGACAGGTCCTAAGTTGCGTCGATTTGACGCACCCGGTGCCGCCGCGGAAGCCCCCCTCCGATACCATGCGTGCCGCTGCCGGCACGCCGGAAGCGGCACGCCGCGCCGACGCAGGTCAGCGCCAGGCCGGCAATGAAGCGGGAATCTCCGTTGGCGTAAGCGGTGTGACCCGCCGGGCCTTGAAGCAGTTCCCCGCCCGCCGCTCGTCAGGAGCCGCCAGCCGGCAGTCGCCTGGCATCGCCGTCCCCGGGGCGTCGGCTTCCGAACCGCGCCGAGCCGATGCGCATGCCGCCGCTATCGGGCCGGAAGATCCGCCGCCACCAGCCCGACCGCCTCCACCTCGATGGCAAAGCCATAGTGCAGCTCCGGCACCGGGACCACCGCCCGCGCCGGGCGCACCTCGCCCACCCAGGCTTCGTAGAGGCGGTTGAACACCGGCCACTGGCCGATATCCGTCAGGTACACGCGCACCTGCACCAGCTGCGACACGTCGCTGCCGCCGGCGCGCAATACCTGGGCGACGTTGTCCAGCGCCTGCTGCGCCTGCATCTCGAACGGCGCGTCGGCAAGCTTGCGGCCGTCCGCCGCAATCGGCAGCTGGCCGGAGACGAACACCATGCCGTTGGCGCATGCGCCATGCGAGTAGTGCCCGCCCGGCGGATTCATGCCGGCCGGATTGACGAAGCGTGCGCCGCTCACGGTGCGCCGCCCTGCACGAGGGTGGCGAAGCGCTGCAGGTCGACGTTGCCGCCCGACACCACCACGCCGACCCGCTTGCCGCGCACGTCGAGCTTGCCCTGCAGCACGGCGGCGGCGGCCAGGCAGCCGGTGGGCTCGACCACGATCTTCATGCGGCTGGCGAAGAACTTCATGGTCTCCACCAGCTCGGCATCGCTGACGGTCACGATATCGCTCACGCGCTGCCGGATCACGGCAAAGGTATGCTTGCCCAGGTGCTGGGTCTGCGCGCCGTCGGCGATGGTGCGCGGTGTGTCGATATGCACGATCTCTCCTTCGCGCAGGCTGCGCTGGCCATCGTTGCCGGCCTCGGGCTCCACGCCGATCACGGTGCAGCCCGGCGACATCGCATGCGCCGCCACCGCGCAGCCCGACAACAAGCCGCCACCGCCCAGGCACACCACCAGCATGTCGAGCGGGCCGGTTTCCTCGAACAGTTCCTTGGCCAGCGTGCCCTGCCCCGCCATCACGTCGACGTGGTCGTACGGCGGGATGAGCGTCATGCCGCGCTCGGTGGCGATGCGCAGGCTCAGTGCCTCGCGGTCTTCCTTGTAGCGGTCGTACATCACGATCTCGGCGCCATAGCCGCGCGTGGCTTCGATCTTCAGCGCGGGAGCATCCTCGGGCATCACGATCACCGCGGCCACGCCCAGCAGCTTCGCCGCGAGCGCGATCGCCTGCGCATGATTGCCCGACGAGAACGCGATCACGCCACCCGCCTTCTGCTCCGGCGTGAAGCGGGAAATGGCGTTGTAGGCGCCGCGGAACTTGAAGGCGCCGATGCGCTGAAAATTCTCGCACTTGAAGAACAGCTCCGCGCCGGTGGCGGCGTTGGCCGTGCTGGAGGTCAGTACCGGCGTGCGGTGCGCCGCCGGGGCCACGCGCGCATGCGCCGCGGCGATATCGTCGAAGGTGATCGGCAGGGAATCGGTCATGGTCGGAGGTAGCGATGGAGTGGGCGGAGAGCCGGGTTCGGAACACGGTGCGGTTTCGCGAAGGCTGCAAGGGCCGCAAGAGCCGCGCGGGTCGGGCCAACAAAGCAACGAGCGAAAGGGCACGGATATCCAGCACCGGATGGTCTGGATATTTTGTCTACATGAATACTATTTGTCAATCATCCCGGAGCGGCGAGCCCGCCATGTGGCGGCGACTTTACCGTGCATGGGCCGCTCCGGCGCCAGGGCGCCACCACGTTGACGCCTCATACAGAGCTGGATATTCTGTCCAGATGAAGAAAAAACGCACGCCACGCCGCACGCCGGAACAGCAGATCCTGCTGGAGCAGACCAAGAAAATCGCCGAAGGCCTGAGCGCCACCTTCGCGCCGTTCTGCGAAGTCGTGGTGCATGACCTGGGCGACCCCGAGCACGCCATCCTCGCCATCCACAACAGCCTGTCGCGGCGCGTGGTGGGCGATCCCGTCACCGATCTCGGCCTGGCGCGCATCGCCGATCCGGAATTCCCGCAGGTCATCGCCAACTACCCCAACCAGTTTCCCGACGGCCGGCAAGCCAAGAGCACCTCCATCGGCATCAAGGATTCCGAGGGCCGCTATGTGGCGGCGCTGTGCCTCAACGTGGACATGACCTTGTTCCGCAGCCTGCAGAGCATGCTTGGCCAGTTCGGCGCGGTCGACACCGACAGCGCTGCCGTGGAATCGCTCGATGCCGGCGGCGCCCACGCGATCCGCGCCCGCATCGACGAATTCGCCGCGCGGCTGTCGACCACGCCGCGCGCGCTGAAGACCGAGGAGCGGCGCAGCCTGCTGCGCGAACTGAAGGAAGCGGGAATGCTGGATATCCGCCGCGCGATGGAGACCGTCGCCGCGCATATCGGTGTGTCGCGCGCGGCCGTGTACACCTACGCGCGCTAGATGCGACGGGCGGCCGTGATCGGCACCAGCGGTGCCGGCCGCGCCAGGGCTAGCGGATAGCCCGTCCGGGGCCGCCCCGTTGCAGGGCAGCCCATCCATCCTGCAGCTTCAGAACGACGGCACCATGGCGCCCTTGAACTCGTTCTTCATGAACTGCCGTACTTCTTCCGACTGGTAGGCCGCCACCAGCTTCTTGACCCAGGGCTTGTCCTTGTCCTGCGTGCGCACGACGATGATGTTGGCGTACGGGCTGTGGATGTCTTCCAGCGCGATGGCATTGCGCAGCGGCTGCAGGCCTGCGGCCAGCGCGTAGTTGGTGTTGATCACCGCCGCCGCCACGTCGGGCAGCGCGCGCGCGAGCTGCGCCGCGTCGAGTTCGACGATCTTCACCTTCTTCGGGTTGTCGCTCACATCGAGCGGCGTGGCATTGACGCCGTTCGCGCCCGCGCCGGCCTTGAGCTTGATCACGCCCTGGGCCGCCAGCAGCAAGAGTGCGCGATTCTCATTGGAGGGATCGTTGGGCACGGCGATCTTCGCGCCCTGCGGCAGGTCCTTGGGTGACTTCAGCTTCTGCGAGTAGATGCCGAGCGGCGAGATATAGGTGTAGCCCACGCTGACCATCTTGTAGCCGCGCTGCTTGACCTGGCTGTCCAGATAGGGCTGGTGCTGGAAGCTGTTGGCGTCCAGGTCGCCAGCGTCGAGCGCGGCGTTGGGCTGCACATAGTCGTTGAATTCCACGACCTTGATATTGAGGCCTTCGCGCTTTGCCGCCTTCTGCACCACTTGCCAGACCTGGGCGTCCGGACCGCTCACGGTGCCCACGCGCAGGGTCTGTTCCTGTGCCACTGCGGCGCCCGATGCGGCGATGCCGAGCGCAGCGGCCGCGATGGCCAGGGTCTTGCGCAGCGAAGAGGAGGAAAGCGGGAAAGAATGCGAGATGGAGTGCGGGAAAGAAGTCATTGCAGTGTTCTACGTCGTAACCATTGGAGACTGGCCGGCCTGCATGCGATACGCGATGTGCGATGTGCGATACGCGATGCACGGCAAGCGGCTCAGTGCTCGCTCATTGTATGCGTTTCGACCTTCGGCGCGTCCTGCCAGCCACCGCCGAGCGCCAGGAACAGGTTGATCTGGTCCAGCGCGACCTGGCTTTCCGCCGCCGCCAGCGCGGCATCGGTGCTGGCCAGCGTGCGGTCGGCATCGAGGGTGTTCAGGTACGGCGAACGGCCGGCCTGGTAAAGCTGGCGGTTCTGCCGCGCCACCTCGCTGGCTTTGTCGCGCGCATCGCGCAATGCGGCGGCGCGCTCCAGTTCGCGCGTATAGCTGCTCAGCGCGGTCTGGGTCTCGCGCAACGCCTTGAGCACCACGCCGTCGAAATGCGCCAGCGCCGCCTCGGCGCCGGCCTCGGTGCCGTGGATGCGCGCGCGCGTGCCGCTGGTCGGGATGTTCCAGGTGATCAGCGGGCCGTAGCCCCAGTGCGCGGTGGGTGCCTGGCCGAGATGGTCCAGGATGCCGGTAAAGCCGGCCGACGCGCCGATACGGATGGACGGATAGAGATCCGCCGTGGCCACGCCGATCTTAGCGGTGGCCGAGGCCAGCTCGCGCTCGGCCTGGCGCACGTCGGGCCGGCGCTTGAGCAGCGCGGCGCCATCACCCACCGGCAGCGGCTGGCTCAGGTGCGGCTCTTCATGGCAGGCGTACTCCGCCTTCGACGCTTCGGTGGGCGGCTTGCCCAGCATCACCGCAAGGCGGTAGGCCGCGCCGTCCTGCTCGGCCTTGAAGCGCGGCAAGGCGGCGCGCAGCAAGTCGGCCTGGCCCTGGGCGCGCAGCAGATCGACCGGCTGGCCGCGACCGGCATCGACCAGCTTGCGCGCCAGTTCCACGCCGCGGTTTTGCAGGTCCAGCTGATGCTCGGCCACGGCGAGTTCGTGCGTGGCGGCGCAGCCCTGCACGTAGGCACGCACGGTCTCGGCCACCACGCCAACGCGGGCCTGGTCGAGCGCCGCGCCGCTGGCCTGCGCGCCGGCCAGCGCGGCTTCGTCGGCGCGCGCCAGCTTGCCAAAGAAGTCGATCAGGTAGGACACCCTGAAGCCGACATCGCCGAAGTTCATCACCGGGATCTTTTCTTCCTTGAGCAGCGGCTCGCCGGCGATCTGCCCGCGCTCGGCGCTGGCCGACAACCTGGCTTCCGGCAGGTTCTCGGCTTCCACTTCGTGATAGACCGCGATGGCGCGCTTGAGGTTGGCAGCCGCCACGCGCAGGTCGGTGTTGGCGACCAGCGCCTGCTGCACCAGCGCATCGAGTCTGGGATCGTCGTACAGGCGCCACCAGCCGTCCGGCACTTCGCCGACGGAGACGGCCGCGTTTTCCGAACCGATCAGCTTGCCGTTGGCCGCCGGCGCCTTGAGCGCGGCATTGTCCGGCACGCGGTAATCGGGGCCGACGGTGGTGCACGCGAACAGCAGCGGCACCAGGGCGGGCAGCAGGGCCAGGCGCAAGGTGTTCACTGCGCTGCTCCCTGGCTGGCCGCCGCCTTCACCGGCGTGGCCTTGCCATCATCCTGCACCCTGGCCTGCCGGCCCGGTTCGCGCACCGACACGGTGGCGGTACGGCCTGCCACCAGCCGCAAATCGGGCGGCGGCTCGTCCAGCACGATGCGCACCGGAATGCGCTGTGCCAGGCGGACCCAGTTGAAGGTCGGGTTCACGTTGGGCAGCAGGTTGGCGCCGTTGGTGCGGTCGCGGTCTTCGATACCCGCGGCAATGCTCTGCACGTGGCCGTGCAGCACGCGCGATTCACCCATGATGCGGATGTCGACCGGATTGCCGATATGGATGCCGTGCAGCTTGGTTTCCTCGAAATAGCCTTCCACGTGGAAGGAGTTCGAATCGACCAGCGACAGCACCGGGCGGCCGGTATTCACATAGTCCCCCAGGCGCGGCAGGCGGTCGTTGAGGTAGCCGTCCACCGGGCTGAGCACCACGGTGCGCTCGAGGTTGAGCCTGGCCAGGCTGACCGCGGCCTGCGCCTGCGCCAGCGCGGCCTCGCCGGCCTGCACCTTGGCCAGCCCTTCTTCCACCACTTCCTTGGACACCACCTCGGACAGGGTCTGGCTGCGCCGTGCCTCGCGGCGCGCCTGCGCCAGCGTGGCGCTGTGCGCGGCGGCCGTGGCCTGCGCCTGCTGCAATGCCAGCGCGAAGCGGTCGCGGTCGATCTCGAACAGGGGCTGGCCGCGCTTGACGAGCTGGTTGTCCTTGACCATGACCTTGGTCACCAGGCCCGATACGTCGGGCGCGATCTGCACCACGTCGGCGCGCACGTGGCCGTCGCGCGTCCATGGCGCGATCGTGTAGTAATCCCACAGGTGCTTGACGACGACCACCGCGACCGCGGTGACGACGAGGGTAAGGACGATAGGTCCGAGCGAACGAAGATTCAGTTTCATGACTGCAGCCGATACGCCAGGTAGACGACGCCACCCAGGACGATCACATAGAACGCCAGATTGAACAGCGACCGGTGCCAGACCAGCCGGTAAAAGCCCACGCGCGACAGCACGGCGCGCACGCAGGCGGTGATCAGGAAAGCCACCAGCATCCACGCCAGCAGGCTCGGGACAAACACGCCGTAGAGGTCGATCTCACCGCTCATTGCCGTTCGCCTCCTGCTTGGTAACCATTGTTCGCTTCCATGACTATTGTTGACCCTTGTCCGCTTCGCCCGCCGGGATGCCTGCCGGCGCGACGGCCGGCGGCGCGGCAAGCGGCGCCGCCGCGAACAGGGCCACATGCATCTCGACCAGGGCGGCGAAGGCCTCGCGCGAAGCCTGGTCGGCACGCGTGGCGACGGCCCGGATCGCCTTGGCCATGCGCTCGCGCAGCACCTGCGGCGGCGTGTTGGCACGGGCATCGAGACGCGCCTGGTAGTAGCTGGCCACGCCTTGCAGCACGCGCCCCACGGCATGCTGGTGCTCGGGCGCGAGGCCCGGCATCTCGCGCTGCAGTGCCAGCGTGCTCAGTTCCACCCGCACTTCGGAGAAGCCATCGCTGGACATCTCGTCTTCGCTGGCGGCCAGCCGCGGCACCAGTTGCGCCAGGCGGTCCAGCATGCGGGCGCGCAACTGGGCGTGCTCGCCCGGTTCGCGCCCGGTGGCGTTGCGCGCGATATCGTCCCAGCTGGCGCGAACCAGCCGGCGCGCCGCCACCTTGGTGCCGAACGGCCGCATCACCAGGGTCCACACCAGTGCGAACAGGATGCCTGCGATGCCGGCCACGTTGCCGTTGAAAAAGGCCTGGAAGTCCGCGCTGTACGCGCCCTGGATGCCGATATCGTTGGCCGTGATCACCGCCAGCGGCATGCCGATCAGGGCCAGCCGCGGCTGCGCCATCAGCACGCCGATCACCAGGTAGGGCGCGGAGAACATCATCACCAGCATCTCGAAGTCGTGCGCGTTGGGCAGCACGACGAACAGGTAGACGGTGGCGATCGCCAGGCACACCACGTTCCAGGTGAAGAAGGAGCGGATCTGCGGCGCGGGTTCATCCAGCGCGGCGAAGAAGCAGCACGAGATCGCGCCCAGTGCCACGGCGCCCGCGCCGTCCGCCCAGCCCGTCAGGATCCAGATCATGCCCATGCAGAAAATGGCGAGGGCCACGGTCACCGTGGAAAACAGCAGCATGCCGTGGTCGTAGTGGCGCGCGGCACCGACCTCCCAGCGCCGGAATGCCGGCGTCCACCCCGCATCGGGAGCCGTGCCGCCGACGCGGCCCTGCAGCGCGACGCAGTCCTGCCACAGCTCCATGAGCTCGCGCAGGCGCCCTTCGGCGGTGGCGGCCAGCGCATCGTGCCAGTCGGGCTCCGCCTGGCCGGGCGCGAGGCTGGCCTGCGCGTCTTCCATCGGCGCGGCCTGCGGCAACTCCAGCGCGGGCAGCGGCGCCCGCGCGCCGCCTTCGATCCACTTCGATACCCGCGCCATGTTCCGCGACAGCCGCTCCGGCACGCCGGCCGGATACTGGTGCAAGGCTTCCACCACCGCCGCCAGCGACGACAGCACCGGCAGCAGCATGGTCATGCGGCCGCGCAGTTCCTGCGCGTGCTTCACGCGCTCGGCGGTCTCGGTGTCGTAGGAAAGCTGGCTGATCAACTGGTCCAGCGCCAGGATGTCCGCTGCCAGCCGGTGCCGGCTGTGATGGCGCGAAACCTTGTCGGCAGCGTCCGCGCACAGCATGTCGGTCGCCCACAGCGCGGCATCGTTCAGCCACTGGGCCGTCTTCTCGCCCAGCACGGTGGACACCTTGGCCGGGAAGATGGTCGAGCCGACCACGCTCGCGCACAGGATGCCCAGGCAGATTTCCTCGGCGCGCGCCACCGCGAGATCGAAGACGCCGCCCGGGTCGTTCACCGCGGGCAAGGCCACCAGCGGCAAGGTATAGGCCGCCAGCATGAACACATAGCTGCGCGGCGTGCGATGCAGCAGTGCGATATAGAGCAGCACGCCGGTCCACAGCGCCACCGCCGCCATCAGCAGCGCCGGCGCGTTCACCAGGGGCGGCACCATCGCGATGGAGGCCGCCGCGCCGAGCAGCGTGCCCAGCACGCGGTAAAGCGCCTTGGAGCGCGTGGCGCCGGTGAGCGGATGCGCCACGATATAGACCGAGCCCATGGCCCAGTACGGGCGCGGCAGGCCCAGGTATAGCGCGAGAAACAATGCCAGCATGGCAGCGGCAAATGCTTTGAAGGAAAAGATCCAGTCTCTTCCGGTTGGCCAGCTGATCATTGCCTTCAGGACCCCGTGTTGCCGGAGGCGCCCGAAGTAGCCGACGAGGTCGACGAGGTCGACGAGGTCGCTGCGGCAGCGCGCGCCAGTGCGTCCAGGACACGCTGCGCGCCTTCGAAATCCCGCTCGCTGATGCCCGTGAACACCTCGGCGCGTACCTGCTTGAGGTCCACCTCGATCTTCGCGGCGAGTTCCTCGCCGGCGTCGGTCAGCCACAGCGCGTTGGCGCGGCGGTCGCTGGCGTCCACCTCGCGGCGCACCAGGCCCGCGGCGGAAAGCTGGTCGACCAGCCGTACCAGCGACGCGCCTTCCAGCCCCACGTAGTCGGCCAGCGTGACCTGGCGCACGCCACCGCCCAGGCGGCGGATAAACAACAAGGGCCCGGCGGCCGCGGCGGATATGCCATATGTGGTCACCGCGCCCTGGGAGATCTGGCGCCATTGGCGGCCGGCCAGCATGAGCTGGCCGGTGAAAGCGAAACGGAGGGCGTCGATAGCAGGCATGGGCGAATAATAGCAGGCAAATAGTTAGGTTGCAAACTATCATGCTGCGAATTATTCCGGACGCACCCACTGGTGTGCTGGTCTCAAGGCATGCGCCGCATTGCCGTCATTGCACCCGATCCGATATTCACGGCATATCGCTATCGTCAAATTTAATATTGGACACGTGTTGACGCGCGCCCTTAGCCTTTTGTAATAGAGCCGGCCATCGAACGCGTGAGCGGCGCCGCCGCATCGAGGCAACACAGAAAAAAGAACAAGGAGACCCGCATGACCAGCTTCCTGCGCTACGAGCAACAGGGCCATATCGTGACGCTGACCATGAACGATCCAGAGCGTCGCAACCCGCTCACCGGCAACACCGCCGTGGACGACTTCCTGGCGGCCATCGAGCGCATCCACCGTGACGGCAGCGTGCGTGCCGTGATCATTACCGGGGCCGGCACCGCGTTTTCGTCGGGCGGCAATATCCGCGACATGGAACGCCAGGCCTCGGGCCAGGTGCCCGGCATGGAGATCCGCCAGGACTACCGCTGCGGCATCCAGCGCCTGCCGCTGGCGCTGTTCAACCTGGAGGTGCCGGTGATCGCCGCCGTCAACGGCGCGGCCATGGGCGCGGGCCTGGACCTGGCCTGCATGTGCGATCTGCGCATCGCCTCCGAGCAGGCCCGGTTCGCCGAGAGCTTCGTCAAGCTCGGCATCATCCCCGGCGACGGCGGCGCCTGGCTGCTGCCGCGCATCATCGGCCTGTCGCGCGCGGCCGAACTCACCTTCACCGGCCAGGCCATCGACGCCCGCCAGGCCCTGGAATGGAACCTGGTCTCGCGCGTGGTGCCCGCGGAGCAGCTGCTGCCGGCCGCCAACGAACTGGCCGGGCGCATTGCCGCCAACCCGCCGCACGCGGTGCGGCTGGCCAAGCGCCTGATGCGCGAGGCAATGCACACGCGGCTGGATACCTTGCTGGAACTGTCGGCGGGATTCCAGGCGCTGTCCCACCAGACCGCGGATCACAAGGAGGCGGTGGCCGCGTTCCTGGAGAAGCGCACGCCGGTGTTCACAGGCAACTGAGCGGCCTGGCGGGGCGCCAGGCGTCCTGACGCCCCGCCCTCCGGCATCGGACACACCATTTGCACATCCTCGAGAACGCCATGCTCAACGGCGAAACCATCCGTCTCGACGGCGCAGTACGCATGACGCCGCGCTGAAGCGGGAACGGCCCGGCGGCACCACCGGCACGCCGGCCCTGCTGCACGCGCCCGACGACGGCGACGCCCTGCCCCGGCCGGACGGCAGGCGCGCGAGCGATCCGCCGCCGGCTGGCGTGGCCCGGCGCGAATCTGGTTATCATGGTCCGTTCGTCGCCACCGCACGCAGCAAGGCCGCCTCCCTATGCGAAACCGCATCAACGAAGAAATCACCTTCCGCAAGCTCGAAGTCCTGCTCGCCTACATGGAGGCCGGCAACCTGGCCAAGGCCGCCGAGGCGCTGGACGTGAGCACCGTCAGCGTGCACCGTGCGCTGCACTCGCTCGAGGAGGGCATGTGCTGCGCGCTGTTCCGCCACGAGGGCCGCAACCTGCTGCCCACCGAGGCCGCGCACGTGCTGGCCGAGGTGGCCACCGAGGTGATCAAGACCATGTCAGACGGCATCCGCTCCACGCGCGAGGCCGCCGGGTATTCGGCAGATCACCTCAAGATCGGCTCGCTCTATTCGCTGACGATCCGTACCGTGCCGGAGGTGGTGATCGGCATCAAGGTGCGGCGGCCCGCGCTGCAGGCCGAGCTGGTGCTGGGCTCCAACGCCGACCTGCTGTTCAAGCTCAAGCAGGGTGGCATCGACGCCGCGCTGATGGCCATGCCCGAGCCCGATCCGGATATCGAATCCATCCCCTTGTTCGAGGACGAGATCTACTTCGCGGCGCCGGCCGATTCGGCCTACGCGCGGCAGGCGTCGATCGACCTGCGCGCCTGCCGCGACGAATCCTTCGTCTCGCTCAGCGAAGGCTTCGTCACGTTCCAGGGCTTCCTGGAGGCCTTCCGCATCGCCGACTTCACGCCCAACGTAGTGATGAAGGTGGGCGATATCTTCTCGCTGATGAACCTGGTCAGCGGCGGCGTGGGCTACGCCCTGTTGCCGGGGCGCGTGCGCGACGTGCTGCCGCACAAGGTAGTGCTGATCCCGCTGTCCTCGCAGTACCGCTTGCGCCAGACCATCGGCCTGAGCTTCCTGCGCCGCCGCGAGCGCGATCCGAACCTGCTGGCGCTGGCGGCGGTGTGCCGCCTGGCGATGCGCCGGGAGGCATGACGCCGCCGGGCGGGCCCGCCTGGACGGCCCCGCCCGGCGGCCAGGGCAAGGCTGCCCTGGCCCGACTTCCTGGTCTGCGCCGGCACGGGCCGCCAACTTGAGACGAACGGGCATGTTATCGAGCCTGCCAGGCATCAACACCGCTGGCGGGCAGCCCTAGACTCCAGCCATCGATAGGCCCGGAGTGACCGAATGCCAGACCGACGAAATGCAGGCGCCGTGGCGCGCGCCCTGCGCACGACCCTTCTGACCGCTTTCTGGATGACATCTGCCATGACCGCTCACGCCGAACCGTCCGCAGGCCATCCGGCCGCGGTACTCACCCTGCAAAGCCGCTACGATTTCCAGACCACGATAGCGCGCTTCAAGGACACGCTGGCGGCACGCGGCGTGACCCTGTTTGCCGACATCGACCAGAGCGCGGCGGCGGCGGGCGCCGGGATGACCTTGCGGCCCACCCGCCTGCTGTTGTTCGGCAACCCCAAGGCGGGCACGCCGGTCATGGCGGCAAACCCGCACGCGGCGCTCGAGCTTCCGCTCAGGGCAGTGATCTGGGAAGACGAACAGCACGCCACGCACATCGACTATCAGGATGTGTCCGCAACCATCGATCGCCAGTACGGCATCGACCCTTCCCTGCTGGGCCCGCTGAAGCCGATACCCGCGCTGCTGCGCGGCATCGCCGGACAAGAATGAGCGCACACCATCAGCTGATCGTGCGGCCATAGCCTGCCGGCCCGCACAAGCGACACCGCCCGCCTCATCCCGGCGCCCCCGCCGGAGATGACGCGGGCGGCGGGCCGCCGCCACCTACCCCACCAGCGCCTTGGTCGCCAGGAACAGCAGCGACGGCCCCAGCAGGCAGCCCAGCCCGGTATGGAAAGTGGCCACCAGCGCACCATAGGGCACCAGGCGGCGGTCGGTCGCGGCAAGGCCGGCCGAGACACCGCTGACGGTACCCGCCAGCCCGCCGAACACCATGGCAGCGCGCGGATTGTTCAAGCCCAGGAAGCCTGCCGCCATGGGCGTGCCCACCATCACGATGATCGCCTTGATCAGCCCGGTGGCGATGCTCAGCGCGATCACGTCGGAACTGGCGCCGAGCGCCGCGCCGGTGACCGGACCCACGATGTAGGTCACCGCGCCGGCGCCGATGGTGGTCATGCTGACCGCGTCGCTGTAGCCGAAGGCGCGCGCCACGGCGGCACCCACGATAAACGGCAGGATGGTGCCCAGCAGCAGCGAGACCGCGCCCACCAGCCCTGCCTTGCGGGCTTCCGTCACCTGCACTTCGAAGGCGGTGGCGACGATGGCGAAATCGCGCAGCATGGCGCCGCCCATCAGGCCGATGCCGGAAAACAGCGTGATATCGGCCAGGCCCTTCTCCTTGCCGGTCACGATGCCGCCGTAGTAGGCGAGCACCAGGCCGATCACGATGGCGATGGCCGAGCCATGGATGCGCCCGAAGGTCAGCCAGCGCGACAGCCGCGAAGACAGCCACATGATGATGCCGACCGCGGCGAAGGCCGTGACCAGGCCGTTTTGCAGCAGGACGTTCTGGAGCAGATGGGAAAAAGAGTGCGGCATGATGGTCTACTCCTTAGTGCGCTGCGGGGCTGGGGGTTGCGTCGGGCGACTGCACGGGCGGTAGCGGCGCGTGGTCCCCGGTGCGGCTCAGCACGGCGATGCAGCAGGCCGACACCAGCACCGCGCCGAATGCCGCGATCAGCGCCACGGGTCCCCCGCGCAGGGCGGCGACCACGTTCTGCTGGGCCGCCATCGCCACGACCACCGGGATATACATCGCCCCCCAGAAGCCCACGCCGGCCTCGGTCTCCTTGGGCAGCAGGCCGCGCCCGTGCAGGTAGAGCCGTATCGAGATCAGCAGCAGCATGGCGATGCCCACGCCGCCGACATTGGCCTTCACGCCGATCGCGATGCCCAGCAATTCGCCCAGGTAGAGGCCGACGAGATGGCAGACCGCCAGCAAGGCGGTTCCGTAGATGATCATGGTGTTGTCTCCTGATGGCCTGTCGGCATATCCGCACGCAGGCCGTTTGTCAGTTTGCCGGTCGCCCCGCGGCGGGGACGGCTGGTGTGCCGGTGGCCGGGTGCATGCCCTGCACCCGTGGATGGCCCGGTATGGAATCAATCTAGGCAAGCTGACGCGGCGCATCAATCAAGGCCGCGTGTGAATCGTTAGCTTCAGATTAACGGCGGGCCACCCGCGCTTGCGTTGTCACGCCGCAGAGCGCGCGCGGGCCACGGGCCGGCCACGAATCGGCCGTGAACCGGCCGCAGGCAGGCCGGCGCAGCGCGAGCGCGCAGTGGCGTGCCGTCCTCCCGGCGCAGGGCGCGCCAGCCGTGCATGTCTGCCAGTCAACACTTACACCTGGAGTAACGATGCCGCGCGCAGCGTCATTGCTTACGGTGCGCGCGCTGCGTATCTTGGTCTCATCCACCGCATCAAGCACACCGGAGACGCAATGCCGAACCCCTCCACCGAACGCCAGTGGGACACCCGCCGCAGCGAAAAGCACCGGCGCCTCGCACGCGGTGCCGCCTTTGCCGGCGGCAAGGTCGTACCGACCGCCGATATCGTCCCCTTTCTCGAAGCCATCACCGCCCCGGGCGACCGCGTGGTGCTCGAAGGCAACAACCAGAAGCAGGCCGATTTCCTCTCTCGCTCGCTGGCCGAAGTGAACCCGGCCAAGGTAAACGGGCTGCACATGATCATCCCGAGCGTAAGCCGGGTGGAGCATCTCGACCTGTTCGAGCGCGGCATCGCGCACAAGCTGGACTTTGCCTTCGCCGGCGCGCAGAGCCTGCGCATCTCGCAGTTCCTCGAGGACGGCCAGCTCGAGGTGGGCGCCATCCACACCTATATCGAGCTGTACGCGCGGCTCTACGTGGACCTCACGCCCAACCTCGTGCTGATCGCCGGCTTCAAGGCCGACCGGGACGGCAACCTCTACACCGGCGCCAGCACCGAGGACACGCCGGCGCTGGTGGAAGCCGCCACCTTCCGCGACGGCATCGTGGTGGCCCAGGTCAACGAGATCGTGGACGACCCCGCCGGCCTGCCGCGCGTGGACATACCCGGTTCATGGATCGACTACGTGGTGCAGGCCGACAAGCCTTTCTTCTGCGAGCCGCTGTTCACGCGCGATCCGCGCCTGATCAAGCCGGTGCACGTGCTGATGGCGATGATGGCGATCCGCGGCGTGTATGAGCGCCACAAGGTCCAGTCGCTCAACCACGGCATCGGCTTCAATACCGCCGCCATCGAACTGATCCTGCCCACCTATGGCGAGTCGCTCGGCCTCAAGGGCAAGATCTGCAAGTACTGGACGCTGAATCCGCACCCGTCGCTGATTCCCGCCATCGAATCCGGCTGGGTCGAAAGCGTGCACAGTTTCGGCAGCGAACTCGGCATGGAGAACTACGTGGCCGCCAGGCCCGACGTGTTCTTCACCGGCGCCGACGGTTCGCTGCGCTCCAACCGTGCCTTCTGCCAGCTGGCCGGCCAGTATGCGGTGGACCTGTTCATCGGCTCGACGCTGCAGATCGACGGCGACGGCCACTCGTCCACCGTCACGCGCGGGCGCCTCTCCGGCTTTGGCGGCGCTCCCAACATGGGCCACAACCCGGGCGGCCGGCGCCATCCCACGCCCGCGTGGCTGGACCTGATCGAGACTGACGACCCGCTCGCGCGCGGCCGCAAGCTGGTGGTGCAGATGGTGGAGACCTTCCAGGCCGGCGGCAAGCCGACCTTCGTCGAATCGCTCGATGCGGTGCAGGTGGCGAAGGACAGCGGCATGCCGCTCGCCCCGGTGATGATCTACGGCGACGACGTCACGCACGTGCTGACCGAGGAAGGCATCGCCTATCTCTACAAGGCACGCTCGATCGAGGAACGCCGCGCCATGCTGGCCGCGGTGGCCGGCGTCACGCCCATCGGCCTGCGCCACGAAACCAGCACCACGCGACGCATGCGCAGCGATGGCCTGATCGCGCTGCCCGAAGACCTGGGCGTGCAGCGCAGCCAGGCGACACGCTCGCTGCTGGCGGCCAAGAGCATGGCCGACCTGGTCGACTGGTCCGGCGGGCTGTACGAGCCGCCGGCACGCTTCAGGAGCTGGTGATGGCGAGCCCCGCGCTGCTGCTGCCCGTCGATGCCGGCTTCTCTCCCGCCGCCGTGCGGCTGGCCGACCTCGCCGTGGCCGCGCTGATCGACGAGGCCGCGCTGTCGCCCAAGCCCGGCCTGGTGGACAGCCGCGGCAACGGCGCCCATGACGACCTGAGCCTCGCGCTGATGTGCCGCTCCGCGCGGGCGCTGCATCCCGCCTTCGCGGCCATGGCCGCGGCCGGCCTGCAGGCCGCGCAGCCCGGCGTGGCGCTGCGCGAGCAGCTGGGCGCGCTTGGCCGCGAGGCCGAGGCGGCGATGATGCGCGCCACCGGCGGCGTCAATACGCACCGCGGCGCCATCTGGAGCCTGGGCCTGCTGCTGGGCGCGGCGGGCTGGCACCAGCAGGCGCGCACGCCGCACGGCGCGCACGAGGTGGCGCGCACCGCCGGCGCCGTCGCGCGCCTGCCGGACCGCCACCGTCCCGCGCGCACCGGCCACAAGGGCGAGCGCGCCTGCCTGCACTACGGCGTGAGCGGCGCGCGCGGCCAGGCGCAGGCGGGCTTTCCGCATGTGCTGCGCGYCGGCCTGCCCGAGCTGCGCCGCAGCCGCGCGCGCGGCGACGCGGAGCCGAGCGCGCGCGTCAATGCGCTGCTGGCGATCATGAGCCGGCTCGACGACACCTGCGTGCTGGCCCGCGCCGGGCGCGAAGGCCTCGCGCTGATGCAGGCCGGCGCGGCGCAGGTACTGCGCGCGGGCGGCATCGCCACGCTGGCCGGACGCCGCCTGCTGCGCGGGCTCGAGGCCGGCATGCTGGCCTGCAACGCCTCGCCCGGCGGCGCGGCGGACCTGCTCGCCGCCACCTTCTTCCTGGACCGGCTGCCGCTGGCTGCGGCACCGCTTGGATTCACACCCGCTTGCCCCGCGCAAGGAGACAAGTAATGGAACAGCTCAAGTTCGAATATCCCGCCGGCGCACCGGCCAGCCGGAACGTGCTGGTCGGGGTAGTCGGCTCCGGCGACCTCGAGGTCATGGTCGAGCCCGGCACCACGGGCACCACCGTGATCGACGTCACCACCTCGGTGGACGGCTATGGCAAGGTGTGGGGCGCACAGCTCGCGCGCGTGTTCAGCGCCGAGCCGCGCGCGGCCATGCGTGTGCGCATCCACGACTTCGGCGCCACGCCTGGCGTGGTGGGCATGCGCCTGGCCGAAGCGTTCGAAGCGCTCGACACATCCGCCGGCGCCGGCGGCAAGGAGCAGCCATGAATCACGCATCGCTGCTCACACGCGAGAGCTTTGTCGAACTGGGCGCACGGGCACGCGTGCACGCGCTGCTCGATGCCGGCACCGTGCGCGAACTGGCCGGCCCCTTCGACAAGCTGGTGTCGCCATGGCTAGAACGCCAGGGCGTGGTGCCGCAGGCCGATGACGGCGTGGTGGTGGCCAAGGGCCGCATCGACGGCCAGCCCGCCGTGGTGCTCGCCATCGAAGGCGCGTTCCAGGGCGGCAGCCTGGGCGAGGTCGGCGGGGCCAAGATCGCCGGCGCGCTGGAACTGGCCGCGCAGGACAACCGCCGCGGCATCCCCACGCGCGCGGTGATCCTGTTCGAGACCGGCGGCGTGCGGCTGCAGGAAGCCAACCTCGGCCTCGCGGCCATCGCCGAGATCCACGCGGCCATCGTCGACCTGCGCCGCTACCAGGCGGTGGTCGGCGTGATCGCCGGGCAGGTGGGCTGCTTCGGCGGCATGTCGATCGCGGCCGGGCTGTGCAGCTACCTGGTGGTCACGCGCGAGGCCCGCCTCGGCCTCAACGGCCCCGCGGTGATCGAGCAGGAAGCCGGCGTGGCCGAATACGATTCGCGCGACCGGCCCTTTATCTGGAGCTTCACCGGCGGCGAGCAGCGCATCGCCACCGGCCTGGCGGACCGCTACGTGGACGACGACAGCGATGCCATCCGCGCCGCCCTGCGCGAATTGCTGGCCGCGGGCCCGCCCGCCACGCACCGCAGCGAACGCTACGCGCACTACCTGCAACGGCTGCGCGACTACGATCCTTCGCGCCAGCCGGAGCCGGGCACCGTGCGCGCCATCTATGCCGAGGGAGACCGCGCATGAACACCGACAAGAACGCAGCACCAGCCACGAGCCGCGGCGAGACCTGGCTGGCCGCGCTCACCGGCAACGCCGCGCGCGCGCCCGGCTATCCCGCCAGCGTGCAGGTGGCCGACGCCGGACTGGCCGGCCAGGCGGCGCGCTTCATCGCCGTGGTGCCCGATGCCGGCAGTGCCTACCCGCGTGCGCGCGACGGCGAGGTGGGCCTGATCGAAGGCTGGTCGCTGGCGCGCGCCGTGGACGAAGTGCTGCAGGCCGACCGCGACGCCACCGTCAAGCGGCCCATCATTGCCATCGTCGATACGCCCAGCCAGGCCTATGGCCGGCGCGAGGAAGCCTTCGGCATCCACCAGTCGCTGGCCGGGGCCGCCGATGCCTATGCCAGCGCCAGGCTGCAAGGACATCCGGTGATCGCGCTGCTGGTCGGGCGCGCCATGTCGGGCGCCTTCCTCGCGCACGGCTACCAGGCCAACCGCCTGATCGCGCTGGACGATGCCGGCGTGGAAGTCCATGCCATGGGCAAGCAGGCTGCCGCCCGTATCACCATGCGCAGCGTGGAGGACCTGGAGACATTCGCCGCCAGCGTGCCGCCAATGGCCTACGACATCGCCAGCTACGCCACGCTGGGCCTGCTGTGGCGGCGCATCCGCGTGAACCACGCGGCGCAGCCCGACGCGGCCGACCTCGACACCACGCATGGCGCGCTGCAGGCTGCGCTCGCCGATATCCTGGCCGACCCGCAGCGCGACCTGCGCAGCCGCCTCGGCGGTGCCAACCGCCAGGCCTCCAGCCGCGTGCGCGAATTGCTCGCGCAGCAGTGGGGGGACTGACGTGCCGGACCGGTGCGCCGCACAGGTGCCAGCCATGAACCGGCCCGACCCGCTGCCGCACGACCTGGTCTGGCTTGCCGACCCGGCGGCCTTCGCCGCGGTCAATGCGCTGCCGCCCTGGGCCGGCACCGCTTGGCTGGCGCGGGCGCCGCTGGTGGTGCGGCGGGCCTGCGCCGATGCGCAGGCCCGCATCCCGGTGGGCCTGCGCGGCGTCACGCGCGCGCAGCGCCACGCGGCATGGCTGCCCGCGGCGCAGGTGGCGCGCACCGTGACGCCGCGCATGATCGCGCAGCAGGGACGCTGGAAAACCCATCCCCGGCGTGCGGCCGTGCCCGCGCTGGCGGCGCTCGCGCTGGCCGCGCCGCTGCTGGACGAGGCGCAGGTGGACTGGGGCGTGACTGGCGGCGTCGGCTTCAGCCTGGCGTCGGGCATCGACGTGCTGCACGAGGGCAGCGATCTCGACCTGCTCGTCGGCGCCGCGGCGCCGCTCGCGCCGCGCACCGAACGCGCATTGATCGCCTTGCTCGACGACACCCGCCTCGACATCCAGGTCAGCACTCCGCATGGCGCATTCGCGTTGCGCGAGCGCGCGCGCACCGGTGGCCGCGTCTTGCTCAAGACGGCTGGCGGCCCGGTCATGAGCGCGGACCCCTGGCTGGCGCCGGCGCACGCGCGATGAGCACGCTGCTCACCTTTCCCGGCCAGGGCGCGCAGCGTGCCGGCATGCTGCATGCGCTGCCGGACCACCCCGCCGTGCACGCCACCGTGGCCGAGACCAGCGCGGCGCTGGGCGAGGATGTGCTGGCCCTGGACAGCGCGGCGGCGCTGGCCTCCACCGTGGCCGTGCAGCTGTGCCTGCTGACCGCCGGCGTGGCGATGGCGCGCTGCCTGCTGGCCGAGGGCGCGCGGCCGGATGCGGTGGCGGGCCTGTCCATCGGCGCATATGCGGCGGCGGTCTGCGCGGACGTGCTGGAGCATGCCGATGCCGTCAGGCTGGTGGCGCTGCGCGCGCGCCTGATGGAGCGGGCCTATCCGCGCGGCTATGGCATGACGGCCATCCTCGGGCTCGAGCGCGAGCCACTGGAGCACATCGTGGGGCAGGTGTGCGCGCCGGCGTCGCCGGTCTACCTGGCGAACTTCAACGCCCCGGCGCAGATCGTGATCGCCGGTGCCGTGCCCGCCATGGCGCGCGTGGCGGAACTGGCGCTGGCCGCCGGCGCGCAAGCGGCCAAACCCGTGGCCATCAGCGTGCCTTCGCATTGCACGCTGCTCGACGGGCAGGCCACTGAACTCGTGCGCGCCTTTGCCGGCGTGCGCGCGACCCGGCCGCGCCTGCGCTACTTCAGCGCCAGCGCGGCACGCGAGCTGCGCGATCCCGCGCGCATCGCCACCGACCTGGCACGCAATCTCGCGGTGCCGGTGCGCTGGCACGAGACCATGCTGCTGGCGCGCGAATGCGGCGTGCGGCTGGCGGTGGAAATGCCGCCCGGCAACGTGCTGACGCGGCTGGCCGCGCCGCTGCTGCCCGACGGCATCGCCGTGGCGTGCGCCGACACGCGCATCGACAGCGTGGTGGCGCTCAGCGGCAGGGAAGCGCTGCGGCAGTCCGGCGCCTGAGCACGCCGGCCCGGCACCTCAGCCCAGCGGCAGCGCCGTGCTGTACAGCACCTGCTTGAGCGCAAAGCTCGAGCGGATGTTCGACACGCCGGGAATACGCGTGATGTGGTCGATGATCAGGCGCTCCAGCGCCTCCACGTCGGGCACGATCACGCGCAGCAGGTAATCGGCATCGCCCGACATCAGGTAGCACTCCATCACTTGCGGCAGCGCGGCGATGCGCCGCTCGAACACGTCCAGGCTCTCGCGGCGCTGCTTGTCCAGCGAGATCTGGATGAACACCACCACCTTCAGCCCGAGCCGGCGCGCATCGAGCAGGGTCACCCGACGCGAGATCACGCCGCGCTTTTCCAGCTGCTTGACGCGCGCCAGGCATGGCGAGGGCGACAGGCTGACGCGGCTGGCCAGCTCCACATTGGTCAGGCTGGCGTCACGTTGCAGCTCGTTGAGGATGCGGATGTCGATGGCATCCAGGTTGAGGTCTTCCAGCACGTTGCGCTCCCGATTTTCCGAATCACAGCATTCTATGCCGCCACAGCCCGGATGGGCCGTGTAGTTCGGTTTTTGCTGCGCCGCACAAGACCGTAGACTCTCCAGCCCGCCCCGCGGCATTTCGCGGCACTGCGCGCGCGTGGCGCGCGACGGGACCTTCTACTGGTCTGGCAGCACCGCAACTCGAATCGAAACATGCAAGTACAACAAGGATGGCGCCGCTTCGTTCCCCTGGCCTGCGCCGTGGTGATCTGGGGCGGCAACTGGCCGGTGATGAAGCTGGGGCTGGCCCATGTCAGCCCGCTGTGGTTCGCCACGGCGCGCTTCGTCTGCGCCGCCGCGATCAGCTTCCTGGTGCTCGGCGCGCTGCGCCGGCTGCGGCTGCCCAGCCGCCAGGAATGGCCGCTGGTGATCGGCGTGGGCCTGCTGCAGATGGCGGCCTTCACCGCGCTGGCGCTGTGGGCGCTGCAGTACGTGCCGCCGGGGCGCGCCTCGGTGATCGCCTATGCCACCTCGGTGTGGGTGATCCCGCTGTCGTCGCTGGTGCTCAAGGAGCGCCTGTCGCGCCCGCAATGGATCGCCACCGGGCTGAGCTATGCCGGCATCGCGCTGATGGTGGCGCCGGCGCTGGGCGGCTGGCAGTTGCATACCGTCGTTGGACTGGTGATGCTGCTCGGCGCCTCGCTGGCATGGTCGCTCAGCATCATCCAGCTGCGCGCCAACCGCGCGGTGCGCCTGGGCGCGGACATGATCCCCTGGGAGACCGCCGTGGCCTCGGTGCCGCTGCTGGTGCTGGCGCTGCTGCGCGACGGCGCGCCGCACTTCCTGTCCATGCCGGAGATCTGGCCGCTGCTGTTCTACACCGGCCCGCTGGCCACGGCGCTGACCTTTATCGTGGTGCTGAACATGACGCAGGCCTTGCCGCCCGCGGCCACCTCGATCGCCATGCTGTGCGTGCCGGTGATCGGCCTGATCGTTTCCGCCGCGGCCTTCCACGAACGCATCTCCGCGGACCTGTCGGCCGGGCTGGCGCTGATCGCGCTGGGCGTGGCCACCTCCGCGCTGGCGCCATGGCTGGGGCGGCGCATGCGGTGGATCAATGCCTAGTGCGCCGGATGATCACCGGATCCGGCCGCGGCCTGTCAAGAACGGCGGGCGCGGACGTTACACCCGGACACACATGTATTGAGCCGCTAATACCTGGCGAGGCCGCGGGCGGTTAAAGTGCGGCCATCTACTAACCGGAGCCCCCCGTGCGGAAAATCGCCACCCTATGCACCCTTGCCACTGTCGCGGTGTCCGCCGCACTGGCTTCCAGCGCGGCCTTCGCACGCGTGGACGTGGATATCGGCATCGGCCTGCCCGCGCCGGTGTATATGGCACCCGCACCGGTCTACCAGCCCGCACCCGTCTACCAGGCGGCGCCGGTATACGCACCCGCGCCTGTCTATGTCGCGCCGCAGCCGGTGGTGGTGGGCCCGGGCTACTACGGTCCCGGCTGGCGCGAGCGGGCCTGGCGCGAACGCGAATGGCGCGAACAGCGCTGGCGCGATCACCGCGAGCACGAGTGGCGCGAGCATGAGCATGAACATGACCGCGAGCGCGAATGGCGCCGCTGAACGCGCGCTGAGCTTACGCCCGGCGTAGCCGGCTCAGCCGGCTACGCCGGCTGACGCCTGGCTGGCCAGCACGGCCCGGCGCAGGCGCGCCACGCCTTCCACGATCTGCGCGTCGGAAGCCGTGGCGAACGACAGCCGCAGCGCACCGCTGCGCTGCCCGTCCACGCCGAAGCTGGCGCCCGGCACATACATCACGCCCGCCTCGATGGCGCGGGGCAGCAGGCTCGCCGAGTCCGGCACGCCATCGATTTCACACCACAGGAACATGCCCCCTTGCGGCGTCTCGCCGCGCAGCGCGGTGCCGAAGGCATCGGCCAGCGCGCCGGACATCAGGTCGCGCTTGCGTCGATAGAGATCGATGATGCGCGCGGTCTGCCGCCCTAGCAGCCCGTCGGCCAGGCAATCCGCCATGGCCAGCTGCAGCCACGGCGAAGTGCACAGGTCCGACACCTGCTTGGCGATCACGGCGCGCCGCACGATCTGCGCGGGTCCGGCCATCCAGCCCAGGCGCAAGCCCGGCGCCATGGTCTTGGAGAAACTGCCGAGATAGACCACCCACGGCGCCAGCAGCGGATCCTGCGCGGCCAGCGACAGCAGCGAGGGCAGCGGCTCGCCGTCGAAGCGCAGGCTGCCGTAGGGATCGTCCTCCACCACCACGATGCGGTGCTGCGCGGCCAGCGCGAGCACGGCGCGGCGGCGCGCCAGCGATAGCGTGCGCCCGCTCGGGTTGGCGAAGGTCGGCACCAGATACAACAGGCGCGGCCGCTCGTGCGCAGGGCAGTCCGCCAGCATCGTGGCGAGCGTCTGCACGCACAACCCTTGCGCGTCGGAGGGCACGCCGCGTACCGCCGCGCCCGCGAGGCGCAGTGCCTGCACCGCGGCGGGATAGGTCGGCGTCTCCACCCACACCGGCGTGCCCGGCGCGACGAAGGCCTGCACCAGCAGGCCGAAACCCTGCTGCGAACCCGATGTCACCACGATCTGCGCGGCCGGCAACGGCGCGCCGTGCGCGGCCATCAGCGCGGCAAGCGCGCTGCGCAGCTCCGCCATGCCTTCGGTCGGCCCGTATTGCAGGCACAGGGCCGGGTCGGCGCTCATGCGGGCCGCGGCGGCGGCCTGCAGCGCAGCGGCATCGAAGCTGGCCGGCGCCGGGTAGCCGCCCGCGAACGAGATCATCCCCGGCAGGCTCATATAGGGAAACAGTTCACGGATGGGCGAGCCTTGCGGCTCGCGCATGGCCGGCGCGAAGGCGTATGGATTGGCTGGCGTGCTCATGGCGATTGGCAATGGATGGTCAGTCGACGGTGGCGCCGGACAGCTTGACGATCTCGCCCCACTTGCGACGGTCGACGCGGACCAGCTCGGCGAACACTTCGGGCGAGTTCGGCGCCAGTTCGGCGCCGGCCTCGCGCAGCCTGGCCTGGATGGCGGGGTCGCTGGCGGCGCGCGCCAGGTCGCGGCTGATCTTCTGCGCCACCGCGGCGGGCAGGCCCTTGGGCGCGAACAGCCCGAACCATGGGCTGGCGTCGAAGCCGTCGACCGGGCCGGCCGCGGCCACCGTGGGCACGCCGGGCAGTGCCGGCGAACGCGCCGCCGAGGTCACGGCCAGCGCCTTGAGCTTGCCCGAGCGCACGAACTGCAGCGACGCCGGCAGGTTGTCGAACATCACATCCACGCTGCCGCCCATCAGGTCTGCCAGCGCCGGGCTGCTGCCCTTGTAGGCGACGTGGCTCATCTGCGTGCCGGTCATGCGCTGGAACAGTTCGCCGGCCAGGTGGGTCGAGGTGCCGTTGCCGGCCGAGGCCATGTTGACCTTGCCGGGGTTGGCCTTGAGATAGGCAATGAAGTCCGCCAGTGTCTGCACGCGCGCGCGCTCGGCGAAGGCCGGCGAAACCACCACCACGTTGGGCACCTTGGCGACCAGCGTCACCGGCGCGAAATCGCCGGCGGCATCGTAGGGCAGCTTCTTGTAGAGCGTGGGATTGATGGCGAACTCGCCCACCGAGCCCATCAGCAGCGTATAGCCATCGGCCGGCGACTTGGCCGCGACGCCGGTGCCGACGATGCCGCCGGCGCCGGGCCGGTTGTCCACCAGCACCGGCTGCTTCCACATGGCGGTGAGCTGGTCGCCGACCATGCGCGCCACCATGTCGGTGGTGCCGCCGGCCGGATACGGCACGATGATGCGTACCGGCTTGTTGGGAAAGTCTTCCGCGCTGGCGGTGGCCGCCGCCAGCAGGCCAATGGAAATGCCGCAATGGCCGATGATGCGAAGCAGTGCTTTCATGCCCGTCTCCTCTTTGTCTTTTTGCTTGTGTTTGTCCTGCGCGCCCGGGGCGGGAATCCGGCAGGCCCGATGGCAGCGCCCCGGAAGCTGCGCATTTTTGAGCATCAACTTCTTTCCATCAAGCGAGATTTACGCATAGGATGATGCCTTTCATGCATCAAGTGCGGTCAGCATTGCCCGGCAAAGAGGCAAGCTTCGCCGCTTCCAGCCCGCCCCCATGAGCACATCCCGCCTGCCCAGTCTCAGCAGCCTGCGCGCCTTCGAAGCCGCGGCACGCCACCAGAACCTGCGCCGCGCCGCCGCCGAGCTTTGCCTCAGCGAAAGCGCCGTGTCGCGCCAGATCGCCATGCTCGAGAGCCAGCTCGGAGTAGCGCTGTTCCACCGCGCCAACCAGCGCGTGAGCCTGACCCCGGCCGGCTCGCTGTACGGCGCGCAGGTACGCGAGAGCCTGCAGCGGCTGCAGCGCGATACGCTGGACATCATGGCGCACGAAGGCGCGGGGGGCATCGTGGAGCTGGCCTGCGTGCCGACGCTGGCGGTCGAATGGCTGATCCCACGCCTGCCTGCGTTCTACGCCCGGCATCCGCAGGTCGTGGTCAATGTGAGCGCGCAGACCGATGTGTTCCTGTTCGACGGCACGCCGTACGACGCCTCCATCCACTACGGCCAGGCCAACTATCCAGGCGGCCGCGCCGACCTGCTGTTCGACGAGGAATCGGTGCCCGTGTGCCATCCGGCGCTCTTCGGCGGCGCGGAAGCGGTCACGCCCGAGCGGATCGCGCAGGCGCCGCTGCTGCACCTGTCGACGCGCCGGCTCGACTGGCAGAACTGGATGGAAGCGGCTGGCGTGGGCGAGGTCAATGCCATGCGCGGCACGCGCTACGATCACCACAGCATGGTCATCAGCGCGGCGCGCGCCCGGCTGGGCGTGGGCCTGGTGCCGCGCTTCCTGGTGGAGGAATACCTGGCGCTGGGCTTGCTGGTGATGCCGGTGGCGCAGGCCATGCGCTCGCAGCGCGCCTACTACCTGATCGCGCCGGACTCGCGGCCGATGAGCGATGCCATGTCCCGCCTGCGCGGCTGGCTGCTCGCGGCGGCGCAGGATTTCGCCACGCGCCAGCCGGTGCCCGGGGTGCGCGCCGCCGCGCCGGCCGGCACCCCAGGATGAATCTTCAAATTATTTGAATATCGCATACGATTAGGCGCCGCTTAAGGAGCACCCGGTGGAACTATCCTTTGTCACATGGAAGCGCGACTGCTTCGCACAATTTCAACAAAGGCAGCTCCATCATGACAATCACAACCACCCGCCTGCTGCTGGCCGCGGCCATCGCCGGCACCGCCCTGCTCTCGTTGAATTCCGCCTTTGCCGCCGACGCGCGCAGCCTCCATGCCGGCGACGACTACGGCTACGTACACCGCACGGCTGACAGCTACGGCGACGGCGCGCGCAAGGCCGACGCGTTCAGCGACGGCGCCCGCACCGTGGTCCACGAGTATCCGTTCGGCTTCGCCGCCTGAGCGCCGCAGCCAGCGCCGCGCCGCAACCGAACCACGGAACGCATCATGAGCATCAAGGAAAGCGCCCTCATCCTCGCCGGCTGGCTCGTCGCCTGCATCGGCAGCGGCTATCTCGTCGGCTTCGCGGCGCAGGTGCTGCAGACCTGAGCCAGATCCGCAGCACCGCCGGGCACGGGCCGCTCAGTCCTTGACCCCTGCCGCCTCCAGCACCTCCGCGAGCTTGCGGCCCGCATCGAGCGCCGCCGGGAAGCCGCAGTACACCGAGCTGTGCACCACCAGCTCGCGCAACTCCCGGGCCGTCACGCCGTTGGCGAGCGCGCCGCGCAGGTGCCCCGTCAGCTCGTGCGGACGATTGAGCGCGATCAGCATCGACACCGTCGCCAGGCTGCGCTGCTTGCGGTCCAGCCCCTCGCGCGTCCACACCGTGCCCCAGGCGTATTCCGTCACCAGCTGCTGCAGGCCGGTATCGCCTTGCTGCTGCGCGGCGTCGAAAGCGCGCTCGACGTACTGCGCGCCCATCACCTCCGACCGTACCTGGCGGCCTGCCTCGAAGGCCGGCGTCTGCGCGTAGCCCGGCAGCGCATTCTCGTCTTTCGTCATCTCGTCTTTCCCCTGTTGTCTGCCCGCGCCGTCTCCGGCCGCCATTTCCGGCCGCCGTCTCCGGCTTTACCGGAACGGCGTCTGCAGGATGCCCATCACCGTGCGGATGCCGTCCCGGTAGTTGCCCAGCCGCATGTTCTCGTCATAGCTGTGCTGGTTGTTGTCGGCATTCACCAGCGGCACGATCACGAACGGCGACTGCAGCGCCTGTACCGCGGCACCCGTGGGCACGGTGCCGCCCATCATGCGGATCTGCACCGGCGCCTTGCCCCAGGACTGCTGCATGGACTGCAGCAGCCACTGGCTCACCGGGGCGCCGAGGTCCGTGCGCGCCGCCGAGCTGGAGGCCGAGACTTCGCCGGCGGTGAGCGCCGCGAGCTTGGGATAGCGCGCGCGCTCCTCATCGGTGGGCTCGCCCTTGACGAGATGGTAGCCCTGCTTCTCCACATGCTGCCTGAGCAGCGCGAACAGCGATTCGGGGCTGGTCTCGGGCACCGTGCGGATGTCGATATCCGCCAGCGCCACTTCGGGGATGATGGTGCGCGCCTTGTCGCCCACGTCGCCGCCGGCGATGCCGCGCACGTTCAGCGTGGGGTACTGCATGGCTTCCTGGTAGTTGGCGCCGACCCGCTCGGCGCGCGCGATGCCCAGGCGGCGGCGCAGCGCGGCTTCGTCGTCCGGCACCGCGGCCATGATGCGGCGCGCGCGCTCGTCGATCTTCACCGGCTTGTAGTAGCCGGGAATGGTCACGCGGCCTTCGTCGTCCTTCATGCTCGCCAGCAGGCTGGCGAGGCGCTGCACCGGATTGGCCGCGTAGTTGCCGTAGTGCCCGCTATGCAGGCCCTGGCTGGCGCCGAACACCTTGAGCTGCACCAGCAGCACACCGCGGTTGCCGAAGATCAGCGTGGGCTGGTTGCTCTGGTGCATGGGGCCGTCGAAGATCACCATGCCGTCGTTGCGCAGCAGCGCAAGGTTCTCGGCGATCACCTTGCCCAGCGAGGGCGAGCCCTTTTCCTCCTCGGAATCGAGGATCACCTTGATATTGACCGCCGGCTCGACGCCGGCCGCCTTGAGCGCATCCATGGCGGCGAGGAACATGACGATGGGGCCCTTGTCGTCGGACGACGAGCGCCCGAACACGCGCCACTCCGGGTCGGCGTGGCCGGCGTACAGCTGCTCGATCGGTAGCGTCTCCCACTTGCCGCCGGCGCTGCGCGCCTTGAGCGTGGCCTCCCACGGACTGCGCTGCGCCCATTGCGACGGCGTTACCGACTGGCCGTCGAAATGCATGTAGAACAGCACGGTCTTGCGCGGGCCGGCGCCGGCTGGCGCGGGATATTCGGCATAGACCATCGGCTTGCCGTCGTTGGCCAGCTCGCGCGACTGGAAGCCGCGCCGCGCGAAGGCCTTGACCAGCCAGTCCGCGTTCTTCTGGATATCGGCCGGCACGGTGGCATCGTTGGGCATGGCCAGCAGTTCGACCCATTCCCGGTAGCTGCGCGGCGCGGCCTGGGCGGCTTGCTGCTCCAGTTGCGCGGCGTCGAGCGTGGCGGCCTGGACGGGGGCCGCCAGCGACATGGCGCAGGCTACGGCGCCGAAGGCGGCGCGGATGGCGCCGCGGGAAGCATGGCGATCAGGGTGGGCGGCGGCGCGGCCAGGCGCGCGGGTACGGAAACGCAGTCTCATGGGTCTTGTTGGTCTGTTGGCTGTCGGATGCGCGCGGCAGCCATGCCGCCGCGCGCACCGGCAGTCTGAACCGCGGCGCGCGACTTGTCCAACGCGCGGCGCCCCTGGCAGGCGCGCGCTCCGGCGCGGCAGGCACTAAGGTCCCTGTTCGTCCGGCGCGCGCGCGAAACCCTCCTCGCGCTGGGCAATGGCGATCGCGAGCCCGTACTCGACGGCAAAAAGCAGGATCAGCGCCAGTATCGCCACGGCGCCGATCGCCAGCCGGTAATAGATCCAGATCGACATGACGGCAAGCCGGCGGGGCCGGCAGAGTCTTCCTGCCTGCAGGGTAGGACCGGCAGTGTCAAAAGGGCGCATGGATATCCGGGGCCGGGCGCAAAGAAAGCCTAAAAATGCGCCGCGGGCAAGGCGACGGGCATCGGAATCGGCTTAATTTGACCTGGATCGTGGCGGGCCTCTCCCATCGGTGCCATCATTCCCGCAATGACCGCCCCGGCATCGCCTCCGGTACCGGCGCCGCCATGCTGACTGCGACAAGCGTTGCCCAACCAGGAGATAGCCGCCATGACCAATATCGTGCTCGCCACCGATGGTTCGCCGTATGCCGATGCAGCCGCACGCTTCATTACCGAAGGCCGCCTGCTGCAGAGCGGTTTCACCGTGCACGTGGTGCATGTCACCCCCGAGGTAACGGGACAGGTGCGCGCCTTCGTCAACAAGGAAACCATCGACGCCTGGCACCAGGAAGAAAGCGGCAAGGCCACCAAGCCCGTGGCGGATATTCTCGCGGCGGCGGGTGTCGCCTTCGAATGCCATGCGCTGCATGGCTTTGCGCCGGAGCGCATCGTCGCCTATGCCGCCAGCGTGGACGCGCGCGGCATCGTCATGGGCACGCACGGACGCGGTGCCTTTTTCAATGCCGTGATCGGTTCGGTGGCGGGACGGGTGCTGGCGCACGCGCCTTGCCCGGTGATACTGGTCAAGGCGCCGGAAAAGAAGTAAGCAGCGGCGACAGAAGACGGCGCGCCGGTTCCGGCCGCGCCTAGACTGGCCAGAGCGGCGGTTCGTCCATCAGCGCGACCTGCTCGCGCAGCTCGAGGATGCGGTCCTGCCAGTAACGCGCGGTGCCGAACCAGGGGAATGCCGCGGGAAAGGCGGGGTCGCGCCAGCGGCTGGCCAGCCAGGCGCTGTAGTGCAGCAGGCGCAGCGTGCGCAGCGCTTCGACCAGGTAGAGCTGGCGCGGATGGAACTCCGCGAAGTCCTCGTAGCCGGCCAGGATGTCGGCCATCTGGCCTTGCATGGCAGCGCGGTCGCCTTCGAGCAGCATCCACAGGTCCTGCACCGCCGGGCCCATGCGGCTGTCGTCGAAGTCGACGAAGTGCGGGCCGGGTGGCTGCGCGCGGGCCTGCGATTCCTCTATCCACAACACATTGCCGCGGTGGCAGTCGCCGTGCAGTCGCAGCAGCGGCAGCTCGCCGGCGCGCTCATAGCAGCGGCGCGCGCCGTCGATGGCAAGCGCCGCCACGGCCTCCCACGCCGGGCGCAGGTCGTGCGGAATGCAGTCCTGCGCCAGCAGCCAGTCGCGCGGGGCCACGCCGAAGCTGTCCAGGTCGATGGCCGGGCGTGCGCTGTAGGGCTGCGTGGCGCCGACGGCGTGGATGCGGCCGATGAAGCGGCCGAGCCAGGTCAGCGTGTCCGAGCGGTCAAGCTCGGGCTCGCGCCCGCCGCAGCGCGCGAACACCGCGAAGCGGAAGCCCGCGTGTTCCAGCAGCGTATTGCCGTCGCGCACGATGGCCGGCACCGCCGGGATCTCGGCGTCGGCCAGTTGCTGCACGAAGGCGTGTTCTTCCAGGATGGCGGCATCGCTCCAGCGGCCGGGCCGGTAGAACTTGGCCACCACCGGCGCGCTGTCTTCGATGCCGACCTGCCAGACCCGGTTCTCATAGCTGTTGAGCGCCAGCAGGCGGCCATCCGGCATGAAGCCGGCGGCCTCCATGGCGTCCAGCATCAGGTCGGGCGTCAGGCTGGCGTAGGGAACGCCGCCGTCATCCGCCACGGGAAGATCGAAGCCTGAGCTGGACATGATGCGTGGCCGCCGTCGGGGTCGGGGGATCAGCGGCCGGTCTTGCGCTGGCCGCCCAGCAGGGCGGCTTGCGGCGACGAACGGCGGCCCTGGCCGCCGCGCGGCTGCGCGACGTTGCCGTTGACATCGCCGCTACGACCGCCATTGCCACCATTGCCACCATTGCCGTTACCGCCGCCATTGCCCGCGGCACGGTTGCCGTTGGCCTGGCCGTTGCGCGGTGCGCCCTGGCCGGCTTGCGCCGGACGGCCGCCGCCTTGCGCGGGACGCTGGCCCTGCGGCTGCGGCGCGCGGCGCTGGCCTTCCG
>NZ_JBFRFX010000054.1:0-38358 GCF_052115045.1 Cupriavidus sp. 2TAF22
TCGGCCACCGCGGCCACCGCGATGAACACCGCCGCCAGGCCGATCAGCGAGTGCATCGCCGCGACCAGCTCGGGCATCTTGGTCATCTCGACTTTCTTCGCCACGTAGGCGCCGATGCCGCCGCCCACCACCAGCGCGCCGAAGATCAGGCCGARGCTGGTGCCGATGGAGCTCTGCGCCGTGCCGGCGGCCAGGAACTCGTTCTTCAGCTTGACGATCAGCGCCAGCGTGGTCACCGCGGCAATCGCCATGCCGATCATGCCGAAGGCGTTGCCCCTGCGCGCCGTGGTCGGATGCGACAGTCCTTTCAGTGCCTGGATGAAGCAGACCGAGGCCCCCAGATAGAACAGGGTGACCGAATTCATCGAGAGTCCGTTCATCACGCGGCCTCCGCCAGCTTGTCGCCGATCGTCGCGGCGGCCTTCGGCTTTGCTTCGGTCCTGGGCGCCTTCTTCTTGAACATATCGAGCATGCGCTGCGTGACGAGAAAGCCGCCGAATACGTTGACGGCGGCCAGCGCCAGCGCCAGCGTGCCCATCAGGCGGCCGGTCGTATCTTCCGTCAGCCCGGCCGCCAGCATGGCGCCGACGATGACGATGGCCGAGATGGCATTGGTCACGGCCATCAGCGGGGTGTGCAGGGCGGGCGTCACGGTCCAGACCACGTGGTAGCCGACGTAGATCGCCAGCACGAAGATGATCAGGTTGATCACGGTGTGGTTAATCATTTCCATTGAGGTCTCCTTAGCCGGCAAGCGCCGTTTCCTCTTGCGCGGTCATCAGGCAGGCGGCGACGATGTCGTCCTGTCTGTCGATCGCCACCCGGCCTTCCTTGTCGAGAATCAGCTTGAGGAAGTCGAGCACGTTGCGGGCGTACAGGGCCGAGGCGTCGGCCGCGACCATCGAGGCCAGGTTGGTATGCCCGACAAGGATGACGCCGTGGCGCTCGACCACTTCGTCCGCCACGGTCAGCGGGCAGTTGCCGCCCTGCGCCGCGGCCAGGTCGACCACCACCGAGCCGGGCTTCATCTGCCGGACGGTGGCTTCATGCAGCAGCGTCGGCGCCTTGCGCCCGGGGATCAGGGCCGTCGTGATGACGATATCGGCCTGGATGGCGCGCTGGTGGACCAGTTCGGCCTGCCGCTTCATCCAGTCCGGCGGCATCGGACGGGCATAGCCGCCCGCGCCCTGCGCGATCTCGCGTTCTTCATCGGTGAGGAAAGGCACGTCGAGGAACTTGCCGCCGAGCGATTCGATCTGTTCCTTCACGGCGGGACGCACGTCGGAGGCTTCGATCACGGCGCCCAGGCGCTTGGCCGTGGCGATGGCTTGCAGGCCCGCAACGCCGGCGCCGAGGATCAGCACGCGTGCGGCCTTGACAGTGCCGGCGGCAGTCATCAGCATCGGCATGAAGCGCTGGTAGTGGTGCGCGGCCACCAGCACGGCCTTGTAGCCGGCGATGTTGGCCTGCGAGGAGAGCACGTCCATGCTCTGCGCCCGCGTGGTGCGCGGCGCGGCTTCCAGCGCGAAGGCGGTGATGCCGGCAGCCGCCATGCGCGCCTTGTTTTCCGCGTCGAAGGGATTCAGCATGCCGACGACAACGGTGCCGGGCATGATCGCGCCCAGTTCCGCCGGCCCGGGGGCGCAGACCTTCAGTACGAGTCCGGCGCCAAGCGCCTCGGCGGCGGTGCCGATGCGGGCGCCGACAGCCTCATAGGCGGCATCGGGCAGGCTCGCGCGCGTGCCGGCACCACTTTGCACGATGACCTGATGGCCTTGTGCGACATATTTCTTGACGGTTTCCGGTGTCGCGGCAACACGTGCCTCTCCCGGCCGGATCTCAGTCGGGATCCCTATCTGCATTGGATGTCTCCGGTGGTCCCGGGCGCGCCTCTCGTCGATCTGGGCGCGCCGTGGGTCAGGGGCGGGGGGTGCCGGGCGGCGTGCCCGGCACGGTCATGCCCGGGTGATCAGCGGGGGGCCTCCCCCTCCAGCGTCACGCGGTTCAGCACGCGCTCGGCGTTGCCGTAGTCGTGCACGGCGTAGTGCATCGTGCAGCGGTTGTCCCACATCACTACGTCGCCCTCCTGCCACATATGGCGGTAGACGTTGTCCGGGGTGGTGGAATGCTCGTACAGGAAGTCGAGTAGCGGGCGGCTCTCGGCCTCGGTCATGCCCTCGATGCGCAAGGCGGTATCGGGGTGGCCGACGTACAGTGCCTTGCGGCCGGTCTCGGGATGGGTGCGCACGATCGGGTGCACGGCGGTCGGTACCTTGTCGGATCCGGTCATCCTGGCCAGGCGGGCGCCGCTGAATGTCGCGCGCAGGCCCTCGATCAGGCGCTGCATGGTGGGCGACAGGCGGTCGTACGACAGGTACTGGTTGCACCACATCGTGTCGCCGCCGACAGGGATCACGATCCCCGACAGGATGGAGATCTTGGGCGGCACCGGCGTGTAGATCGAGTCGGAGTGCCAGGCCTCGGTCGAGGCGGTCTCCTTGGGTATCTTCGTGACCTGGGCCAGTTCCGGGAATTCGTTGAGGCCCTTGAGCAGCGGGTTGCCCTGCACCGGCGTACCCCACAGGCGGGCGAAGGCGACTTGTGCCGCCGGCTGCAGGAACTGGCCACGGAACACCAGCATGCCATGCTCGAGGAAGGCCTGGTGCAGAACCTGGAAGGCTGCATCGTTGATCGGGTCGTTCAGATTCACACCCGTGACGGCGGCGCCGACCGAGCCGGTCAGCGGCCTGATTTCGATACTCATCGTGGTCTCCTGTAATCGTGTGATTTGTCGTTGGTGCGCGGTCAGTCGACGGTCAGCACGATCTTGCCGACGTGCTGGTCCTGCTTCATGTAGGCGTGCGCAGCGTGGATATCGGTGAGGGCGAACGTGCGGTCGATCGGCAGTCGCACCCGGCCGGCGCGCAGCAGGGGCAGCATGTCGCGTGCGCAGGCCTGGATGCACTCGAGCCGTTCCTGCTCCGAGCGCGTGCGGAACGTCACACCGATCAGGTGCAGGCGCTTGAGCCATAGCTGGGCCAGGTCGATCTGCGCCGTGGCCGAGCCGAGGCGGGCGATATTGACCAGCCGGCCCTTGATCGCCAGGCACTTGATGTTGTCCTCGAACACCGGGCCGCCGACCGTATCGATGATGATGTCCACGCCGCGGTTGTCGGTGGCGCGCATCACGGCCTCGACCTGGTCGTCGCGCGACGAGTCGATGCCGACATCCACGCCGTACTGCATGATCTTGTCGAGCTTGGCGGCCGAGCGGGATTGCGCGATCACCGGCCGCGCTCCCATCAGGGAAGCGATCTGGATGGCGGCCATCGCCACGCCGCCCGAGGCGCCGTTTACCAGCACCGACTCGCCGGCCTTGAGCCCGCCGTTGACCACCAGGGCGTCGTGGGCGGTGATGAAGACGTTCGGGAACGCGGCCGCGTCGACCCATGACATGCCATCCGGCACGGGCATCAGCGCCATCGGGTTGGCCACCACGTACTCCGCCTGGCAGGCGCGGCCATGGCCCATCACGCGATCCCCGCGGCGCCAGCCGGTCACGCCTTCGCCCACCACCGCCACTTCGCCCGCGAATTCGACGCCCGCGGTGATGGTGTTGCCGGTGCGCAGTTCGCGCGCCTGATTGATCTCGCCGCGGTTCAGGCCCGCGGCATGGACCCGCACCACGATCTGTCCCGGGCCGGCATCCGGCGCCGGAATGTCCTGCACTTCGACCCGGCCGCCCTCGGCGCCGGGTATCACGCGAATTGCTTTCAAGACTGACTCCCTTTGTGTTGAACGTTCATGCCGCGTCGAGTGCCGCAGTGCGCAGCCGTGCCAGCAGGTCGAGCGCGCGTCTGGCGGCGTGTTCGCCGCCACCCACGTTGCCGCGCACGTAAGGCGGACGGATGTCCTCGATCTCGGCGAGCGCGTGCAGCGGCAGTTCGGCAGCGACGGCCAGCCGCCGGAACTCGTTGATGGTGAGCAGATAGGTGTGGAAGACATCCTGCTCGGGTCGACTGGTGCCAAGGCGATGCAGCAATACGTTCAGCCAGTGGGTGCCGGCCAGCATCGCCGCCTCGATCTTCATTTCGTAGTCGGCCTCCTTGCATTTGCCGAGGGATGCCTCGACGCGCCGAGCCAGCGCGATGTGCGCGTCAGTTTGCATGGCCGGCTCCCGGAACGCGCTTCGCCAGCAGGTCGATGCAGCAGCGAAGCGCCGTGTCGCATTCCCGTGCGATCGCCGCCGTGGGCGACATGCCTTCGCGCAGGCAGGGGTCGCGGTAGTGCTCGATGATTTCCATCTGGGCCATCATCCGCGCCACGTCGTCAGGTACCGGGGCCTCCACTTTTGGCCGTCCCACATGCAAGACGTCGCCCAGCGGGCCAAAGGCGTTGCGCATGCTGCCGTCCGGCTGGCACGCCTGATAGACGCCAGGCTGCGTGGGGAACATGTCGTCGTCCCGGGTCACGCCGGCCTGGTGCAGGGCGGCGTTGACCGCGTGCGTGCCAGCCGTCATGCCAGCCCAGAACCACAATTCGAAGTCCTCGAGCGGATCGAGCCGCTGGCGCAGGGCCATCAGCTTGCCGATCTTCTCCATATGGGACGCCACTCTCATCTCTGTCTCCTCTTCCGGTCGGCGCGAGTCGCCCGCCGTTGTGATGACAATAGACATAGCCGAGGCTTGTGTCAATAACTTCTATATAGGACTTGCATGGATTGAGTAGTGGTTTTCTCGGGGGTTGCCACGTAATTACTTGACACTACCCGGGTCCGTTCTCTACATTGCATCAAACACCTATACAGGAGTTAAGAAAGATGCCGCGAGCAATCGTGCTGAACCGGGCCGACAATGTGGCCACCCTGCTGGACGCAGGACGCGCCGGAGATACCTGCCGGCTGGAGGGAGAGATAGCGGGAGAACTGGTCCTGCTGCAGGACGTGCCGTTCGGGCACAAGGTCTGTGTTGCCGATACCGACGAAGGGGTCGGCATCCTGAAGTACGGCCAGCTCATCGGCCGGGCGAGCCGCGCGGTACGGGCCGGCGAACACATGCATGTTCACAACATCGAGTCGGCGCGCGCTCGCGGCGACCTGGAGAGGAGGTAATCCGATGGCAACGACCTTTCTTGGATACCCGCGCGAGAACGGCGCGGTTGGCGTGCGCAACTGGGTGGCGGTGATTTCCGTGATGGACAACTGCAATCCGGTCACGCGGACCATTGCGCATGCCGTGGGCGGTTGCATCCCCGTCACCACGCTGTTCGTGCGCGGCCAGTTCGGTGCCGACCTTGATTTCGCCTTCGAGTCGCTCGCCGGCCTCGGTCGCAATCCCAATATCGCGGCGGTACTGCTGGTGGGGCTCGAGGAGTCGTCGACGGAGCAAGTGGCGCGCCGTATCCGCGCCGCGGGCAAGCCGGTGGAAACCGTCCACCTGCAGCCGCTCGGCACGGTGCAGTGCATTGCCGACGGTACGCGCAAGGCGGCGAAGCTGTCGCTCGCCGCATCGCGCGCCCGCCGCGTGCCGTGCCCGGTGTCGTCGCTGGTGATCGGCGTGGAGTGCGGCGGCTCGGATACGACGTCGGGGCTGAGCTGCAACCCCGTGATCGGCCATCTGGCCGACATGGTGATCGCCGAGGGCGGCACGGTCATCATTTCCGAGACCTCGGAATTCATCGGCGCCGACCACCTGTTCGCCGAGCGCGCGGCCGACAGCCGGGTGCGCGAGGCCTTCGTCACCGCCGTGCGCAACATGGAAAACCTGGCCATCTCGCGCGGCGTGGACATGCGCGAGGACCAGCCGTCGCCCGACAACAAGCGCGGCGGCCTGACCACGGTCGAGGAAAAGGCCCTGGGCGCAATGGCCAAGGCCGGCAAGGGCCAGCTCGTCGGGGTGCTGGGCTACGGCGAGGCGCCGAAGAAGAAAGGCCTGCATTTCATGGACGCGCCGGCCGCGGCAGTGGAAAATCTGACTGCACTTGCCGCCGGCGGCTGCCAGCTCACCTTCTTCGGTACCGGAGTGGGCAATCCGATCGGCAGCATGGTAGCCCCGACGGTCAAGGTGTGCGGCAACGTGAATACGGTCGACACCATGGCCGACAATATCGATTTCGACGTGAGCGCGGTCCTGGAGCGCGGGGAGAAGATCCCCGACCTCGGCGACCAGCTGTTTGCCTATGCGATGGACGTCGCATCCGGCACGCGGCTGAGCAGCGAGGTGCTCGACATCCGGGAGACCGCGATCAGTCGGTTTGCACTGAGTCTCTGAGCGACCATGACAAAACTGAATACCGTCTCCGACGCGATCATCCGTTCCATTGAAACCGGCGCCCTGCGCGAGGGCGACCGCCTGCCGTCCGAGGGCGAGCTGGCGGCGCTGCACGGCGTGAGCGTGGGCACCATCCAGAAGGCGCTCATCCGGCTGACGCATTCGGGACTGATCACGCGTGAACAGGGACGGGGCACCTTCGTCTCGGGAGCACGCGTCGCGCCGGCGGACGTGCGCTACCTGCGCTTTCGCGACGAGGCGGGCAACGAGCTGGCCTCCTACGTCCACGCGCGCTCGGTCAAGCGGATCAAGCGCAAGGGGCCGTGGGCCGATTTCCTGGAAGGGGACGGCTATGTGCGGATCGAGCGCGTCATCAACGTGGGCGGGCGCTTCGATCTGTACAGCGAGTTCTGGCTGCGAGAGGAGGATTTCGCGCAACTGGGAGGGCTGGACCGGGAGGCGCTGGAAAAGAACCTGCGCGAGCTGATTGGCCAGCGGCTGTCCCTGCCGACGTTGCGCGTGGATCAGTGGATCCGCTTTGGCGCGCCGCCCGCGACGGTGGCGAGTGAACTCGGACTAGAGCCCGAGGCGCCTGTCTTCATCATGGAACTGCGCGGCTACACGCTGCGCGACCAGCCACTGTATTACCAGACGGTCTATGCCGGCCCGTTCGCCGAGCGTCTGATGATCGTGCGGGAGAAATCGTCATGAACACCCGATGGAGCCCTGCCGCGCTGGAGCGCTGGACGGCGGGCGTATTCGAAAGCTGCGGCATGCCGCCCGACCATGCGGTCGAGGCCGCCACCATGCTGGTGCGCACCGAGCTGCGCGGCTACAAGACGCACGGGATGACGCGCATCCCATCCTACGTCGACCGTCTGCGCGCAGGCGACTTCAACCCGCGCGCGGCCATGACGCATCGCAGCTTCCCGGGCGGCATCGTGCTGGACGCCGACGGTGCGATGGGGCAGGTCGCCGGCCCGCTCGCGGTGCGGCTCGGCCTGGAAGCGCTGGAGACGAGTGCATCGGTGCTGGTCGCGGTGCAGTCCTGCGGCCACCTGGGTGCACTGGGCATCCACGCGTTGCTGGCCGCCGAGGCGGGCGCCTTCTGCATGGTCGGACAGCGCACGCCGCCCCTGCTCGCACTGGAGGGCTTCAGCAAGGCAGGGATCGGCCACAACCCGATTGCCTTCGGCTGCCCCGTGCCCGGCGGCGCGCCAATAGTTTTCGACGTGGCATGCAGCGTGGCGGCACGCGGCCATATCCTGCTGGCCGCCCGCGAAGGCCGCCCGATCCCCGAGGGCTGGGCCGTGGACGCCAACGGCGTACCGACCTCCGACGCCGAGCGCGCGCTGGACGGCGCCCTGCTGCCGATGGGCGGGCACAAGGGCATCGGCATCGCCATGATGGTGGAGTGCCTGGCCGGCGCGCTGGCGGCCACCGCGCAATCGCTTGACCCTGCGCGCAACGACCTGAAGAGCGGCGGCGCCGTGGGCCGGCAGGGCGGGTTCGTCTGGCTGGTCAAGCCCGATGCATTCGCCGGCAAGGACCTGTTCGCCGACTACATGGCGCAATGGACCGGTACCTATCTTGCCGCCGGTGGCGCCGAAGCACGCCTGCCTGGCGCGCGCGGTGATGCGCTGGAGCATGAAGCCCGGGAAGGCGGCATCGCACTGCCGGCAGCGATCGCGCAGGACCTCAGCGCACTGGGCCGGCAGGTGGGCATCCCGTTCCCGGACTGACCTCCCGGACACACTTCCCGACATCCTTGACAGTCGATACCCGGAGCAGCCGGAGGACGCCGGCCGCCCATACACGAACCCGACCAACCTGAGCAGGCTGAATCCGACTATGAACGCCCCCATCCCCCCCGAAGCCGCACGGACGGCCATGGCAGCCGTCACCATCGACGACAAGTACGCCCTGGCGTCGGGTCGCGCCTTCATGACCGGCGTGCAGGCGCTGGTGCGCCTGCCGCTGCTCCAGCGCCGGCGCGACGCCATGGCGGGCCACAACACCGCCGCCTTCATCTCCGGCTATCGCGGCTCGCCCCTCGGCAGCTACGACCAGGCGCTGTGGCAGGCGAAGAAGCACCTCGCCGAGAACCACGTCGTCTTCAAGCCGGGCGTCAACGAGGAGCTCGGCGTGACGGCGGTATGGGGCTCGCAGCAGCTGGAGTTCGACGCGGCCAGCAAGAAGTACGACGGCGTCTTCGGCATCTGGTACGGCAAGGGCCCCGGGGTGGACCGCAGCGGCGACGCGCTCAAGCACGCCAACCTCGCCGGCACGGCGCCGCTGGGCGGCGTGATCGCGCTGGCCGGCGACGACCACGTTTCCAAGAGCAGCACGCTGGCGCACCAGAGCGACCACACCTTCATGGCGTGCGGCCTGCCGGTGTTCTTCCCGTCCAATGTGCAGGACATCCTCGACCTCGGCGTGCACGCCTTCGCCATGAGCCGTTTCAGCGGCCTGTGGGCCGGCATGAAGACGGTGCAGGAGGTGGTGGAGTCGGGCGCCTCGGTAGTGACCGACACGGACCGCGTGAGCATCGTGCTGCCCGAGGACTTCATCGCGCCGCAGGGCGGGCTGCACATCCGCTGGCCCGACGATCCGCTCGGCGCCGAAGCCCGCATGATGGAGTACAAGTGGCCGGCCGCGCTCGCCTACATCCGCGCCAACCGTCTGAACCGCAACGTCATCGAGGGGCCGCATGGGCGCCTGGGCATCATCGCCAGCGGCAAGGCCTACAGCGATACCCGGCAGGCACTGCTGGACCTTGGCCTGGATGACGGCACCTGCCGCGAGCTGGGCATTCGCGTGCACAAGGTCAGCGTGGTGTGGCCGCTGGAGCCGGGCAGCGTGCGCGACTTCGCGCACGGCCTGCGCGAGATCCTCGTGGTCGAGGAGAAGCGCCCGATCATCGAGCAGCAACTCAAGGACGAGCTGTATCACCAGAGCCCGGACCGCCGCCCCGCCGTCTTTGGCAAATACGGCCACAGCGAAGGAGCGGGCGGCGAGTGGAGCCACCGCAAGCCGGGCGACGACTGGCTGCTGCGCGCCAAGGCCGACCTGTCGCCGGCGCTGGTGGCGAAGGCCATCGCCCAGCGGCTCGCCCATCTCGGGGTGCCGGCCGACGTGCAGGCCCGCATGGACCTGCGCCTGCGGGAGATCGAGGCCAGGGAGCGCGCCACCGCACAGGGCGACAGCCGTCCCAGCGACCGCCTGCCGTGGTTCTGCCCGGGCTGCCCGCACAACACCAGCACCAAGGTGCCGGAAGGCTCCATCGCCATGGCCGGCATCGGCTGCCACGGCATGGTGACGTGGATGGACCGCTCGACCACCTCGTGGACCCAGATGGGCGGGGAAGGCGTGCCCTGGATGGGCCAGTCGGCCTTCACCACGCGCAAGCATATGTTCGCCAACCTGGGCGACGGCACGTACAACCACTCGGGCCTGCTCGCGGTGCGCCAGTCGATCAATGCCGGCGTCAACCTGACCTACAAGATCCTCTTCAACAGCGCCGTTGCCATGACCGGTGGCCAGCCCGTGGACGGCGGCCAGCTCGACGTGCCGGCCATGACGCGCGAACTCGCGTCGGAGGGCGCCCGCCAGATCGTCGTGGTGACCGACGAGCCCGGCAAGTATGCGGGAGTCGCCAACCTGGCCCCCGGCGTGACCATCCGCCACCGCGACGAACTCGACACCGTGCAGCGCGAGTTGCGCGAGATGGCCGGCGTCACCGTGATCATCTACGACCAGGCTTGCGCCACGAAGAAGCGCCGCGAGCGCAAGCGCGGCACCATGCCCGACCCCGACAAGCGCGTGGTGATCAACGAACTGGTGTGCGAGGGTTGCGGCGACTGCTCGGTGCAGAGCAACTGCCTGGCGGTGCAGCCGGTGGAGACGGAGTTCGGCCGCAAGCGCAAGGTCAACCAGGACACCTGCAACAAGGACTTCTCCTGCGTGAAGGGCTTCTGCCCCAGTTTCGTCACAGTGGAGGGCGGCAAGCTGCGCAAGCCCGCCGCCGCTGGCAAGGCCCAGCCCGCGCAGGGCGGCGCGCTGCCGTATCCGGCGCTGCCGGACGTCAGCCGCCCGCGACGCATCCTGGTCGCCGGTATCGGCGGCACGGGCATCGTCACCATCGGCGGCGTGCTCGGCATGGCCGCGCACCTGGAGGGCAAGGGCGTGATCACGCAGGACGCCACCGGCATGGCACAGATGGGCGGCGCCACGTGGAGCCATATCCAGATCGCCGCGTCGCCCGACGCGCTGCACGCCAGCCGGGTCGACGTGGCCATGGCCGATCTCGTGATCGCCTGCGACGCGGTGGTCGGCACGAGCAAGGCAACGCTGGCGACGATGTCATCCGAGCGCACCTTCGTCGTGCTGAACAGCCACGTCACGCCGACGGCGGCCTTCGTGCAGAACCCGGACTGGGCGCCGCCGGGCGAGGAGGCGGCCGCGCGAATCACGCAAGTGGTGCGCGCGGACAGCTTCGCCACGCTCGACGCCGAACTGGTCGCCACGCAATTGCTTGGCCAGTCGATCTACGCCAACCTGCTGCTGCTCGGCTACGCATGGCAGAAGGGCAGGGTGCCGCTGTCGCACGAGGCCCTGATGCGCGCCATCGAGCTGAACGGCGTGCAGGTGCAGAGCAACAAGGCTGCGTTCGAGTGGGGCCGCCAGTGCGCGCATGACATGAGCAAAGTGCCGCTGCGCATGCCGGACACGCAGGTGATCCAGTTCACCCGCAAGCCGTCGCTGGCCGAACTGATCCGCAAGCACGCGGCGTTCCTGACGGCTTACCAGAATGCCGCCTACGCCGCGCAGTACGAGACCTTCATCGCCAGCGTCCAGGCGGTGGAAGGGCATGCCGGCGGCAATCGCCTTGCGGAGGCCGTGGCGCGCTCGCTGTTCAAGCTGATGGCCTATAAGGACGAATACGAGGTGGCGCGCCTGCACACGGACGCATCGTTCCGCCAGCAGATCGAAGGCATGTTCGAAGGCAAGGTGCGGATCGTGCACCACCTCGCGCCGCCGCTGTTCGCCAGGAAGAATGCCGACGGCGAGCCGGTCAAGACTGCGTATGGTCCCTGGATGCGGAGTGCATTCCACGTGCTGGCGAAACTCAAGGGTCTTCGCGGCACCGCGTTCGACCCCTTTGGCTACACCGCCGAACGCCGGGATGAGCGCGCCCTCATCGGTGAATACCGGGAGTGCATCGAGACGATCCTGGATTCGCTGAACAAGCAGAACCTGGACCTCGCGCTGGAGATCGCGCGGCTGCCCCAGGAGATCCGCGGCTATGGCCACGTCAAGGGCCGCAACCTCGCCGCCACGCGCGGCAAGTGGGCGCGGCTCATGGCGCAGTGGCGCAGCGGCGGCCGGCGTGCAGACGCGCCGAGCCAGTCGACGGTCGCCGCCTAGGCCGGAAACAAGCAGCAACCTCACATCCATCACAAGAGAACCGAGGAGACAGACATGAAGTTCGTGCTGCGTCACGCCGCAACCGCCCTCACTGCCGTTTCGCTCGCCCTCTGCGCCGCCGGCGCGTGGGCGCAGTCCGGGTATCCGAACCGGCCCATCCGCATCATCGTGCCGTGGCCGGCCGGCGGCGGGGTCGACACGGTCACCCGTACCGTCGCCGAGAAGATGTCGGCAAGCCTGGGCCAGCAGGTCATCGTCGACAACCGGCCCGGCGCCACCGGCAATATCGGGGCAGGGATGGGCGCGAAGGCGGCACCGGATGGCTATACCTTGCTCGTCGCCAGCGCGCCGATGATGATCAACGCGAGCCTGTACAGGAACCTGCCGTTCGACACCGGCAAGGACTTCGTGCCGCTTGGCCTGATGGCGAGCTCGCCCTACATGCTGGTGGTGAATCCCTCGACGGCAAAGTCCGTCAAGGATCTGGTGGCGCGGGCCAGGGCCGAGCCCGGCAGGATCAGCTACGCCTCGCCCGGCCCCGGTACCCAGCAGAACATCGTCGGGGAAGTCTTCAAGGGCATGGCGCATATCGACATCGTCCACGCGCCGTACAAGGGCGGCCCGCAAGCGCTGACCGACATGGTGGGCGGGCACATCCAGATGATGTTCCACGGGGTGCCCGCCGTGATGCCATTCGTCAGGTCGGGCCAGCTCAAGGGGGTGGCCGTGGCGACGAGCCAGCGCCTGGCGCTCTTCCCCGACGTGCCGACGATGGCGGAGGCGGGGTATCCCGGCATCGAGGCCAGCGAATGGTATGGCCTGGTGGCGCCGGCCGGCACGCCGAAGGACATTGTCGTCCTGCTGGGCAATGCGATCGACAAGGCACTGGGCGCGCCAGGCGTGCGCGAGCAGTTGAGCGGCAAGGGATACGAGCCGGCCACGAACAGCAATCCGGAGCAGTTCGGCGCGTTCATGGCCGCCGAGCAGAAGAAATGGGCGGTGGCGGTCAAGCAGTCGGGTTTCCGGCCTGAATAGCGAGCGCGGCAAGCATCAAGGGGACGCCGAACGAGACGTCCCGCCAATTTCAGCAGATCATGACAAGCGGCACGGCACGACAAATATCGCCGCGCCAGGAGACAAGCATGCCACTCGATCCCACCGCCATGGTGAATCCGGCACACACCCCCGCCCCGGGAGGTTCGCACGCCGAGCCGAAATCCAGGCCGATGTCGAAGGTTTCGGCCATTTCGGCCATCACGATTGGCGGCGCACTCGAACTGTATGACTCGGGGGTCTACAACTTCTTCGCCACGTTGATCATTCCGCTGTACTTCCCGGTCGACAATCCGCTCGGGCAACTGCTGCTGTCGTTCGGCACCTTTGGTGCCGGCTACCTGATGCGGCCGCTGGGCGGCCTCGTCATCGGTGCCTACGCCGACCGCCGGGGACGCAAGCCAGCCGTGCTGCTGTCGATGTGGCTGATGGCGCTCAGCGCGCTGATTCTCGTCGTGACCCCGCCCTATGCCCAGATCGGCGTGATCGCCCCGACGCTCATGATCATCGCGCGACTGGTGCAGGGCTTCGCGATCGGCGGGGAAATGGGGTCCGCCACGGCGATGCTGATGGAGTACGCGGACGAACGGTCGCGCGGCTTCTACACGAGCTGGCAGACCGCCAGTCAAGGCGTCGCCGCCGTCTTCGCCGCGCTCGTCGCGCTTGCGCTCAGCCATTCGCTGTCGCCAGCGTCGCTGGAGTCGTGGGGCTGGCGCGTGGCGTTCCTGATCGGCGTCCTGGTCATCCCGATCGGACAGATCATCCGCCGCAGGCTGGAGGAGACGCTGCCCCCGGCCGAGCGCAACAAGGCGGGGCGCGCCGTGGGTGGCTGGGCACTGATGCGCCAGCACTGGCGCGAACTCGTCGCCAGCATCCTGTTGATGATCGGCCTGGGCTCCGCCGTCCACCTGATCGCCTACTACCTGCCGAACTACGCGGCGATCCAGCTCAACATCCCGCGCGGCGATGCCGTCTGGGCAGGCTTCGTCGCCGCCGCCGTCATGGCGGTGTTCGGCCCGGTCGCGGGATGGATGACCGACCGCCTCGGCCGGCGCAGGATGGTGTGGTGGACGCGCCTGGCCCTGTTGGTGATGGCCTACCCGGCATTTGTCACCATCAACGCCTACCCGTCGCTGCCATGCCTGCTGGTGGTGGTCGGCCTGCTGGCGATCCCCATGGCCATGACGTCGCCCGCCACGCTGGTGCTGGTGAGCGAGGTGCTGCCGCAACGCCTGCGTGCCACGGGCATGTCGGTCACGTACTACCTGGCGATCGCCGTATTTGGCGGCTTTGCCCAGCTTTTCTCGACGCTGCTGATCCACCTGACCTCCAGCCCGAACGCTCCGGCGCTTTACCTGATCGGTTGCGGCCTGTTGTCGTTGCTGGGTCTGCGCATGGTGCCGGAGACGCTTGGAAAGCGGCTGGGGTAAGACGATGCATTCGATGATACTGCAACGCATTGGTCGCGCCATCGGCGCGATGGCGCTGGCGGCCAGCGCGGCCAGCGTGCTGGCGGCGGGTGCGTACCCAAGCCGTCCGATACGCATGATCGTGCCCTGGCCCGCGGGAGGCAGCGTGGATATTGCCACCCGCATCGTGACGGAGCAGGTCTCCGTCGGCCTGGGACAGYCGGTCATCGTCGAGAACAGGCCCGGTGCCGCCGGGAATATCGGCGCCCTTGCGGCGGCAAGGGCCGCGCCGGACGGATACACCTTGCTGATCGCCACCACGCCGATGATCATCAACCGGAGTCTCGACGACAGGTTGCCGTTCGACCTGGCCCGTGACTTCAGCCCCGTCAGCCTGCTCGTGACCCTGAACTATGTGCTGGTTGTGAATCCGTCCGTGGCCGGCTCGCTGCAGGAGCTGGTGAGCAAGGCCCGGGCGCAGCCTGGCCAGATCACTTATGCATCGTCGGGTCCGGGCACGCAACTCCATCTGATCGGCGAAGCGTTCAAGAAGCAGACGGGGGTCGACATCGTCCATGTCCCGTACAAAGGCGCGCCGCCGGCACTGGCGGATATGGTCGGCGGCCACGTCGCGATGATGTTCCCCGGATTTCCGGTGGTGGAGCCGCTGCTGAAGTCGGGCCAGCTCAAGGCGCTCGCCGTGGTGGGCAAGCACCGCTTGCCTACCCTGCCGGATGTCCCGACCCTGGACGAAGCGGGCGTGCCCGGCATCGATTCCATGGAATGGTATGGTGTCGTGGCGCCGGCGGGTACGCCCGGCGGCATCGTGACGCGGCTCAACGATGAAATCACCAAGGCCATGCGGAACGCGGGCGTCCGTCAGCGCCTGGCAAGCCGTGGCTTTGCGCCGGCCAGCGGTACGCCGCAGGCGTTTGGCGATCTGATACAGGCCGAGCAGAAGAAATGGCCCGCCGTGGTCCGTCAGGCCGGACTGCGCCGCGAGTAGCTGCGCGAGTCCGCCCGGGGCGAGAAGCATTATGATCGCATCGATGACGGTCACTCAATCGACACACTACAAGGAGGTCATCCAGCATGTTCACCGAATGCCCCACGGAAAGAAGCCAACTCATTGCCGACCGCGTCGAGCGCTTCGTGCGCGACGTCGTGATGCCCTATGAGCGCGATCCGCGCTGCGGCGATCATGGCCCATCGGATGATCTTGTCGCCGAACTGCGCGACAAAGCGCGTGCCGCGGGGCTGATGACGCCCCATATCCTTGCCGATGGCTCGCACCTGACGCAGCGCGAGACCGCGGCCGTGCTCAAGCGCTCCGGCTTGTCGCCACTCGGCCCCGTCGCCGTGAATACCATGGCGCCGGACGAAGGCAACATGTTCCTGCTGGGTGAGGTGGCCACGGAAGCGCAGAAGGATCGGTTCCTGGCGCGGCTGGTCAGTGGCGAGGCCCGTTCGGCGTTCTTCATGACGGAGCCTGCGGAGGACGGCGGGGCGGGTTCGGATCCGTCGATGCTCCAGACCACGGCGGTCAGGGACGGCGACGACTGGGTGATACGCGGGCGCAAGAAGTTCATTACCGGCGCCGAAGGTGCAAGCGTGGGCATCATCATGGCGCGCACCGGGGATGCCGACCATGTCCAGGCCACGATGTTTCTGGTCGATCTGCCGCATCCGGCGATCCGCATCGAGCGCCTGATCGATACCATCGACAGTTCCATGCCGGGCGGTCACGCGCTGGTTGTGATCGACGACCTGCGCGTGCCGCAGGCCCATGTACTGGGCGAAGCGAACGAGGGCTTTCGCTATGCGCAGGTCCGCTTGTCACCGGCGCGGCTCTCGCATTGCATGCGTTGGTTCGGCGCCGCGGTTCGGGCCGACGAGATCGCGCGCGCGTACGCTGTCACGCGCAAGGCGTTCGGCAAGCTGCTGATCGACCACGAAGGGGTGGGCTTCATGCTGGCCGAGAACCTGATCGATCTGCAACAGGCCGCACTGATGATCGACTGGTGCGCCGGGGTGCTCGATGGAGGTGGCCTCGGTACCGCGGAGAGTTCGATGACCAAGGTTGGCGTCTCCGAGGCGCTGTTCCGCGTGTCGGATCGCTGCGTGCAGATTCTGGGCGGCATGGGCGTGTCGCGCGACACCGTCGTCGAACAGATCTTCCGTGAGATTCGCGGATTCCGCATCTACGACGGCCCGACCGAAGTTCACAAGTGGTCGCTGGCGAAGAAGATCAAGCGCGACACGCTAGGCGCGGCCCGGCAAGGGTAAGCGAGCGCGGTAACGGAGGGCCTGCGACACCGGGGAAGGGGCGCAGGTGGCAGCCCCACCGTGGGAAGCGCCTTGCAGGGTTATTTCACCATAGCCAAAGTCCAAGGCAAGGGCAGGATGCGCGCTCTTGAGGCGAGCCTGCCCCGGCCGGGACGGCTTGGCGCCAGGCGCCCGCCGCCGCTCTGCGTGGCGGCTCGCATTGAATACGCCGCCGGCTTCGTTCAATGTCCCGACGCCTCGACCGCGCCGATTCCGGTCTCGGAGCGAAGCTGCTGGGCTTCGAAACCAGCCTTGTCCATGCGCGCCCTGGCCGAGTTGTCGGTGACCGAGAAGAGCCAGATGCCGAGGAAGCCGATCGTCATCGAGAACAACGCCGGGGACGTGTAGGGAAATGGCGCGCTCTTGTAGTGCAGCACGTCGACCCAGACGGCCTGGGACAGGATGGTGAGGATCACCGCCGACAACAGTCCCAGGAAACCGCCAATCGTCGCGCCACGGGTGGTGCAGCCCTTCCACAGCACCGACATGAACAGCACGGGAAAGTTGGCCGAGGCCGCAACGGCGAAGGCAAGCGAAACCATGAACGCGATGTTTTGCTTCTCGAAGACAATGCCAAGGAACACCGCGACCAGGCCGAGGATCACGGTCGTGATACGCGATACGCGCAGTTCGACGGCGCTCGTTGCCTTGCCCTGCTTGAATACCGTCGCATAGAGATCGTGCGAAACGGCGGACGCACCGGCGAGGGTGAGACCGGCAACGACGGCCAGGATCGTCGCAAAGGCCACCGCGGAGATGAATCCGAGGAACACGCTTCCTCCGACGGCGCTGGCCAGGTGGACTGCCGCCATGTTCACGCCGCCAAGGAGCTTGCCACTCGTATCCTGGAAGGCCGGATTGGTTCCCACCAGCACGATCGCGCCGAAGCCGATGATGAAGGTCAGGATGTAGAAGTAGCCGATCCAGGTAGTGGCCCAGAACACCGACTTGCGCGCCTCCTTGGCATTGGGCACGGTGAAGAATCGCATCAGGATATGCGGCAGGCCGGCCGTGCCGAACATCAGGGCAATGCCGAACGAGATCGCCGAGATGGGATCCTTGATGAAATTGCCCGGACTCATGATGGAGTCCTTCTTGGCGTGGACTTCCACGGCCTTGGCAAACAGCGCTTCGGGGCTGAAGTGAAACTGGGCCAGCACCATGACGGCCATGAACGAAGCGCCGGCAAGCAGCAGGCAGGCCTTGATGATCTGTACCCACGTCGTGGCGGTCATGCCGCCAAACAGGACGTACACCATCATGAGCGCCCCCACGATGACCACGGCGATCCAGTACTCCAGCCCGAACAACAGCTTGATCAGCTGGCCGGCGCCTACCATCTGCGCGATCAGGTAGAACGCGACCACCACCAGCGTGCCCGATGCCGCAAACGCACGGATCGGCGCCTGTTTGAAGCGGTACGCCGCAACGTCGGCGAAGGTGAAGCGACCAAGGTTGCGCAGCCGCTCCGCCATCAGGAAGGTGATGACTGGCCAGCCGACGAGGAAGCCGATGGAATAGATCAGCCCGTCATAGCCATTGGTGTAGACGGCAGCCGAGATGCCGAGGAATGACGCCGCCGACATGAAGTCGCCCGCGATCGCCAGCCCGTTCTGGAAGCCGGTGATGCCGCCTCCGCCCGTATAGAATGCCGCCGCCGATTTCGTCTTGGTTGCCGCCCACTTGGTAATGAACAGCGTACCAATGACAAACACGACGAACATGCCGATGGCCGTCCAGTTGGTTGGCTGCCGGACCGCCTGCCCAAGGTCTCCACCCGCCGCAAGCGCGGCCGTCGACAGAAGCAGCGTTGCGCAAGCAAGGAGTGCGTGATGTGCTTTCATGCCACCTCCCGCTTGATCTGCTCTGTCAGTTCGTCGTACACGCCGTTGGCGTGGCGTACGTAGAATCCCGTGATGGCGACGGTAAAGACGATCACGAACAGGCCGATCGGCATGCCCCACGTCATCACGCCATTTCCTATCTTCGTGGCCAGGAGTTCCTTGTCGAAGGCAATCAGCAGGATGTATCCGTAGTAGATGACGAGCATGATGGCGGTCAACGACCATCCAAGCCGTGTTCGCCTGTGGACAAGCTCGCGATATCGCGGATTTGCCTTCAGTCTCGTGACCAGATCTTCATTCATCCATGTCTCCTGCAGATTGTGTGCTTGCGCCGCCGGACGCCGCCGGACGCCGCCGGACGCCGCCGGACGCGATGGTCCGCGCCAGCGTGCGGCGCCGGCAGAGGCGTGCGCCGTAGCGTCGGCCGATGTCCATGCTGATAAGTTAAGGCCTGCCCCTTACCCGCTTCTTACAGGGGCGTGGATTTGCTCAAGGGGTAAACGCTTAGTCTGGGCGCGTAGTCTGGGCGTGTGAAGGGCTAAAGCGCCACTGCCAGGTTGCGGACGTCATGGCGTGCAGGAATCGGCATACGGGTACGAATGCCGATCGCAGGTGCGGTCTGCAGCGTCTGCGGCGCCGCCATTGCGAAGCCTGGGGCGCCACGCAGATCGCTATTCTTCGAGTTCGCTTCGGATCAGGAGCACGGGCTTGTTGCTCTCGCAGACTACGCCTTGCGACACGCTGCCCATCACAAGGCGTTTGATCCCGCGCCGTCCATGTGTTCCCAGCACGATAAGGTCGGCGCCCCAGTAATCAGCCTCCCTCACGATCGATTCCGAGATCCGGCCCTGCGCGACTGGCTTTTCGAGAATCTTTGTCGAATGCGGTACGCCGGCCTCGGTCAGGCGATTCGCCACGGTCTCCAGGCACTTGTGTCCCATGGCCAGGATGCTCTCCATCAACCAGGAGGGGTACGAATTCTCGGCAAGGTAGAAGACATCGCTGTCGTCCACCACGAAGAGCGCCCGCACTTCGCTGCCCGTCGCCTTGGCGAGGATGATCGCCTGGCTTACTGCAAGGTCCGAGGAGCGGCTGCCGTCAACTCCAAGCAAGATCTTCCTGTACATGATGAACTCTCCTCGTGGTCGTTGCGAACTGGCCGTCCGCAGGAAAACGCTCTGTCACGAGAATAGATGCCGGTGCCTGCGCGCAACCCGGCGAACAGCACAAGCCATGATCTACATCAATACGACGCACGCGGGGGCGTACAGACTGGACGTATCCGAGGGAGGCGGGCAGCGTCTGCGGGCGCCTCCCGTTGCCCGATGACCGCGATGTCTTCACACGGAGAGCGATGATGTACAGCCAGATCCTGGTGGCAGTCGACGGCAGCGAGTCCGCCGAGCGGGCCCTGGCGGAAGCGGTCGGCTTGGCCGCAGCTTTGCGTTCGGAGCTTGCCGTGGTCCATGTGATCGATAACAGCTACCTCAGGTACGAGGCAGGCTATGTCGACCTCACCGACTTGCGTGCCACCCTGCTCGAAGGTGGGCAACTCCTTCTTGACGGCGCCAAGGCAAGGGCAGCGGCCCGGCAGGTGAAATGTACGACGGCAATGATCGACGAGCCGGGGGCGCTCTTCGATGTGGCTACGGCCATCAATCAGGCGGCGGAACAGATTGGCGCGGAGTTGATCGTCGCGGGCACGCACGGGCGCCGCGGCGTGCGGCGCCTGCTCATGGGTAGCGTAGCCGAGGGGCTGGTACGACAGTGCCGCCGGCCAGTGCTGCTAGTGCATGCCGCAATGTCCCCGGCGAGAGACACTGCGGAGCCGGTGCGATCGAAGCCGTAGGTGGCGCGCCGAGGGCCTGAGCCATTGTCAATGGCCGCGTCCTTGCATCGCCTGGACTGCTCGTAGCCGGCCTGGCTTTCCGGGGGATGTCATGGCTGACATCAACGCCCTGCCTGTGTTCCCAGGCTCGTGCCTGTGGCAGATGCCTGGCCGGCCCGCCTGGCGGCGATGAAATAGAGCAGGGCGCTGACCGCCGCCGCCGTGGTGCCGACAATGGAAAGGGCGATCGCCAGCCCGGACTTCGGATGGCCCAGCCACTCGTTGATGGAGCCTACGGCGAACGGTCCAAGCCCGCCACTGATGGCATTGGTCAGGAACACCAGCAGTGCCACCGCGCGACCGCGCATGCGATTGGGAATGGTGATCTGCAGCGGCACCGGCGCCAGTGCCATGACGATGCTGGCGGCATAGGCGCACAGGCCATACAGCGCGAGCGACAGCGACATCACCGGTGCGAGCGGCGCGGCACAGGCGACAGGCACCAGCAAGGTGGCCGCCGCGCAGGCGATGCGCAGCACCTTGCGCAGCGCATCGCGATCGTCCACCTTGCCCACGAAGAGGCTTGCGCTGACGACGCCCGCCATCCCGCCGATCATGTAGACCGGTCCGGTCATCTTGCCTACCTCGCTTGCGGACAACCCGAAGCTGCGGATCAGCAGGGTCGGGAACCAGGCGGCGTGGGAATAGAACAGCAGGATGAGGGCGACGTAGCCGAAGAAGTAGGGCAGGCAGAAGCGGTTGCGCACGAACAACTCGCGCAGGACCTCGCTGATCGGTGGCGCCGCCTCGGCGGGAGCGTGGGCGGTCGACAGCCCGCGCCGCGCCGGCTCGCGGATGGTCGCCAGCACCAGCGCAGCAAGCGCCAGGCCGGGTAGCCCGACCACGAAGAAGATCATCTGCCAGGGCTGCAGGCCTTGCGTCGTGAGCCAGCCGGCCATCGTGGGCTGGTCCATCCAGCCCAGCAACACGCCGCCGCCGAGCAAGGCCACGCCCCCGCCGACGTACGGCCCAAGCATGAACACGCTGCTGGCGCGCGTGACCTTTCGCGGCGGGAACATATCGCTGAAGATCGACAAGGCGGCGGGGCTGAGGGCGGCTTCGGCAATGGCCGTGCCGGCACGCCAGACCAGCAGTTCGCCAAAGCTGCTTGCCGTGCCGCACATGGCCGTGGAAATCGCCCAGATGGCGACGCAGGCAGCGCTCAGGCGTACCCGGTTCGAGCGGTCCACGAGCCGGGCCACGAACATCCCCGCGGTAGCGTAGCAAAGCGTGAATGTCGCACCCTGCAAGAGCCCGATCTGGGTGTCGCTGAGCAGTAGCGATGCCTTGAGCGGCTGGACAAGGATGCTGACGACCTGGCGGTCGATATAAGAAAAGGCGAAGCAGATAAAGAACATGAATACGATGTATCCATGTGAGAACGGGGTGCCGGCGTTCTCGATTCCCGGCTCTTCGGCGCGGGGCGCGCCGGCTTCCAGGGCCGGGGCGGTTTTGGGGGCGGACTGCATGAAGGTCTCCTCGAAGGGGCACGGGGCGGGCTGGCGGCTCCCCAATGAGAGGACGCCAATCTCCGCGTTGCCGTCGGAATGGGCTACAGCGTGATGGGGGATGCCAGCAGGGCGATGCAGTCGCCGGGTTCGACGCCGGCGAAGGTGCGGGCGCAGACCACCATGCCGGCGCCGCCGAAGTGGAGTTCGCGCGGCGGCTCCCACGGCGCGTACGGATCGAACAGCCGCCCGGCGAGATCGCCGGCCGCGACCTGCTGCCCCAACGTGAAGCAGGGTTCGAATACGCCGTGGCGTGGCGCGAACAGATAGTGCCGGGCCCCGTTCACCGCGATGAATTGCGTGTCGTGGCGCGGCGGCGGGCTGTCGTCGCGCGTCAGCCCGGCGACATGGAGCACACGGCGCAGGCCTTGCTCGACGATGGCCAGCCCTTCCACGTTGCAGCTGCCATAGCCGCCGAATTCGCCGCACAGGAACAAGGTGCCGTGGCGCTCTGCCGCCGCGCCGTAGGTTCGGTCTTCGCCGAGCAGGTCCATGACCATGGTGTGCGGCGCGGCGAAGGCCTTGACCAGTTTCAGGTACGCGATACGGCGTGCCGGATCGGACGGCAGCGCGGCCAGCACCGTGGGCATGTGGTTGAACGAAGCGCCGCCGGCGTGAAGGTCCAGCACCACGTCTGCCCGCGGGAAGAGCTCGCTGTCCGCGTAGTGCGCGATCATCGCGGTGATCGAGCCATTGCGGTCGCCGGGAAACATGCGGTTCAGGTTGCCGCGGTCGATCGGCGAGGTGCGCGAGCCGTTGATGAACGCCGGAAAGTTCAGCGCCGGTATGACGATCAGCCGGCCCTGGATCTGCATCGAAGGCATGCGCTGCAGCAGCTTCATCAACGCCACCGGGCCTTCGTATTCGTCGCCATGGTTGCCGCCGGTCAGCAGCACCGTGGGTCCCGTGCCCTGCTTGAGCACGGCGATCGGCGCGGGAATGTGGCCATAGGCAGAGCGGTCATGCGAATAGGGAATGCGCAGCACACCGGTCTGGAAGCCCTCGCGCTCGTAGTCGATCTCCGTTGAGATCAGTGTTTTCCTGGAATGGGTCTGGTCGTTCGATCGGCCTGGCATGCCTGTCTCCGGTGGGGGATCGGGCGCGGCCGGTTCGTGGGGATCGGCCGCGTCTGCATGCAATATTGCTGATCGAGCTGGTTGCCGACAAATGCCGTTTTTTGGCGGAGCTGATGCTTTCCGGGCATCACCCAGGCGCCGCCACGGTCTGCCTCATCGCTTCCACCGTCTGAATGAAGCGCGCAAGCGCCGGCTCGGGCGCATCGGCCTTGCAGGCGAAGACGAGCGGCATCGGGATGGAAAGATCCGTGAACGACGCAAAGTGGCAGAGCGCTGGCGGACGGCCGACGTTGGCCGAGTTGACGATGGCTGCGCCGATGCCGGCGCAGACGAGCGACAGCATGGCGGCCTCGGTCGAGACCTCCTGGACGACGTTGAGGGTGACGCCGCACGCCTGGCAAGCGCCGATCAGCCGGTCGTAGTAGACCGGATACACAGCGCGCGGGAACGTGACGAATGGCCAGTCGGCAATCTGGCGCAGCGCCACGCCTGGCGGGGATGCGTGAGTCGTGGACGTTTCCGGGGCGGGCAGCGCCCATGCGCGCGGCGCCGCCAGCAGCACGTTGTTCGTCGTCAGCGGCAGCGTGCCGAGCGATTCGGGGAGCGGCCCGTACTGGTACACGAAGCCGCCGTCGAGCGTGCCCGCGCGGATCTCGTCGAGCTGCTGTGGCGTGTTCATCGGGATCAGTTCGATGCGGACGTCGGGCACGTCTTCCTGGAAGCGCCGGAAGATATGCGGCACGATGCCGTCCCAGCCACTGTTCTCGACAAAGCCAAGCCGCAGGCGGCCCTGCATGCCGGCCGATATCCGCTGGGCACCGCGCGCCGCGACGTCGAGCTGGTTGAGCGCCGTGCGGGCATCGCGCAAGTACGCCTGGCCGGCCGAAGTCAGCCTGAGTCCGCGCGGCGTGCGCGCGAACAATGCGAAGCCAAGTTCTTCCTCCAGGTCATGGATCTGGCGGGAGATGGCGGGCTGCGTGACGTGGATGCGCTCCGCCGCCTCGCGAATGCTCTCATGCTCGGCCACCGCGATGAAATAGCGCAAATGTCGTAGTTCCACAATCTCACCCGTAGTTCGAGCCGGCCTGTCGACCGGCAATCCCCGGCAAACATGCCACAAAGTATCGCGCGCGAAAAGCCGGAAGCCCTGGTGTTCGCCTTGCCATGCCTTGCAGGGATCGGCGCCCGCACGACAATTGCGCGATCCTCGCCAGGCGAGTTGCCGATGCGTTCAGCGCCGTGCGCCTGCGGCACCCGGTGCGAGCCGCAGCACGAGGAAGTCGATGAACGCGCGCAACTTTGGCGGCTGTACGTGCCCGCGCGGAAACACGGCGTGCAGGTCCGGGCAACGCCCGAGCCAGCCAGGCAGTACCGGCACCACCAGGCCTTGCCCGACATGCCGCGCCATGATCAGGTCTGTTGCCATCATCAGGCCCGCGCCGTCGAACAGTGGCGCCTTGAGTGTCTCCGGATCGTCGGCCTCGATCACGGGGCGGATTGGGTAGTCGGTGAGCCCTTCGGCAGCGTCCTCGCGGCGCATTGGCCAGGCATGGCCGCTGGCGCGCCTGGCCACGCGCGTGGATAGCGCCATGTGCTCGCACAGTGCGTCCGGATGGGTGGGTTCGCCATGCTGCGCGAGATAGGCGGGGCTGGCGTAGATGCGGTTCGGGAAGGTGGCGAGTCGCCGTGCGGCCATCGATGAATCCGGCAGGTCGCCCATGCGCAGTGCCAGGTCGATTTCCTCGCCGACGAGATCGAGCGTGCGGTGGCTGAGCACCAGCTCGATGTTCACGTTCGGGTTTTCGCCGCGGAAATCTGCCAGCAGCGGGCCGAGCAGGGTGATCGCCAGCGAGTAGGATGCCGTGATGCGCAACGTGCCGCGCGGCGTGCCCTGCAACTGGCCTACCGCTGCATCGGCGTTTGCCAGCATGCCGGGAATGGCGCGGCAGGATTCGTAGTAGAGCGTGCCGGCCTCCGTCAGGCCGAGGCGGCGTGTGGTCCGGTGCAAGAGTTGCACCCCAAGCCGCTGCTCGAGTTCGCGCAGCTTGCGGCTGACCGTGGTCTTGGGCAGGAGCAACTCGGCTGCGGCGGCGGTGAAACTCCCCGCTTCCACGACCTTGAGGAAGACCAGCGTGTCATTCATGTCGGGAGGCATGGACGTCTCGGTTCGCGCACGGCGCCAGGTCAATGATCGATGCCGCCAATTATGCCGATTATGCCAATGGTGGCACAATTATTCCCAAGAAAGACAGCTTATCGCGGCAGAGCGCGATCGCTATTGTTCCGTTTATCGCTGATTCAGCACCAGTACGGCACCTGATAAGGGGCCAGTGCGCAACCCGGACCGATACCGATCATGAATTTCCCCCGCTTCCTGCTTCTTGCCACCGCATCCATGACCGTCCTTGCCGCCAGTCCGGCAAACGCCGGTGCGACAGATTCGCCGGACACATCGTCCAGCCCTGGATGGGCGGCGCACCAGGCCCCCGGTTTCTACCGCTTTGCGCTGGGGGCGTTTCGCGTCACGGTGCTGTCGGATGGCACCGCGCCGCGCGACGTGTCGAAGATCATGAGCAAGCCGCAAGCCGTGCGCGAGGCGTTCGCGGCCGCCCACCAGGCATTGCCGGTGGAGATCTCCGTCAACTGCTTCCTGGTCGACACCGGCGAGCGTCGCATTCTCGTCGATACCGGCGCGGGCGAGCTGTTCGGGCCGCTGACCGGCCACCTCGTCGAGAACCTCCGTGCTGCCGGCTACCAGCCCGGCGATATCGACGACATCCTGCTGACGCATATCCACGGCGACCACTCCGGCGGCCTCAGTATCGGCGGGCAGCGGGTGTTCCCGCATGCAGTGGTGCACGTGGACCAGCGCGATCCGGCCTTGTGGCTCAGCCCCGAAGCCGAGGCCAGGGCGCCGGCGGCGGCCCGCACCACCTTCCGGCAGTCGCACCAGACTGTCGACCCGTATGTGGTGGCGGGCAAGCTGCGCACCTTCGACGGTGCCACCGAACTGTTCCCCGGCGTGCGCTCGGTACCGCTATACGGCCACACGCCGGGCATGAACGGCTACTTCATCGAGAGCCGGGGTCAGCGGCTGCTGCTCTGGGGAGACGTCATCCACGCCAGCGAGGCGCAGTTCGGCGATCCGGGCATCACCATCGAGTACGACGTCGCTCCTGCCGCCGCGGCGGCCACGCGGCAGCGCATCCTTGCCGACGCGGCCCGGCAAGGCTATCTGGTGGGAGGCGCCCATATGGCATTCCCCGGGCTGGGTCATGTACAGGCCGGGCAGGCCGGTTTTCGCTGGGTGCCCGCTCCCGATGGCCTGAAACGCAAGGAGTAACGCAGGAATGATCCGCGCAAGGGCTGGCAGGATGTCGTCGAGGCCTGCGGGATAGTCGCTCTGGTGACTGCGTCAGAAGCTCTGGGGCGTGTTGACCCACAACACCTGGGCTTCCGTGCTGCCAATGTTCCGGTAGCCATGCGGGAGGTGCGAAAAGAAAAAGAAGGAGTCGCCTTTGCTCACGCGGATAGTCTGATCGGCCACGGTGAGTTCCAGTTCTCCTTGCAGTACATAGCCCATTTCTTCGCCCTGATGCTCGAGAAAGCCCTGGGACGAGGTTCCCGCGGGGATGTGATGGATATTGGATTCCAGCAGGGCGCACAGATGGTTGGGGAGCAGCGTTTCCAGCGACACGCCATCGCCAGCCCGTCGATGTTCCGTCCGCAGTATTTGTCGCTGACCCTCCCGCATGACCGTCACCGATCCAGTGGTGTTGTCTTCTTCAATAAACAGCTTGGCGACACTGATTCCCAGCGTCACGGCAATCTTGTGAAGCATCGGGAGGGAAGGGCGGACCTTGCAGTTCTCGACTTTCGACAGGAAGCTCTCAGTGCAGCCGACTTTCTCCGCCAGTTGACGCAAGCTCAGCTTGCGATTGAGTCTCGCGTGCTTGAGCCTTCCGCCGATGACGATTTCCTGATTAATTTCGTTGTTTTCCATAATATGCGATGGCGCGATCAGTACTGGACCGGATTTATCGTTCCGTCTTCGGTGAAGTTTCTCGATCCGGCGTGAATCTTCGATAATTCTACGGCACGGATTAATAGTATTCCGGCATTTCGAAATAGTAACGCATTTTCGATTTGGCGTGTAGCAATGTAACGAGTGCAGGCATGGGGTCGATAAATCGGCGAGATGTCGACGTCACCTCCGCCGCGTCGGCATCGGAGCCAAATTCAAGGGGTGGTTTTCGCGATCCGCAGCCTGATTGTGGCTTGGATGCCGCTTTTTGTTCGTATAAATGACACTAACATTCCTGCTAGTCAAGTGACTTGACTTTATGGGGTTGGCTGGGCAAACTGGGTGCCACGATAAACGACGCCCCCCGGAAACAATGCAAGTCGACAATCCCACATCTGTATCCACGGTGACAGCCGCACCGCTTATCAACGGTGCCAGGCTCTCGGACCGCCACCGCGCGATGGCCGAAATCGGCGCCACCGGCAATGGCGGCGTTAACCGTCAGGCACTGACGGCAGAGGACACCAGGGGGCGGCAACTCCTTCTGGACTGGGCTTCGGGGAGGGGTTACATCACGGCCATCGATCCGATCGGCAATCTTTTTATCCGCCGCCCGGGCGCGCGGCCGGAACTCAGTCCTGTCATGACGGGATCGCATCTCGATTCCCAGCCCACGGGCGGCAAGTTCGATGGCGTATTCGGGGTGCTGGCCGGGTTTGAAGTCCTTGAAACGCTTGACGATCATGGCGTGGTGACAGAGCGCCCGATGGAGCTCGTCGTCTGGATGAATGAAGAGGGTTCGAGATTTCCCCCGCCGACGATGGGGTCGGCGGTGGCGTCAGGCGCCTTGCCGCTCGACAGGGCACTGGCAATACGCGATGCGAAAGGCATCAGCGTTGGCGATGCGCTGGCGACGCAGATCGAGGCGCTTCCGCACTTGCAAAGCAGGCCTCTGGGCGGCAAAGGGTTTGCGTATATCGAGGCTCACATCGAGCAGGGCCCCGTCCTCGAAGATGCGGATTGCGACATCGGCATCGTCAGCGGCATTCAGGGTCTTCATTCCTATGAGATCGAAGTTCGCGGGATGGAGGCCCACGCCGGCACCACGCCATTGCGACACCGGAAAGATGCGCTGCTTGCGGCGACGGTGCTGATGGCACGGATTCGGAGTGAAATTGCGGATCCGCTCGACATACTGCGCTTCACCGTCGGACGGCTTGAAGTGGCACCCGGCTCGCCCAACACGGTTCCCGGAAAGGTTACCTTCAACATCGATCTCCGGCACCCGGATCCGGATCATCTCCTGCAAACGGGCGAGAAGATCCTCCAGATGTGTTCGAGCGAAGTCGAGCATTGCCCCGTCTCCGCCAAGGTATTGCTGCGCTCGACTCCCGTGAAGTTCGACGACCGTGTCGTGGCGGTTGTCGAGGACTCGGCGAAGGCTCGGAACCTGACGCACATGAGCATCGTCTCTGGCGCCACTCACGACGCCAAGTACATGGCAGACCACACGCCTACGGCCATGATCTTCGTGCCTTGCGAGAAGGGCATCAGCCATAACGAGGCAGAGCATGCCCGCGACAAGGATCTGGCCGCGGGCGCACAGATTCTTTGCGACGCAATGCTGGCTGTCATGTCAGCCAGGCTGTGACCGGATAGCCCGCCACTTGTCGCTCACACGGCGAGCCCGATGGATTGGATCTTCCACATCGCTCGCCGTGCGATCGCCATGGCCCAGGCTCGACCAAGATCAACGACCGGAGACAAAATTGTCCGCAATAAATCAAACGTCAGGCGGCGACGCAGCAGTATCTTCCGTCTATCGAAAGGTGGATCTACACCTGCTGCCGCTACTGTTTGTCGGCTTCATGTTCGCGTACCTCGATAGAGTCAATGTCGGTTTCGCGAAGCTGCAGATGCAGAGTGACCTGGCACTATCCGATGCGGCCTATGGGGTCGGCGCCGGCATCTTTTTCGTGGGTTACGTCCTGTTCGAGATCCCGAGTAACCTGCTGCTTCCGAAGGTGGGGGCGCGGGTCACCTTCAGCCGGATCATGGTGCTGTGGGGGATCGCGTCAATCTGCATGCTGTTCGTGAACAGTATTCCGGCCTTTTATGCGGTGCGCTTCTTGCTCGGCGTTTTCGAGGCCGGCTTTGCTCCTGGCGTGCTGTTTTATCTGTCCCGCTGGTATGGTCCGTCGCGCACTGCCGGCGCCATCTCCATTGTCTGGCTCGCGGGACCGGTCAGCGGAATCGTGGGCGGTCCTCTTTCCGCCTGGATCATGACGGCGTTTGCAGGGGCCGGCAATCTATCCGGCTGGCAATGGATGTTCTTGCTGGAAGGCGCCCCGTGTGTCGTCCTCGGCGTGATCGCCTACTTCGCCCTGTCGGATGGCCCGGCTACCGCGAAATGGCTGAGCCCGCAGGAAAAGCGCCTGCTTCAAGGGGAACTGGGCAGGGATGCCGGACGCCATGGTTCTTTCCGTGCTGTCCTGAGGGACCCGAAGGTCTATATTCTTGCCGTGGCCTACCTCTGCATCATCGCGCCAATCTACGCTCTCAGCTTCTGGCTTCCGACGATCCTCAAGCTCGAAGGCGTCGCCAGCACACAGCAGCTGGGCTGGTATTCAGCCATCCCCTACGTTGCTGCTGCATTGGCCATTTTTTATGGTGGCCGCAGTTCCGACAAGCATCGCGACAGACGTTTCCACATTGCGCTGCCTGTGTTCGTCGGCGTCCTCGCCTTTGTCGCCTGGATATTTGCCGACGGTAGCCTTCTGCTCACCATCGTTTGTCTCACACTCGCCACGGGGATGATGTGGATGGCAAATATCGTCTTCTGGGCCGTACCGCCGGAGTACATCAAAGGCGATGCGAGAGCGGGGGCGATTGCACTGATCAATACGATCGGTCTTTCCGGTGGGTTCTTCGGGCCAAGCATCATCGGATGGTCGAAGAGTCTGACGGGAAGCATGCATCTTGGCTTCTTGATCGTGGCCGCGATGCTTTTCATCTCGGGAGTCATCGTCCTCCTTCTGCGCTTGCATCCGGAAGACGTCGTTGAATTCGCATCGGATGGGCATGCACCGGTTCCCGCGGGAACGCGAGGCATGGATTGATCACGCCCGCGCTCAGGTAGCCGTTTCGTTGCGCGGCTGCTGGGGCATTCCGCTCTTATTGTTGGTTCTTTATTGGCATCGCTATGAAACTGGACGAATATGCGTCGCTTGATGGCGTAGGTTTGCACGATCTCATATCGAGCGGACAGGTCAGCCCCGCGGAAGTCGCGGCCGCTGCGCTGAATGCGCTCGAGGCTATCAACCCGAAGATCAATGCCGTGGTCGAGCATTGGCCCGCGGAGGCGGACTCAACCGCGTCCGCGGAACCAGGAAGCCTGCTTTCCGGCGTGCCCTTCCTCATCAAGGACCTGGGCGTGGCGATGAAGGGCCGCAGAAGCGAACTGGGTAGCCGGATAGCGCAAGGGCTGATTGCACGGGAAGACTCGAATCTGATGGTCAGATTCCGAAAGGCCGGCCTCGTCACGCTCGGCAGGACGACGATGCCCGAGCTGGCGGTGAGCACGACCACAGAGGCACGCGTGTGCGGGCCGACCAGGAATCCGTGGAATCTCGATCGCGGTGCCGGCGGCTCGAGCGGGGGCGCCGGCGCGGCCGTCGCAGCCGGAATCGTTCCGCTTGCCCATGCCACTGACGCCGGTGGCTCGATTCGCGTGCCCGCGGCATTGAATGGCCTGTTCGGCCTGAAGCCGACAAGGGGACGCGTATCCAACGGCCCCGCCGTAGACGAGGTATGGAACGGACTTGGCGTGCACTTTGGCGTGAGCCGGTCGGTGCGTGACAGCGCCGCCTTGCTCGATGCCGTGACCGGTGCCGGCATCGGCGAGCCGTATCAGATTGCGCCACCGGCCGACAGTTATCTGTCGGAACTCCAGCGCAGTCCGGGGAAGCTCAGGATCGGCTTCCTGCTCAACCCACAGAATTCCGGGCGGACCACCACTGTCGTGGCGGATGCCATCCGCGCCGTTGCCCGGTCTCTTGCATCGCTGGGCCATGAAGTGGAGGAAGTCACGCCGGACCTGGGCGTAAGCTGGGACAGTTTCGTTCACGCCAACGCGCAGATCTGGACCGCGAACGCGGCCATGAGGCTCAACGCCATCTCGGCGGCAACCGGCAGGCCCGTGACCCCGGGCATTCTCGAACCGGCGACATTCGCGGTCTACGAGTATGGGCGTCGCGTCAGCGGTACGGACCTGCTGGAGGCGCTGCAGGTCCGGAATGCCGTTACGCGGGCGACGGGCAAATTCTTCCTGGGCTACGACCTTCTCCTGACGCCGACGCTGCCAGATCTCGCGCCTCGGATAGGTGAGTACAACAAGGACGAGGGAATGCTTGATGGCTACGGCTGGATCGCGCACGTGCTCCAGCAATCACCATTCACCCCGTTGCCGAACGTTGCGGGGTTGCCCGCCATGTCGGTTCCGTTGTCGTTCGATAGCGCAACAGGATTGCCAATTGGCTCCCAGTTCGTTGCGGGGTTTGGACGAGAGGACATCCTTTTCCGCCTGGCGGCCCAACTGGAAGCGGCCATGCCCTGGCAAGGCCGCCGGCCGCCCGTGTGGGCCGGATCCCCGTTGGCTGACGCTGACTGACTCATTATGCGAAGGCGGGCGGCGCAGGGCTGTGCGCCAGCGTGGCAATGACCGGGCCTGCCGGCAGTTGTACTGGAGAGCCCGTCTGTAATACAATGCGAACCATTCTCATTTGCGATCTGTGAGGTTTGGCCGTGCCAGACTGATCATCATCAGGAATGCAGCATGGCTGCCGCCGAATCCGCTCTCCAGCGTCACGTTCACTCCCTCTATAGCGAGCACAACCGATGGCTCCAGGGCTGGTTGCGCCGCAAGCTGGGCAATGCCTGCGATGCGGCAGACCTGGCGCAGGACGTGTTTCTCCGCCTGCTCCACCGGCAGGCCGCGGATATCCGGGAGCCCCGCACCTACCTGAGCACGATCGCGCGCGGCCTGGTCATCGAGCACTGGCGGCGCCGGGAGCTGGAGCTGGCCTGGCTGGAGACGCTGGCGCAGTTGCCGCCGGCCCACGCGCCGTCGCCAGAGAGCCGGCTGCTCTTCCTGGAGGCCCTGATCGCCATCGACCGCATACTCGATGCGCTCAAGCCGCAGGTGCGCACCGCCTTCCTGTGGGCCCAGCTGGAAGGGCTGACCTGCCGGCAGATCGCGGAGCGCCTCGGGGTGTCGCTGGCGACGGCCGAACGCCATGTCGCCGCGGCCCTGCGCCATTGCTACGCTGTGCGCTTCGGTGACTGATCCCGCCAGTCCCTGCGGACCCACGCCGCCCGCGCCCGAACCCCGGATTCCCGCTCGCATGGTCGACAAGGCCGTTACCTGGACGATCCGGCTCGACTTCGGCGAGCCCACCGCCGGCACGCGCGAGGCGTTCGCACAGTGGCTCAAGGCGGACCCGCTGCACGCGCTCGCCTGGCAGCGGGTGCAGGCGCTGCGAGACGATTTCTCCGGCGTACCGGCAGCGCTTGCGCTGGATACGCTGCAAACCGCCGGCGCGCGGCGCAGCGCCGGCGGCCTGAAACGCCGTCAGGCGCTCAAGGTGCTGGCGCTGGCAGGTATCTCGCTGCTTGCCGTGCAGGGTGTGCGAGAACTGGCGCCATGGCAGCGCCTGCTTGCCGATACCAGCACCGCCACCGGCGAGCAGCGTACCGTGCGGCTCGATGATGGCAGCACCATCGTGCTCAATACGGACACGGCCATCAGTACCGGACTGGGCGCCGAGCGCCGCCTGATCACGCTGCGGCGCGGAGAGATCCTGGTCACCACGGGCCATGACGATGAATTTTCCGCCGCCAGCGGCGCGGCGCGGCCCTTCTGGGTGCAGACGCCGTTCGGCAGCCTGCGCGCATTGGGCACGCGCTTCGTGGTGCGTATCGAGGGCGCGCGCGCCCGGGTCAGCGTGCAGGAGGGCGCCGTCGCCCTGTATCCGTCGGCGGGCAATGGCGAGGACGTGGCACGCGCGGGGACGACCTGGTGGCTTGCCGCAGACGGCAGCACGCCGGCGGCGGCGCCGCCCATCGCGCCGGACGGCTGGGCCGAGGGCGTCATCGCCGGCAAGGACATGCGCCTGGCCGACGTGCTGGCCGAACTTGCCCGCTACCGCACCGGCCGCATCGTCTGCGATCCGCGCGTGGCGGACCTGCGCATATCCGGCACCTACCACCTGCGCGACACCGATCGGACGCTGCGCTTCCTGGCGCAGTCGCAGCCCGTTTCCATCGCCTATCGCACGCGCCTCTGGGTCACGGTTGGTCCCGCCGGCGGAAATTGACGCCACTTTGCCCATGTGCGGAAAAAAACCAGGGAAATATTGAGGGGATTTCGATTCTCGACCGGCCTACTGCGTAGGAACTTCAAACACCACGCTGCCGGAGAAGAGAATCTGATGTCTGCAACACGCCATGCCACTGCCATCGCCAACGCGCGCCCACCTCGACCCAAGCCGTTCGCGCTTGCACTGCACCACGCCTTTGTCTGTCTTGCGATGGGCGCGAGCGTGGCACCGCTCGGCGTGAGGGCGCAATCGCAGCCGGCGGATGCCACCGCGACGCTGCCGGCGGTGACCGTCACCGCCGCCACCGAGGCGCCGGGCGAATTGCCACCGGCCCATGCCGGCGGCCAGGTGGCGCGTGGCGGCCGCCTGGGGCTGCTGGGCAACAAGGGCGTGATGGACACGCCCTTCGCCGTGACCAACTACACCGCCCAGCGGATCGAGGACCAGCAGGCCGTCACCCTGGCCGAGGTGCTGAACAGCGATCCTTCCGTTCGCTTCACCGGCCAGGTCGGCGGCGTGACGGATTCCTTCTATATCCGCGGCTTCCCGATCAACGAGGGCAACCTGTCGGAAATCGCGTTTGACGGCGTCTACGGCGTTTCGCCCAACTACCACCTCTTCACCGAGTACCTGGAGCGGGTCGAGGTGCTCAAGGGCCCCGCCGCCCTGCTGTACGGCATGTCTCCCAACAGCGGCGTGGGCGGCGTGGTCAATGTCGTGCCCAAGCGGGCACTGGCGCAGGACCTGACGCGCTTTACCCTCGACTACGCGTCTGACGCGCAGGTGGGCGGCGCGATCGACCTGAGCCGCCGCTTTGGCGATGACCGGGAGTGGGGCATCCGTTTCAACGGCCTGCATCGCCAGGGACAGACCCCGCTGGACAACCAGAAATCGCGCGCGGAGGTGGCCGCGCTGTCGCTCGATTATCACGGCGAGCGCCTGCGGGCTTCGCTCGACCTGATCGAGCAATACCAGTGGGTGGACGCGCCGACGCGGCCCTTCCTGGTCGCGGCCGGCGTGCAGGTGCCCGCGGCGCCGGACGGCCGGCGCAATGTCAGCCAGCGGTGGGGCTGGTGGAAGTCCAATGATGTCTCGACGCTGCTGCACGCGGAGTACGACATCACCGACAACGTGACCGTGTTTGCCGACGCTGGCGGTACCCGCTCCGACGTGGCGCGGCTGTCGGACCAGACGCCGACCATCCTGAATTCGGCGGGTGCCACCTCGTCGGCGATACAGAACTGGAGGTTCCAGGTCAACCGGTCGAGCTTCGATACCGGCGTCAGGAGCAAGTTCGAGACCGGCCCCGTCAAGCACGCGCTGGCGCTGCAGGCGAACCTGTATATGGACCGCTTCGCCAGCGCCAACGTGGCCGGCACGCCTGTCACGTCCAATATCTATGCGCCGGTCGACCGCCCGGCGCAGGATATCGCCGCGCCGCAACGCGTGCCCAAGGTGTCCGACTCCACGCTGTCGGGGCTGTCCCTGGCCGACACCCTGAGCGTGCTCGACGACCGCGTGCAACTCACCCTCGGCCTGCGCTACCAGCAGGTCAAGTCGAACAACTACGCCGCCACCGGCGCCAAGACCGCCACGTACGACGAGAGCGCCGTCACGCCGCTGGCCGGCATCGTCTTCAAGCCCTGGCAGCACGTCTCGCTGTACGCGAACTACATCGAGGGACTGAGCAAGGGCGATATCGCGCCGGCGGTGGCGTCGAACGCGGGGCAGGTCTTCTCCCCGTACAAGACCAAGCAGCACGAGGTCGGCGTCAAGTACGACGCGGGCAAGGTGATGGCAACGCTGGCCGCTTTCCGCATGACCAAGCCCAGCGGCCAGTTGTCCGGCACGGTCTTCTCCGTCGACGGCGAGCAGCGCAACCAGGGCCTGGAGCTGACGATGTCGGGCCAGGCCTACAAGGGCGTGCGCCTGCTCGGCGGCGTGACCCTGCTCGACGGCGAACTGACCAAGACCAGCAGCGCGGCCACGCTCGGCAACCGCCCGGTCGGCGTGCCCACGGTGATGGCCAACCTGGGCACGGAATGGGACCTGCCGTGGGTGCCCGGCCTGACCCTGACCGGCGCCGTCAACTACACCGGCAGCGAATACGTGAACCAGGCAAACACGCAGCGGGTGCCGTCGTGGACCACGGTGGATCTGGGCGTGCGCTACAAGTCCTCGCTGTACGGCAAGTCGACCACCTTCCGTGCGGGTGTGTTCAATGCCTTCGATCGCAGGTACTGGTCGGGGGTGGCCTCGTTCAGCACGATCTCGCTGGGTGCGCCGCGTACCTTCATGGCGTCCATGAGCATGGACTTCTAAGCCATTGAGGGCACCTTGCCGCGCCTTTTCCTGCGCTCTCGCCTGTCTCGCCCTGTGGGTTGGCATGCCGTTGTCCACGGCGCGTGCCGCGCCGGGCACGGAGCAGGCCCGCTCCTTTGCCATCGGGCCAGGCCCGCTCTATGTGGTGCTCAACCGCTTCGCCAGCGCTGCCGGCATCGATCTTTCCTACGATGCGGCGCTGCTCGGTGCCGCCGAGAGCCCCGGCTTGCAAGGCAGCTATTCGGTGCCGGCAGGGCTGAGGGCGCTGCTGGCGGGAACCGGGCTGGAAGCGGTGGCGCTGCCGGGCGGCGGCTTTTCCTTGCGCAGGGCGCGCGAGGGCGCCCGCAGCGAGGCGGCGCCGGTGCTGCCCACGGTGACGGTCACCGGTACCGCCGCCGCCGCGGGCGAATTGCCGCAGCCCTTCGCGGGCGGGCAGGTCGCGCGCGGCGCCCGGCTGGGAATGCTCGGCAACACCGACATCATGGACGCGCCGTTCAGCCTCACCAGCTACACCGCCAGGGCGATCGAAGACCAGCAGGCGCGCACGGTGGGCGATGTGCTGGCCAATGATGCGTCGGTGCGCTTCGTCAGCCAGCCCGGTGGCATCCTCGATGCCTTCACGATCCGCGGCTTTCCGGTGGGCAACGGTAACTTCGGGGAAATCGCCTTCGATGGCCTGTATGGCGTTGCCTCCAACTACCGCGTGTCCACCGGCTATATCGAGCGCGTCGAGCTGATCAAGGGCCCGACCGCCATGCTGATCGGCATGGCGCCGAGCGGCAGTGTCGGCGGCGGCATCAACATCGTCCCCAAGCGGGCCACCGGACCGGACCAGATGCAGGTCACCGCCGACTATGCCGCGACATCGCAACTGGGTGGAAACGTTGACCTGAGCCGGCGTTTTGGCGCCGCGCGGCAGTTCGGCATCCGCCTCAACGGCAGCTACCGGGCAGGGGACACCAGGCTGGACAACCAGTCGCGCAACGCTGGTGCCGGCGCGCTGGCGCTCGACTATCAGGGAGAGCGCCTGCGTGCGACGCTGGACTTCATCGGCCAGCGGGAAAGGATCAACGCGCCGTCACGGCTGCTGCACATCCTTCCCGGCATCGCCGTGCCCGGCGCGCCGGATGGACAGCGCAATATCTCGCAGCCCTGGGAACACTCCAGGATCAGCGACCAGTCGCTGCTGCTTCGGGCGGAATACGAGATCGGCGACAAGCTGGCCTGGTTCCTGGACGGCGGCGGCGGCCGTACCCGGGTTGCCAGGCTCTTTGCCATCACGCCCACCATCGTCAACGAGGCCGGCGACATTGCCGTGTCGGATACGAACTACAAGTTCAACGTGGCCCGGGCTACCGCGGATACCGGCCTGCGGGCCCGCTTTGACACCGGGCCGGTCGGCCATCGCCTCAATCTGGTGGTCAGCGGCTATCGGGATCGACTGGGACGAGGCTTCAACAATTCGCCCGTCACCCTGCTGACGAACCTTTACCAGCCGGTTTCGCTTCCCATGCAGTTCATCGCGGATCCGGCCAGCGTGCCAACGGTTTCGGAAACCCGCCTGACCGGCGTGGCGCTGGCCGATACGCTGTCGCTGCTGGACCAGCGCGTGCAACTGACGCTGGGCGTGCGTCACCAGCAGGTCAGGTCGGCGAATTTCAGCACCGCCGGCGCCGTGACTTCGCGCTATGACGAATCGGCCGTGACGCCCATGCTCGGCCTCGTGGTGAAGCCCTGGCAGCACGTCTCCTTCTACGCCAACCGCGCCGAAGGGCTGAGCAAGGGCGACACCGCGCCCGCCAGCGCCAGCAACGCCGGCGAGGTCTTCGCGCCCTACAAGTCGATACAGTACGAAGCCGGCGTCAAGGTAGAGCGGGGAGGCATGATCGCCACGGTCAGCGCGTTCCAGATCACCCGGCCGGGTGGGCAGATGTCCGGCACGCTGTTCACCGCAGACGGCGAGCAGCGCAACCGCGGACTGGAGCTTGGCCTGTATGGCGAGCCGGTGCCAGGCGTGCGGCTGCTGGCCAGCGCCACCGTGCTCGATGCGAGGCCGGTGCGCACCGACAGCGCCGCGACCGCCGGCAAGACCCCCATCGGCGTGCCCAGGCTGCAAGCCAACCTGGGCGCCGAATGGGATGCCGCCTTCGCGCCCGGGCTGACGCTGACCGGCAGCCTGGTCTACACGGGCAGCCAGTATGTGGACCAGGCCAATACGCAACAGGGCATTGCGCAATGGACCCGCGTTGACCTTGGCGCGCGATACCGGACTACGCTGGCGCGCCGGCAGACCACCTTCCGGCTCAACGTCCGCAATGTCTTCGGCCAGCGCTACTGGGCCGCGGTCGATGCCTTCGGCGGCGTGGCGATCGCCGAGCCGCGCACCTTGCTGCTGTCGGCGACGATGGGCTTCTGATCCCATGTGACCGCATTGGAATTCCGGCAGGCCGCCGGTGTTCTCATCCCGGTGCGCCTCAAGGGTCCTCCCGCTGCCGCGTCATGCCGGCGTGATCGCCCAGATGTTTCCCGATGTTGGCGGCGCACGAACACACGGTGTCTGTTGTGTTGGTTTTTGCCTGCCAGATCAAAGCCTTCCCACACCGGGCTTCGGCGCCATTTTCCCCCTCGAGAAAAATTTCTCCCAAGCCCAGCCTGCGTTTGCGGGCGATTCGAGGCGACATGGCCCACCTTGGCACACTCCATGCGTTTGTACCTCCCGAGCGAAGCAAAGATGCTCGACAGCAAACGAACCGAAGTCCCAATCGATACCCGGCCAGCTGGCCAACCGCCTTCCAGGAGAACTGCCATGACTACCACCCTCGCCATCAAGGACCTG